>NZ_JAMYMR010000004.1:0-321468 GCF_040318635.1 Mesorhizobium sp. M1066
GTGGGCGGATCGGGGGGTGGGGCTAATCGAGGGGCGGGGCGGCGGGCCCCCCGCCCCCCCCCCCCCCGGGCCGCTGCCCCCGCCACCTCTCCCCCGATCGACGGGGGAGAGGAAAGGCGCGAGGACGCCGGCCTTGGCACCCTTCCTCTCCCTCCGGAGGGGGGAGAGGTGGCTCGGCGAAGCAGAGACGGAGTGGGGGAAGCCGTTCACGAAACGCGCAGACGTCGAAAAACGGCCACAACTCGGCGAGCTAGAAAACTCAGACAAGAAATCAAGCAATGACGAAGAAACCGGAAAAACCAGGGTCCGCCAGCATTCGTGTGCTGAAGACGCGGATCAAGAAGAAGAGCGGGCTGAAGGAATCGTCGCGCCGCTGGTTGCAGCGCCACATCAACGATCCCTATGTCCAGCGCTCCAAGGCTGACGGCTATCGCTCGCGCGCGGCCTACAAGCTGATCGAGATCGACGACAAGCATCATCTCCTGAAACCCGGCATGAAGGTGATCGATCTCGGCGCCGCCCCCGGCGGCTGGTGCCAGGTTGCCGCCGCGCGGACGAAATCGACGGCCGACAAGCCGCATGTCATCGGCATCGATTATCTCGAAATGGACGCCGTGCCCGGCGCGCCGGTGCTGCTGATGGATTTCCTCGATCCGCTGGCGCCGCAGAAGCTGGCCGAGGCGCTGGGTGGCGATCCGGACATCGTGCTGTCCGACATGGCGGCACCGACCACCGGCCACAAGCGGACCGACCATATCCGCACCATGCATCTGTGCGAGGTGGCGGCCGATTTTGCGCTGTCGGTGCTGAAGCCGGGCGGGCATTTCCTTGCCAAGACCTTCCAGGGCGGCGCCGAAAACGAGCTGCTCTCCATGCTCAAGAAGAACTTCCGCTCCGTCCATCACGTCAAGCCGCCGGCGTCGCGGGATGAATCGGTCGAGCTCTATCTGCTGGCCAAGGATTTTAAAGGGCGAGAGGCCGGCCCGCCGCCAGGCGGATCGGAACGTCCAGTGGACGTTCCGAAGGACTCGAGCGCCCGGAGCCATAGCGAAGGGCCGGAGGACGACGAAACGTAAAGCCAGCCGCATCAATTGCCGGGCGGGCTCACCGTTTCCAGCATCTTGGGTGTTGTCAGCCGGCCGTGACCGGAGATGGCGTTGCCGGCATCGGGCGCCAGCCGCACGAAGGACAGCGATGCCGCCGCCGAGACCGCTGCAACGATGAAGAAGGCAATGTGGAAGTCGTCCAGCGACAGCGGGCCGCCATGGATTGACGTCGATACTTCCAGGATTCCGCCGGCCAGCGCCACGCCGAGCGCGACCGACAACTGCTGGAACACCGCTGTAATCGGGGTCGCCTTGCTGGTGTCTTCAGCCGAAACCTCGGCATAGGCGAGCGCATTGACGCCAGTGAAGAACATCGAGCGGATGAAGCCGCCGACGAGCAGCATGGCCAGCATCAAGAGATAGGGTGTGTCGGGTGTGAACAGGCCGTTGATGGCGATCGAGGCGGCGGCGACCAGCGAACCGACAACCAGAACGCGGCGGAAGCCGGCGACGCGGAAGATCAGCGCGGTGACGAATTTCATGCCGATGGCGCCGATTGCAGAGACGAAGGTGATCATGCCGGACTGGAACGGCGTCAGCCCAAAGCCGATCTGGAACATCAGCGGCAGCAGGAACGGCACAGCACCAATGCCGATGCGGAACAGCCCGCCACCAAGCACCGAGGAGCGGAACACCTGGTTGCGGAACAATTCGAGCGCCAGCAGCGGGTTTTTGGCGTGGCGCGCATGCAGCAGATAGAGCGCGCCCGATACGAGGCCGACCGCTACGGTGAGGACACCGACGATTGGCGGCAGATAGGGCAAGCTGACCACCGACAGGCCGAACACCACGCCGGATGCCGCCAGCCCGCTCAGCACGAAGCCGATGAAATCAAGTGGTGGGGTCTGCGCGGATTCGGTCTCCGGCAGGAAACGCGTCGCCAGCCAGATGCCGATCAGCCCGATCGGCACATTGATCAGGAAAATCCAATGCCAGGTGAAGTACGTGGTGATGAAGCCTCCGACCGGCGGGCCCACCAGCGGTCCGACCAGCGCCGGAACGGTCAGCCAGGACATCGCCGCGACGAGTTCGCTTTTCGGTGTCGCGCGTACCAGCACCAGCCGCCCGACCGGCGTCATCATGGCGCCGCCGATGCCTTGCAGGAAGCGCGACACCACGAAAGCCGGCAGCGAACCGGAGAGGGCGCAGGCGATCGAGCCGACGATGAAGACGGCGATCGCGGCGCGAAAGATATTCTTGGCGCCGAAGCGGTCTGCCATCCAGCCGCTGATCGGAATGAAGATCGCCAGCGATACCAGATAGGCGGTCAGCGCCAGCTTGAGCGCGATCGGGCTGGTGTGGATGTCGACGGCGATCGCCGGCAGCGATGTCGCGATGACGGTCGAATCCATGTTTTCCATGAAAAGGGCGACCGCCAGTATAAGCGGAATGGTGCGGTTCAAGGAACGCGTCCAGACTTGAATGTTGCGTTGCCGGTTGCATGTCGGCCTTGAGGCGGGCGGTTACCATGCCTTCGCCGGCATGTCGCATTAATTTGCTGTCACTTTTGTGCGACCGGCAACCACAGGTCGCATCCCTTCGCCGAAAGTCACCTTTCCGGGAGCGTGAAATCATCGGCTTTTCATCGGCGCTTGGACGTGGTACCAGCCAGCGCCAATCCTGAAAGGGAAGAAACGAGTCGGCGCTGTCCATTCCGGTCCAGCGCTTTTTTGTATTCCCCCACCGCGTTTTATATCGAGGGACTGGCCATGGCAAAAATCATCGAAACGTCCACCGGCGCATTGGCGCTGACCTTTGACGACGTGCTGCTGCAGCCGGGTCATTCCGAGGTCATGCCTGGCGAGACCGATGTCCGCACCCGCATCGCCGGCGACATCGACCTCAACGTGCCGATCCTCTCGGCGGCGATGGACACCGTCACCGAGGCGCGGCTTGCCATTGCCATGGCCCAGGCCGGCGGCATTGGCGTCATCCACCGCAATTTCTCGCCGGCCGAACAGGCCGAGCAGGTGCGGCAGGTCAAGAAATTCGAGTCCGGCATGGTGGTCAATCCCGTCACCATTGGCCCCGACGCGACGCTCGCCGACGCGCTGGGCCTGATGCGCAGCTATTCGATCTCGGGCATTCCGGTGGTCGAGAACGGCGGCAGCGGCGGCCACAAGATCGGACGGCTGATCGGTATCCTGACCAATCGCGACGTGCGCTTCGCGTCCGATCCGGCGCAGAAAGTCCATGAACTGATGACCCGTGACAACCTGATCACGGTCAAGGAGAATGTCGACCAGGACGAGGCCAAGCGGCTTCTGCATCAGCACCGCATCGAAAAACTGGTGGTCGTCGACAGGCAGGGCAATTGCGTCGGATTGATCACCGTCAAGGACATCGAGAAGTCGCAGCTCAACCCGCACGCCAGCAAGGACTCGCAGGGCCGCTTACGTGCCGCCGCCGCCACCAGCGTTGGCGATGACGGTTTCGAGCGCGCCGAACGCCTCATCGACGCCGGCGTCGACCTGCTGGTGATCGACACCGCGCATGGCCACTCGCAGCGCGTGCTCGACGCTGTCACGCGGGCGAAAAAACTATCCAATTCGGTCCGCATCCTGGCTGGCAACGTCGCCACCGCCGCGGGCACGCAGGCGCTGATCGACGCCGGGGCGGACGCCGTCAAGGTCGGCATCGGTCCGGGTTCCATCTGCACCACCCGCATCGTTGCCGGCGTCGGCGTGCCGCAGCTTTCCGCCATCATGTCGGCTGTCGAGACGGCGCACAAATCCGGCGTCTCGGTGATCGCCGATGGCGGCATCAAATATTCCGGCGATCTTGCCAAGGCGCTGGCCGCCGGCGCAAGTGCCGCCATGATCGGCTCGCTGCTGGCCGGAACCGACGAAAGCCCTGGCGAGGTCTATCTGCACCAGGGCCGCTCCTTCAAGGCCTATCGCGGCATGGGCTCGGTTGGCGCCATGGCCCGCGGCTCCGCCGATCGCTACTTCCAGGCCGAGGTGCGCGACACGCTGAAACTGGTCCCTGAAGGCATCGAGGGGCAGGTTCCCTACAAAGGACCTGTGTCCGGAGTGTTGCACCAGCTTGCAGGCGGGCTGAAAGCCGCTATGGGTTATGTTGGTGGTCGTGATCTTGCCGATTTCCGCGAGCGCGCCACCTTTGTGCGCATATCCAATGCCGGACTTCGTGAAAGCCACGCCCATGACGTCACGATTACCCGCGAAAGCCCGAACTATCCCGGCGGAGCCTGACCAGTACGGGATCGGGCGGAACCTGACGGCAACGATCCTGCGGCTGTCACGCCATGCCGCGGCCTTGTGTTTCCTGTCGGCGGCGCTATTCATCGCCATGACGGTTCTGGAATTCTTCTATTTCCGCCAGTTGAGCGGCGGCTTGCCGTCACTCGACATGCGCATTTTAGGGTTTACGCCGGACGAAGGCATGGCCTGGCTGACGGCGCTCGGCCGGCGCGGCGGCGAGATCATTCTCGTCTGGCATTATCTGACCTTCGATCTGTTGTTCCCGGCGCTGTTGTCGGTCACGCTGGTCAGCCTCATCCTGGCCACCGGCCGGCAATTGAAGGCTTTCCGCGTGCTGCCGGCGCAGCTGCAGTCGATTTTCGCGTTGGTCCTGGTGCTTCCCTACACGCTTGCACATTACGTTCAGAACTTTGCGGTGGCGCGGCTTCTGTCCGATTTCCTGTCGGCCAACCCGGACTCGCTGTCTTTCGCCTCGGCGCTCACCGTCACCAAATTCGCGCTTTTCGCCATACCGGTGATCGTTATTGCGGCCTTCTGGCTTGCAGGCCAGAAACGCCAGGCCTGATGCCGCACGCGAAGCCCAACCGGGCAGGGGGCACTTGATGAACCAGACCACGATCTTCTGGCCCGTTCTAGCGCATGTGCTGCTGATCTACATCGTCTACTGCGTCCTGGGTCGCCGCAGATACGGCGCAGTCAGGTCAGGCGAGGCGAAACCCGGTCAGTTTAAGGTGCGTTCGACCGAGCCGGCCTCCAGCGTCACCGTTGCCGCCAATCTCACCAACCAGTTCGAACTGCCGGTGCTGTTCTATGTGCTGTGCCTGACGCTGCACCTGACCAACGGCGTCAACTATCTGACCCTGGCGCTGATGTGGATTTTCGTCGCGTCGCGCTATTTCCATGCCTGGGTTCACCTGACCAGCAACAATCTGCTGCTGCGCAGCCGGTCATTCTTCGTCAGTGCGGTGATTCTTCTGATGGGATGGATCTGGTTCGCGCTGCACCTGCTCGGCGCGGTCTGAGCAGAGCAGCTCTCCCTTCCCCATTTGCGGGAGAAGGAAAGAACGCTCGTCTACAGATCGAACACCGCTATCTTGCGTTTGTCGAACTTGATGCCGATCTCGCCGCGCACCAGCTTGAGCGCGGCCTCGCCGAACACCGCGCGGCGCCAGCCCTGCAGGGCCGGTACGTCGGCTTCCTCGCCCTCGGCGGCGATACGGTCGATGTCGTCGCTGGAGGCCAGCACTTTCGAGGCGACGCCTTCCTTTTCGGCGACGATCCGCAGCAGCACCTTCAACAGTTCCGCCGCGGCGCTCGAGCCCTCGGGCGGCTGGAAACTCTTTGGCAATTTCGGCATCTGCTCCTTGGGCAAGGCAAGTGCGGTGTTGACCGCGCCGAGCAGCGCCGTTGCCGTCGACGAGCGCTCCCAGCCCTTCGGTGTCGTGCGCAGCTTGCCGAGGGCTGCCGTGTCGCGCGGCGCCTGCTGCGCCACCTCGTAGATCGCGTCGTCCTTGAGCACGCGGCCGCGCGGGACGTCGCGTTCGCGCGCCTCCCGCTCACGCCACGCCGCAACGCCCTGCACGATCGCCAATTCCTGCGGTTTGCGCAGCCGCATCTTCAGCCGCTTCCAGGCGTCCTCGGGATGCGGATCATAGGTTTCGCGTGAGGTCAGCACCTCCATCTCCTCGTTGAGCCAATGGGCGCGGTTTTCCCGCTCCAATTCGGCGCTGAGGTGCTGATAGACCTCGATGAGATGCGTGACGTCGGCCAGCGCGTAGTCGAGCTGCTTGTCGGAAAGCGGCCGGTGGCGCCAGTCGGTGAAGCGCGACGACTTGTCGAGCCGCGCGCCGGTAATGCGCTGCACGAGCTGATCGTAGGAAACACTGTCACCGAAGCCGCAGACCATCGCCGCCACTTGCGTGTCGAACACCGGATGCGGAACCAGATCGCCGAGGTGGACGATGATTTCGATGTCCTGCCGCGCGGCGTGGAAGACTTTGACCACCGCTTCATTGGCCATCAGCCTGAAGAACGGCTTCAGGTCGATATCGGGCGACAGGGGATCGATGAGTGCCGTCACGCCGGGTGCGGCCATCTGGATCAGGCACAGGATCGGCCAAAAGGTCGTTTCCCGAATGAATTCGGTGTCGACGGTGACGAAATCCGACTTTTCGAAAGCGGCGAGAACGGTCTCGAGTTCTTTCTGGGTGGTGATGACGTTCATCAAATCGCTTTTGACAGGAGTAAGGTCTTCCTAGATTTCAGCCGCCGGGGCTTTCGTCAAGCTTTGGCACCGCCATCATCAGGTTCCCGGACCATCGGAATCGTCGTTTCTCCTGGCCAGCCGTGCGAAAATCGTCGAGGTGCGCAGGAGCGCGGTGAAGCGGCCGCGCCTGCCTGCCGGCACCCCAGACCGGGCCTGCATGCGGTAAAGGATGACGGCGATGAAGATCGCATAGACCACCGCGCTGAATACAAACAGGGCGCCCGGTCCGAAATACTGCATTGCCGTCGAGGCGGCGAACGGGCCCCCAATCGCGCCGAAGGAATAGAACAGCATCAGCGCCGCGTTGATCAGCACGAACTCGCCCGTGTCGGCGCGGTCGTTTGAATGCGCCGCCGACAGCGAATAGAGCGGCATGGCGAAACAGCCGAAGATGAAGATGAAGATGAAGTTGAGCGCCGGATTGCTGCCGGCGATGAACACCAGCGCCAGCGCCAAGAACATCGCGCAGCAGGTCGTCATCAGCAGCACCCGGCGCCGGTCCCAGCGGTCGGAGAGGTAACCCAGCGGATACTGGATGATGGCGCCGCCGAAAATGCCGACGCTGACGAAGGTGACGACATCGGCGACCGACATGCCGATCTGCTCGGCATAGACCGGCGACAGGGTGCGAAAGGCGCTGTTGGTGACGCCGACGGCGACGCAGCCGAAGCAGCCCAGCGGCGAAATCCGCCAGACGCGCGCCAGGTCGAGCTTGACCTCTTCGGGTGGTGCCGGGTTGGAGCGGTCGCCGAGCGACACCGGCACCAGCGACAAGGTGATCATCATCGACATGATGGCGAAGATGGCGAAACCGCCGGCGCCGAAGACCGGGATCAGGAACTGGGCTGATGTCACCGAACCGATGTCGACCATACGGTAGATCGCCAGCACGCGTGCCCGGTCGTGATTGCCGACGCCGGAATTCAGCCAGCTTTCGACGATGGTGAACAGCCCGGCGAAGCAGAAGCCGCCGGCAAGGCGCACCGCACACCACATCACCGGATCGATGACCAGCACCAGGACCAAGGTGCCGACCGAGGCGATTGCCGCCAGCGCCGAAAACGCCCTGATATGGCCGACCGCCTTCATGATGCGGGTGATGGCCAGGCAGCCGAGCAGGAAGCCGGCGAAGTAGAAGGTGCCCATCAGGCCGATGTCGGAAGCCGAAAACCCTTCCTGCGCGCCGCGCAGCGCGATCAGCGTGCTCTGCAGCCCATTGCCGCCGAGCAAAATGCCGGCGGCGAGAAGGAGCGGGATCATCGGGCGGATGGAGGACATGAAGAGGCGATCACGTGTCGGTGATCCCTTCTTGAACCATCACCCTGGCCAACGCCAGCAGCAATTCCCTGCGCCAACAGGGATGATCGCTGTATTCGCCTGGATTCGTTTCCGCGTTTTGCTTGGTCAGCGCTCAAGGCTGCCTTCGACGTGACTGCCGATCGTCGGGCCACAGGCTGAGCCGCTCGGCTGCTCCCGTTGCGATGCCTATTCCTGCGAGGACTGCCACCAGCCCGACAATCAGGTTCGCGCTTACCTGTTCGCCCAGGAAGACAACACCAAAGATCGATGCCGTCACCGGATTAACCGCAACGGAGACGGCAACCAGTGTCGGCGACGCGCGCTCGAGCGCGAATGCCCAGAGGAAGAAAATGAAGGCGCCGCAAATTATGGCCAGATATGCGCTCGCGATCCACTGAGGTGCGCTGAGAGTGGCAAGTCGCGCGAAGCCTCCGTTCGAAACCACCAGGACCGATAGGCAGACCGCGCCCACGCCCATGCCAAACGCCACGAACGGGATTGGCGCGGTGCGGGATAGAAATGGTCGCGACCAGACGTTGTAGAGCGCCATGCAGAAAGCGGCCGCGACCATGAGAAGATCTCCGCGCCAGGCATCTGGGGGAGCAGTCGTCAGGCTCGTGCCGAGCGCTACGGCCACCCCTGCCATTGCGATCAGGACACCGACGATCTTGCGGATGGTCGGCGGCTCGATCCTCAGAACTGCCGCGGCAAGCATTGTGAGCAGAGGCAGTGTCGAAAGCGCAAGCGCACCTCGCGCGGCCGTCGTGTAGACAAGGGCTCCATTGAAGAGCACCGGAAACAGCCCGAAGAACAGCAGACCCAATGCACCAGTGCCGAGCCAGTCGCTCTTCGGCGGCCACCTGTCTCGTCGCCAGAGAGCTACGGCGGCCAAAACCAGAAAGCCGCCGCCGAACCGGACCGCACCGATAGTGAGAGGATCGAGCGTGCCCGCGAGATATCGCGTTGCGCCAACGGCGGTGCCCCCAAAAGCGCTGGAGAGAATCGCGGCGAGCACTCCTGTGATTTCCATGGTTCCTGACCTTGCCAACTCTGAACCACGGATATCGGGCAGGCGGGCCATAAGGAATCGAATAAGCTCAATGAGTTTGATAACATTCCACTATGAGCATCCCGAATCTCGATCCGGACCTTCTGCGGGCCTTCGTCGTCGTTGCCGAGCGCCTCTCGTTCACGCGAGCCGCCGAGCAGCTCAATAGAACGCAGGCGGCCGTCAGCTTGCAGGTGAAACGTCTTGAGGAGCGCATCGGGACCATCTTGTTCCGGCGCTCGACAGCCCGCGTTGAACTCACCGCCGCCGGGGAGGGCTTTCTGATCGATGCCCGCCGCATACTTGCTCTCAATGAGCAGGCGATTGCGCGTGTTTCCGGTCAGCAGGTGGCCGGACAGGTTCGCATCGGGGTCATGGAAGATTATGGCGCCAAGATCCTGCCGCGCCTCCTTTCTGGCATCGCCGAGCGATTTCCGTTGGTGCAGGTCGAAATGGAGATCGGTCTCACCGCCCGGCTCCTGAAACGGCTTGGGTCGTCGTTCGACGCCGTCATCGCCATGCACCCGGAAGGCACAACCGAGGGGGATCTGATATGCCGCGAAAGGGCGATTTGGGCGGCGGCGGCGACGCGAGCCGTCGAGGAACTCGATCCGTTGCCGGTCGCTCTGTCGAGCCCCGATTGCCTGTTTCGTTCCTGGGCCATTGAGGCGCTCAACAAGGCAGGCCGGCCATGGCGATTGGCCTATGTCAGCCCGAGCCTCTCAGCCACGGAGGCAATTGTCGAACAGGGCCTGGCGGTCACCGTGGTCAAAGGCAGCATGCTTGCGCCTGGCCTGCGAGATGTCCATCCCGGCCGGCATGTGCCCCCGCTGCCGGGGGCGGAAATTCGCCTTCATCATGCCGCAACGTCGTCCGCCAGTGCTGCATTGGTCGTCGAGCACCTTGCCCAGCGTCTTCGGCTATCGGCACTGGGCTCATAGGTCGCCTGGGAAAGCGGAACCAAGATACCAACACGGGCCGCTTGCCTTGACAAATCCGGCCTCCCATGCGCTTTTCGCGCAAATTTTCAGGGCCGGGCCGTGATGCCTCGGCCGGCAACTAGAGCACCCCGGACTTTACCAATGACAATGCACCGTTACCGCAGCCATACCTGTGCCCAGTTGAGGAAGAGCGACGTCGGCTCGACGGTTCGCCTGTCGGGCTGGGTGCATCGCGTGCGCGATCATGGCGGCCTGCTCTTCATCGACCTGCGCGACAATTATGGCCTGACCCAGATCGTCGCCGATCCGGATTCGCCTGCCTTCAAGGTCGCCGAAACCGTGCGCGGCGAGTGGGTCATCCGCGTCGACGGCGAGGTCAAGGCTCGCTTGCCCGACACCACGAACGCGAACCTGCCGACCGGGGAGATCGAGATTTTCGCCCGCGAGATCGAAGTGCTGTCGGCGGCCAAGGAATTGCCGCTGCCGGTGTTCGGTGAGCCGGATTATCCCGAGGATATCAGGCTGAAATACCGCTTCCTCGACCTGCGCCGCGAGACGCTGCACAAGAACATCATTGCGCGGACAAAAATCATCGCCGAGATGCGCAAGCGCATGGGCGAGGTCGGCTTCACCGAATTCTCGACGCCGATCCTGACTGCCTCGTCGCCGGAAGGCGCGCGCGACTTCCTGGTGCCGTCGCGCATCCATCCCGGCACCTTCTACGCGCTGCCGCAGGCGCCGCAGCAATATAAGCAGCTGATCATGGTGTCGGGCTTCGACCGCTACTTCCAGATCGCGCCCTGCTTCCGCGACGAGGACCCGCGCGCCGATCGTCTGCCCGGCGAATTCTACCAACTTGACCTTGAAATGAGCTTCGTCGAGCAGGACGACGTGCTGTCGACCATGGAACCTGTCATGCGCGGGGTCTTCGAGACCTTCGCCAACGGCAAGCCGGTGACGCAGAATTTCCAGCGCATTCCCTATGATGTGGCCATGCGCAAATACGGTTCCGACAAGCCGGACCTGCGCAACCCGATCGAGATGCAGGCCGTTTCCGACCATTTTCGCGATTCCGGCTTCAAGGTGTTCGCCAACATCCTGGCCAACGATCCGAAGGCCGAGGTGTGGGGCATTCCGGCCAAGACCGGCGGCAGCCGCGCCTTCTGCGACCGCATGAATTCCTGGGCGCAGGGCGAGAGCCAGCCGGGCCTCGGCTATATCTTCTGGCGCAAGGAGGGCGACAAGCTCGAAGGCGCCGGCCCACTCGCCAAGAACATCGGCGAGGAGCGCACGGAGGCGATCCGCCTTCAACTCGGCCTTGCCGATGGCGACGCCGCCTTCTTCGTTGCAGGCGACCCGAAGAAGTTCGTCTCTTTTGCGGGGGCTGCGCGCACCCGTGCCGGCGAGGAGCTGAACCTGGTCGATCGCGAGCGTTTCGAACTGTGCTGGATCGTCGACTTTCCGTTCTTCGAATGGAACGAGGAAGAGAAGAAGATTGACTTCGCCCACAACCCGTTCTCGATGCCGCAAGGTGGCATCGATGCGCTGAATGGCGAGGACCTGCTAGGCATCAAGGCGTTCCAATACGACATGGTCTGCAACGGGTTCGAGATCGCCAGCGGCGGTATCCGCAACCATCTGCCCGAAACCATGGTCAAGGCGTTCGAGACGGTCGGGCTGGATCGCGCCACTGTCGAGGAGCGCTTCGGCGGCCTCTATCGTGCCTTCCAGTATGGCGCGCCGCCGCATGGCGGCATGGCCGCCGGTGTCGACCGCGTCGTCATGCTGCTGCTCGGCGCCAAGAACCTGCGTGAGATCACCATGTTCCCGATGAACCAGCAGGCCTACGATCTGTTGATGAACGCACCGTCGGAAGCGAGCCCGCAGCAGCTTCGCGACCTGGCGCTGCGCGTTGCCCTGCCCAAGAAGGACACCTGATCGCGCTTCGGGCAATGCTTTAAGGAACCGCCCGAACCGATTCTTTCGATTCGCTAATCCCAATGAAATGCCCGGCATCGCTGCCGGGCTTTTCGCATCTTGAGATCGCTTCGATCAGTCTTCGTTGGCCTTGACGGTGACGCCGAGCGTCTTCGGCAGGTCGAGCGGGTTGGACATGGCGCCCGCCATGATCAGTGCGAACGGCACGGATGCCGGCGGCTCGGCCGAGATTTCGAGGCTTTTCGGATCGTCGAGGAATTTGCTGACCGCGGCCGTAACCTGCGCCGTCAGTTCCGGATTGTTGAGCTGCGCCATGCCGAACGGCACGATCGCCTTGGCCTGGTTGGCGATGTCCTTGCCGGACATGCCTTGCTGCTTGCCGACATAGTCCAGAACCTTGTTGGTCAGCGAATCGTCGTCGAAGCGGATCGAGGCGCTGTTGAACGAAAGCTGCTGCAACAGGCCGAGCATGGCCATGCCTTGCGCCGAATTGTCGGCGCCTTCAGGCTGTGCCGCCATCTTCTTCTGCATTTCCTGCAGCGACTTGATAAAGTCCAGCGTGTAGCCGCCGAGATTGAAGGTCATGCCGAGCGTGCCGGCATTCTCGACCGAGATGTCGTATTTCGACAGTTCCATCTTGCCGTCCGTGGGCTGCCAGGTGCCGGCCATTTCGAGATTGCCCGCGATGTTCTGGTAGCCGAGCGCGTTGATGACTTCCTTGGACTTGGGATCGTCGACCAGCGTCAAATCGGCGTTGAATTTCTCCGTGGTGGCGGTGAATTCCATCGCCTTGCCGTCCGCCGGCGGCGTGATTTCGATGGCAAGCCCGTCCATCGAGAAGGCGGTCTTGTCGGCGACCTTGACGGTCATGTTCGAGAGTTCGGCTGACTTGTACATCATCAGCGAGCCCAGCGGGCCGGTGGCGCCGTCGGCCGGAACTGTCATGTCATGGATGACGAAGGGGCTGAGGTCGAGGGTGACGCCGTCCTTGCTGTGTGTGAAGGCAGTCGTCGATACGGTGGCGATATCATAGCCGCCATTTGCCTCGGTCACACCTTCGAGTTTGACGTCGCCGATGGGAAGCGCTTCCTTCTCCGCCGCCGGTTTAATGGCAACGCCCTGCAGCACCATGCTGGTGTTGTCGCCGGTCACGCCGGTCCAGGTGATGTCGACGCCTTGTGCGACAAGCGCGGCCTTCAGCCGGTCGGCCACTGCCGTATCCTGTGCGAGGGCCGCATTCAGCGGCAGCGTGAGCAAGAAGGTCGAAAGGGCTAATTTCCTAAGAGTTGAGCGTTTGATTGTCATCGCAAGGTCCCTGAGAGAGTGTCCTGAAATTGTTTTTTCAATTGTTTGCGCCATCACCATTCCGTGACGAACTGGACCGGAAAAAGGCGTGTCCCGGCACATTGGTCAAAAATCGCGGTGAAAGGCAAACCTGATCCCGCCGACTTTGCGCAAACCGGTGAATTTGTCATGAAGAGCCGATAGCCGGATATCGTCACGCTTGGCCATAGAACCCGCATGTAACAGCCTGATGTTGGCCGACATCCCCCGGGCTGCGGTTTCATGTTGCAGAAAGGCCGGTATCTCTGTCGGGCTCTTGCCGCGAATCACCCGCTCGGCTAGTCCGAGCCCATGGGAAAAAGGCTTTTGCCGCCTGAAAATGGCGCTGGCGATCATATCGAGCCGGTCGATCTGAAGAAGGCGCTGGAAGAGCGCTATCTGGCCTATGCGCTGTCGACCATCATGCACCGGGCACTGCCCGACGTGCGCGACGGACTGAAGCCGGTCCATCGCCGCATCATGCACGCCATGCGCCTGCTGCGGCTCAACCCCGACCAGGGCTTTGCCAAATGCGCCCGCATCGTCGGCGAGGTGATGGGCAAGTTCCACCCGCATGGCGACCAGTCGATCTATGACGCGCTGGTGCGGTTGGCGCAGGATTTTTCGATGCGCTATCCCCTGGTCGACGGGCAAGGCAATTTCGGCAACATCGACGGTGATAACGCCGCCGCCATGCGCTACACCGAAGCGCGCATGACCGATGTGGCGACCGAACTGTTGTCCGGCATCACCGAGGATGCCGTCGATTATCGGCCGACCTACAATGAAGAAGACGAGGAGCCGGTGGTTTTGCCCGGCGCCTTCCCGAACCTGCTGGCCAACGGCTCGTCCGGCATCGCGGTGGGCATGGCGACATCGATCCCGCCCCACAACGCCGCGGAGCTTTGCGATGCCGCACTTCACCTGATCGAAAACCGGGACGCGCCGGTGGCGAAGCTGATGGACTTTGTCCAGGGGCCGGATTTCCCGACCGGCGGCATCATCGTCGACAGCCGCGCCTCGATCCTCGAAGCCTACGAAACCGGCCGCGGTGGCTTTCGCGTGCGCTCGAAGTGGTTCCAGGAGGACCAGGGCAGGGGTACCTGGAGCATCGTCGTCACCGAAATTCCCTACGGCGTGCAGAAGGCGCGGCTGATCGAGAAGATCGCCGAGCTGCTGATGGCACGCAAGCTGCCGCTGCTCGAGGATATCAGGGACGAAAGCGCCGAGGACGTCCGCGTCGTGCTGGTGCCGAAGAGCCGCTCGGTCGACCCTGGCATCCTGATGGAATCGCTGTTCAAGCTGACCGAGCTCGAAAGCCGCTTCCCGCTCAACATGAATGTGCTGTCGCGCGGCAAGGTGCCGAACGTGCTGTCGCTAAAGGGCGTGCTGAAGGAATGGCTCGAGCATCGCCGCGAGGTCTTGATCCGCCGCTCGAAACATCGGCTCGGTGAAATCGAAAGACGGTTGGAGATACTTGCCGGCTACCTGATCGCCTACCTCAACATCGACGAGGTGATCAGGATCATCCGCGAGGAGGAGGAGCCAAAGCAGGTCATGATGGCCCGCTGGTCGCTCACCGACACCCAGGCCGAAGCCATTCTCAACATGCGCCTGCGCGCGCTGCGCAAGCTTGAAGAATTCGAGATCCGCAAGGAATTCGATGGCCTGAGCGCGGAGAAAAAACAGATCGAGGCACTGCTTGCTTCAAACGAGAAGCAGTGGGCGACGATCAAGTGGGAAGTCACCAACATCCGCGACAAGTTCGGCCCGGAGACCGAGCTCGGCAAGCGCCGCACGCAATTCGCCGACGCGCCCGAGCATGATCTGACCGACATCGCACATGCCATGATCGAGCGCGAACCGGTCACCGTGGTGGTTTCGGAAAAAGGCTGGCTGCGGGCGATGAAGGGGCATCTGGCCGATCTCTCGACGCTGACCTTCAAGGAGGGCGACAGCCTCAAGCTCGCCTTCCATGCCCAGACCACCGACAAGGTGCTGGTCTTCACCACCGGCGGCAAGTTCTACACGATTGGCGCCGACCGGCTGCCCGGCGGGCGCGGCCATGGCGAGCCGATCCGCATCATCGTCGACATGGACAATGACCAGGACATCGTCACCGCCTTCGTCCACGATCCGAAACGCAAGCTGCTGCTGGCCTCGCATGATGCCAATGGCTTCATCGTGCCGGAAGAGGAAGTCGTCGCCAACACCCGCAAGGGCAAGCAGGTGATGAACGTCAAGGCGCCGGACGAAGCCAAGCGCTGCATCCCGGTCACCGGCGACCATCTCGCCATCGTCGGCGAGAACCGAAAGATGCTGGTGTTCGCGCTCGCCGAGATTCCGGAGATGGGCCGCGGCAAGGGCGTGCGCCTGCAGAAATACAAGGATGGCGGCCTTCTCGATCTCAAGCCGTTCACGCTGGAGAGCGGCCTCTCCTGGCAGGATTCGGCCGACCGCACTTTCATCCGGTCGCGTGAGGAACTGACTGAGTGGATCGGCGCTCGCGCCTCGGCCGGACGCATGGTGCCGAAGGGATTCCCGAGGACGGGGAAGTTTGGGTGACGCTGCTAATCTCCCCCCTCCAGGGGGAGATGTCGCCAAAGGCGACAGAGGGGGGCGGTACGACTGGACGCGGCCTCCTACCTTTGAACAGAGAAGTTAGCGCTTCACGCGCGGCGACCCCCTCTGGCCTGCCGGCCATCTCCCCCTCAAGGGGGGAGATCACCAACCTAACCCCAAGACATTTGGACTATCGTCACGATTGCTGCACTATATCAGTGCATAGACAGGAGGGGTGTTTGGGAGAGCCAGGCGTTTGAAGGAAGCAAGAATCCAGAAACCGGAACGGCAGCAGCGCTTGTTCGGCCTGTCGACGCCGCTCAGGGCAGCCGTCATTCCGCCGCTGTCGGCGGCGCGCTGGCTGCTGGTGCTGATCGTCGCTGCCGGCGTCTATTTCTTCCATGGCTTCCTGTTTCCTGTGCTGGCGGCGCTCGTCATCGCTTTCGCCAGCTGGCCGCTCTACCGCCGCCTGCTTGTTGCAGTCAGCGGCAACCGCACCATCGCCGCGACCTTTGCCATCCTCTTCATCCTCGCCTTCCTGGTGATACCGATCGCGCTCGCCGGCACCTATGCGATCAACGAAGTCCGCGAATGGGTCGCCTGGGCAATCGAGACCAACCGGCACGGCGCGGTGACGCCGCACTGGATCGCCACCATGCCTGTCGTGGGCGAGTGGCTGAACGAGCAGTGGACCACCAATTTTGGCCATCCCGGCGGCATTGGTGAACTGATCCAGCTGGTCAGCGGCGCCAACATCGGCAGCATCTATCGCGGCGTCCTGGCCGCCGGCGGCAGTGCCTTCGGCCTGCTGTTGACGCTGCTGTTCATGATGATCGCGCTGTTCTTCGCCTATCGCGACGGCGAGCATTTTGCCGGCCAGGTCGACCGTCTCGGCGAGCGCATCCTGCCGACCAGATGGGAACGGATCTCGCGCGTTGTGCCGGCGACGATCTCGTCGACCGTGACCGGCATGACCGTCATCGCCATCGGCGAAGGCCTGGTGCTGGGCATTGCCTACTGGCTGGCCGGCGTGCCGTCGCCGGTAACACTCGGCGCCCTGACCGGCGTCATGGCGCTGATCCCCGGCGGTGCACCGCTGTCCTTCACGCTGGTCTCGATCTACCTCGCCGCCAGCGGGTCGCCGATGGCCGGGCTGGCGCTGTTCCTCTGGGGCGCGGTCGAACTGTTCATCGTCGACAAGACATTGCGCCCGAAGCTCGTCGGCGGGCCGATAAAACTGCCCTTCCTGCCGACCTTTTTCGGTCTGATCGGCGGCGTCAAGACCATGGGATTTCTCGGCCTGTTCATCGGTCCGGTGCTGATGGCGCTGCTGGTCGCGATCTGGCGCGAATGGCTGCGCGAGGTCGAATTGGCCGACGACATCATCCCGGGCTCGGCAGCCGAAATCGAAGCCGGTCCGCAAATCGAGGTCCTGCCGGAACCTGACGTGGCGAAGAAGGCCAGCGCCTGATCTCAACACACCTCAGACCGGATGTTGCACCGCAAGGTCGCCACGCCGCTTGCGTCCCTCGTGAAGTTGCCACAGCGAATGCGCGACCAGTGTGACGATCAGGATCCCGCCGCCGATCAGGCTGTTGCGCGTCGGTGTTTCGGCAAAGATCATCCACACCCAGACCGGCGCCAGCACGGTTTCGAGCAGGTAGAACATCGCCACTTCAGGGCCCGAAATGTATTTCGGCCCGGTGGCAAGGCAGAAGAACGCTATCGGCATGATGACGGCGCCGTTGAGGATGATCCACCATGGCGCCTCCACCTGAAAGCCGGTCTTGGAGACCATGAACGCCGCCAGCCCGAAAGGCAGGACGACGCCGATCAGTGAGGTAAAGCCCATATCCTTGCCGCTGGCGCGCGAGATGGTGATGGCGCAGGCGATCAGGAAGGCCGAACACAACGCCATCAGGTCGCCGAACAGATGTCCGGTGCCAACGGAATCGCCGACGATGATGACGACGCCGACGATCATCATGGCCAATGCCGCAAGGGTCAGCGGCCGCGGTCGCTCCTTCAGGAACATCCATGAAAGCAGCGCGGCAAACATGGTGGTGAAGGCCAGGATGAAAACCAGGTTGGCGGTCGAGGTGTTGTAGACGCCTGTGATGAAGGCAATCGCGCCAACCCCGTAGATCGCGGCAACGATCAGGCCCGACCAGCCCGGGATGAGCTGCGGCGCATTCTTGCTGAACGAGCGCCAGATGGTCCACATGATCAATGCCGCGGCCAGGGTGCATCCGGTGCGCAGCAGCAAGATTGTCCACGCCTCGCCGTGGGCGAGCCGGATCAGCGGGATGTCCACGGTCAGCGTCAGCCCGCCGAATGCGGTGAGCAGAAGTCCTTTGGTGTGAGTATCGTGAGACGACATGCAGCGACTTTCACAATGAATTCGGGAGAGGATGGGGACCGGCGCAATCGCACGCTCTCCGCCAACCAGCGGAAAGACCAGCATCGTCTCGATTGAAAATGTTTAAGCCCGGACTTGGGAAAGAGTGATCAGCGCGCGACCGCTTCGTTGGTGTAGCGCTCCCAGCCCTTCGGGCCGAGATGCTCCTGCGGCATGAAGCGCATCTTATAATTCATCTTGCGCGAGCCGTTGACCCAGTAGCCGAGATAGACATGGGGCAGGCCCATCGCCCTGGCGCGGGCGATATGGTCGAGGATCATGAACGTGCCGAGCGACCGTTCCTCGAAATCAGGATTGAAGTACGAATAGACCATGGACAGGCCGTCGGCCATCTTGTCGGTGAGCGCCACCGCGATCAGCTCGCCCTGTCCCTTGCCGGTGATGAACGTATCGGGTCCACGCCGCCGATACTCGATCACCTTGGTGTCGACATGGGTGTCCTCGACCATCATCGCATAGTCGAGCACCGTCATGTCGGACATGCCGCCACGGCGGTGGCGGGCGTCGAGATAGCTGCGGAACAGGGAATATTGTTCGGTCGAGGGCTCGGCATTGTGCATGTGGCCGACGAGGTCGGAATTGTGCTGCAACACGCGCTTCATGTTGCGGCTGGCGACGAATTCCTGGGCGAGGATGCGTACCGAAACGCAGGCGCGGCAGGTCTCGCAGGCCGGCCTGTAGGCGATGTTCTGCGAGCGCCGGAAGCCGCCTTGCGTCAAGAGGTCGTTCATCTCCGCCGCCTTGTCGCCGACCAGGTGCGTGAACACCTTGCGCTCGAACTGGCCGTCGAGATAGGGGCACGGCGATGGCGCGGTCAGGAAGAACTGCGGCGACTGGGTCGGATGCTGCGTCATCGAGCCTTGGAAACACTCCTTCGAATCGCTCTACCTTTGGCGCGGACGGCGAAAAATTCAACAGGATTATGTGGGCGTGGTCGACTCGACGCCTTCACATTTGTGCTCAATCGGTTGCGACTGCTCTTCAGAGGGCCGTTTCAGCGGTCGGTGCGGCTGACGACCGTGGCAAGCAAAAGATCGTGCAAGGTGCGCTTGCGGTCGGAAAACAGCGTCACCAGCAGGACGAGCGGCGACAGGATGACATTGCCGGCCCAGAAGAGAACCGAATGGACGACCGCGGTGAGGCCGTCGATCGGCCTGCCGTCGAGCCGGTCGAGGCGGATGCCCATCATCTTCATGCCCGTGGTGGCCTGGTCGGTGCTGCCCAGCGTGTTCCAGATGTAGAGGATGGCGACGGCCGGCACCAGGATGCCGAACAGCATCCAGCCAAGCCCGAGGGTCAAAAGCCCGAGGAAGAACACCAGAATGGCAAACGGAATTGTAAGCAGCGCGACGATGACATAGTCGATTACGAAAGCCAGAATGCGCTTCGTGCGCACGCCGTCATAGGCCCTGACATCGTCGAGCCTGCTGG
This sequence comes from Mesorhizobium sp. M1066, assembly GCF_040318635.1. Lineage (NCBI taxonomy): Bacteria > Pseudomonadati > Pseudomonadota > Alphaproteobacteria > Hyphomicrobiales > Phyllobacteriaceae > Mesorhizobium > Mesorhizobium sp. M1066. The sequence continues at coordinate 19,555 of NZ_JAMYMR010000004.1, forward strand.
TGATGATTTCGCCGTCGAGAACGCGCGCGTTCATGTCATTTCCTCGTAACAAGGTCCGACATAGGGTGCGGACCGCTCAGCCATGAAATGGTGAAGGCCTGTGGCGGAATCAAGATCGGGCTTCTTGCGGTGCGCCGGCCTTCAAGGCGCCAGGCGCAATCTGAACCGGTTGAATTTGCGGCGCGGATAGCATTAGCTTGCTGCGGCGCAGCAAAAGCGCACATGGCAGGGGACGGGCAATATGGACTACGACATGCTGGTCATCGGCAGCGGCCCTTCCGGTCGCCGTGCCGCGGTACAGTCGGCCAAGCTCGGCAAGTCGGTGCTGGTGGTCGACCGCGGCCGGCGTCTGGGCGGTGTCTCGGTGCATACCGGCACCATCCCATCGAAAACGCTGCGCGAAACGGTGCTCAATCTTTCCGGCTGGCGCGAGCGCGGCTTCTACGGGCGCGGTTACCGGGTCAAGCAGGATATCTCGGTCGGCGATCTGGTCGAGCGCCTGCACAAGACGCTCGACCATGAGGTCGAGGTGCTGCAGCACCAGTTCATGCGCAACACGGTCAAGAGCGCCCGGGCTGCGGTGAAATTCCTTGGCCCCAACAAGGTCAGCCTGACCACCGACACCGGCGATTACAGCGAGGTCGGTTTTGCCAATGCGCTGATCGCGGTCGGCACCAGGCCGCACCGGCCGCGCGACGTGCCTTTCGACAAGACCCGAATCTTCGACAGTGACGAGATGCTGGAGCTTGATCGCTTGCCGCGCACGCTGACCGTGATCGGCGCCGGCGTCATCGGGGTCGAATATGCCACGATCTTTTCCGCGCTTGACGTGCCGGTAACCTTGGTCGAGCCGCGCAACTCCATCCTCGATTTCGTCGACCGCGAGATCGTCGACGATTTCATTCACCAGATGCGCGATCGTGGCATGACCATCCGGCTGGGCAGCGCGGTGAAGGAAATCCGCTCCAAGCCTGATGCCGCCGAGGTGGAACTGGCCGATGGCCGCACCATCCGTTCCGAGGTCGTGCTCTACGCCGCCGGTCGCACCGGCAATGTCGGCAGCCTGGGCCTGGATGTGGTCGGTATCGACGCCGATTCCAGGGGCCGTATCAAGGTCGATCCGCATACGTTCCAGACCAGAGTGCCGAACATCTACGCCGCCGGCGACGTCATTGGCTTTCCGAGCCTGGCCTCGACGTCGATGGAGCAGGGCAGGGTGGCCGCCTGCCATGCCTTCGGCGTGCCTTTGCCGCCGCCACCGGAAACATTCCCCTATGGCATCTATGCGGTGCCGGAAATCTCGACGGTTGGCCAGTCCGAGGAACAGGTGCGTGAAAGCGGTGCGGCCTATGAGGTCGGCGTGGCGCGCTTTCGCGAAACCTCGCGCGGCCACATCATGGGCGTCAACACCGGTTTCCTGAAGCTGCTCTTTTCGATCGAAACGCGCCGTCTGCTCGGCGCGCACATCATCGGCGAGGGCGCCACCGAGCTCATCCACATCGGCCAGGCGGTGATCAATCTCGGCGGCACCGTCGACTTCTTCGTCAACAACACCTTCAACTATCCGACGCTCGCCGAAGCCTACAAGATCGCCGGACTGGATGCCTGGAATAGGATGGGACGAGGGTAGCCAACAGTCTATTCGGCGGCGGATGCCTCTACCCGCCGGGCCAGCCCGGCGGAGAGCAACGGCAAGCAAAGCAAATAAAGCGCGGCCCCAGCGATCCACACCAGCCCTGGAAAGACGCTGCGCGTGTGAAAGTAAGTCATGCTGATGATCAGCGGCCCGAACACCGAGGCAAGGCTGGTCATGCTGGCGAGAACGCCCTGCAAACGGCCCTGATGGTCCTCGCCGACACGTGCGGTGAGCAGCGATTGCAGCGACGGCACGCCGATGCCGCCGAGGCAGAACAGCGGCAGCAGCGCGAACGCCATCCAGCCTTGCGTGGCCAGTGCGATCGACACATAGGCTGTGCTGTCGGCGCCGAGGGCGACGACAAGCGCCCGTTTCTCGCCCCAGCGTTCGGCGATCGGTCCGGCGACGAAGCCTTGAGCGCCGGCATGGAAGAGCCCGAACAGCGCCAGCGAAATGCCTATGGTGAACAGGTTCCAGCCGAACTTGTCCTGCCCGTAGAGCACCCAGATGGTTCCGCCGACCTCGCCGACCAGGCCGAGGATGACAAAGGCGCCTATCAGCGGCAGCAGTGCCGGAAAGGTGAGCGCCCAACGCAAGGGCGCGAGTGGATTGAGCGAGATGGCTTCCCGCGTGCCTTCGGCGCGCGGTGGCTCCGGCAACAGGAAAAAGGCCAGCGTCAGGTTGAGACCGTTGAGCACGGCCGCGGCCAGGAACGGTGCCCGCAACCAGATATCGCCGAGTATGCCACCAAGGGCCGGACCGGCGATGAAACCGACGCCGAACGCGGCACTGAGTTGGCCGAAACTGCGGGCGCGGCGCCCCTCCGGCGTAATGTCGGCGATATAGGCCGACGCGACCGCCATACTGGCGCCGGTGATGCCGGCGATCACGCGCCCGACGAAAAGCAGCGGCAATGTCGGGGCGAACGCCATGAACAGATAGTCGGCCATGGCGCCAGCGAGCGACAAAAGCAGCACCGGCCGGCGGCCGTAGCGATCGGACAAGGCCCCGAGCAGCGGCGAGAACAGGAATTGCATGGCGGCATAGGCGGCCAGGAACGCACCGAAGATCCAGCCGATATCATCGACATGGCCGACCTGGCGCAGCAGGCCGGGCAGCACCGGCATGATGAGCCCGATGCCGACGGCATCGAGCGCCATCGCCATGAGCACCACGGGATAGGCTCTCTTCATGACCGTATTCTCAGAAATTATCGTTGATAAGGAACGTTTATCACTGATAAATTAAGCATGCAAGTTGGAGAGAAATGATGAAACTCGACAGGACGCTGATCGTCGACGAAGCGCTAAAACTGCTCAACGAGGTAGGCATCGATGCGCTATCGACCCGGCTGCTGGCCGAACGGCTGAAGGTGCAGCAACCCGCGCTCTACTGGCATTTCAAAAACAAGCGCGCCTTGCTCGACGCCATGAACGAGGAAATCCTGCGGCGCGGCCATGGACATCGAACACCGCGGCCGGGCGAGACCTGGCAGGATTACGTCGGCAACAACGCCCGCAGTTTCCGCAGCGCACTGGTCGCCTATCGGGACGGGGCACGTGTCCACGCCGGCACGGAAGCCGATCCGCAAGAACTCGGGCATGTCGAGCGGTTGCTGGAGTTTTTCGGCGGTCAGGGCTTGCCCGCCATCGTTGCAATGGAATTGCAGATGACGATCGGGCGCTACACTGTCGGCTGCGTGCTGGAAGAGCAGGCCGAATATCCACCCGGCCCTGGGCGCGGCGAGGCTCTGGATGCGGCGGCGCAGGATTACCCGCTTCTGCGCCAAACCCTGGTTCACTATCGCGCCGGCGGCCACGAAGCGCTGTTCGAAAGCGGGCTTGCTTTGCTGATTGCCGGGGCGCAGGCCCGGATGGCGGCCGAGCGCTGATCGAAACCGAGATTCGCTTGGAAGGCCTGTCAGCCTGCCGTCGCCACCGCTGCCGATCCCGACAGCCATTGCCTGACGATTGCGGCGTCGACGCTGCCGAATTCATGACCTGACGGGACAATCCTGGCGTCGATCTCGGCGCCATGCTGGCTGAGCAATGTCACCAGAGCAGGGGCGAAAGGCGCATAGGTGAGGTCGGTGGCGCCGGCGATCATCAGCACCCGCACCTTTGACAGATCCGTCGCCGGCACCTCATCGAGCACCGGCATCGGCCGCAGCAGTGCGGCGCGCTCTATAAGACCCGGATGCAGCAGCATCAGGCTCGAAACCAGATTGGCGCCATTCGAATAGCCGAGGAACGTCGCGCGTGAGAGATCGAGATGGTGGCGTGTGGCCGCGTCGGCGACGAAGCCCGCAAAGGCATCGGTTTCGGTGCGGATGCTGTGCTGTTCGAAGCGCGTCGGCGTGATGCGCCCGAACCAGCGGAAACCATCCTCCTGGACAATGCGGCCACGCACCGCGATCAGCTTGGCCCGCGGTGCGATCTCTCGTGCCAGCGGCACCAATGTCGTCTCGTCGACACCCGATCCATGCAGCAGGAAGAGACATTCGCCGGTTGAATCCGCCGGGCTGTAAAGCCGGTAGCTGAAGGCCAGATCACGCCGCAGCGCACCATCTTGTGAGGTCTCTCCGATCATCGCGCATCCTCTTGATTATATGAGGTTTCGCTCAATTTGCCGGCTTCAAAACGCAATATTTTCAAGCTCCGCGAAAGTTGATTGAACCGGGCGCATTACAGTCCGTTTCTCCGCCGATAACATTCCTTCGGGAGGAATCGAAGCGGTGCGCCGGGGGCCGCATTGCCCGGTATGAACAACCAGCTTTGAGGCCTTTTTGTCGATGACCACCCAGATTTCCCCGGACCGCGATGCGCGTGTCCCAGACCGCGAGTCGCGTGTCCCGGATCGCACTGAGCGCGACACGCGCATAGACGTGCTCCGTGCTCTCGCTTTGCTGACCATCTATGTCGACCATGTGCCAGGTACCGCCTTCGAGTATCTGACCTACAAGAATTTCGGCTTTTCCGATGCGGCGGAAGTCTTCGTACTGATCTCCGGCATCTCGGTCGCACTTGCCTATGGCAGGAAATTCCAACCTGGAAACCGGCTGCTGGCAACGTTGACGATGTGGCGCCGCGCCGGTGTCCTCTATGCCGCCCACATCGTCACCACCATGGTGGTGATGGCCATCTTCTGCGCGGCGGCAGTGTTCGTCAGGCGGCCGGAGCTTCTGATGATGATCAACATCGAGCCGTTGATCAAGAATACGCCGCAGGTGCTGATCGGCATCGTGACGCTCGGCCACCAACTCGGCTACAACAACATACTGCCCGTCTATGCGGTGCTGCTCTTGCTGACGCCGGTGTTCCTGCTCATTGTCAGCTATCGGCCGGTCTTGGCACTGGCGGCATCCGGCGCTCTGTGGCTGGTCGCGGGGATTTATCAGATTGCCCCACCCAACTATCCCGAGCCCGGCTTCTGGTTTCTCAACCCGCTGTCGTGGCAGTTCCTTTTCAACATCGGCCTGGCAGGCACGCTGCATGTGCGTCGCGGCGGCATCATCCCGGTCAATCGCTGGCTGGTTGGCGCTGCCTTGGCCTACACCGCAACCGCGCTGGTCTGGGTGCACAGCCCGCTTTGGGGGCATATCTCCTGGTTTGGCCTGCCTCCGGTGCTGACCGGCTTCGACAAGACGTTTCTGTCGCTGCCGAGGCTGCTGCATATATTGGCGGTGAGCTACCTGATCGTGGCATTCCCCGCCATCTCAAACCTGTTTCGCACCGGGCGCGATCATCCGCTTGCCATATTGGGCAAACGATCGTTGCCGGTTTTCATTGCCGGCACGGTGCTCGCGATGGCGGCGCAGGTGCTGAAGCTGATCAATCCGGGCGGATTTGCCTATGACAGCCTGTTGATATCGGCCGGCATCGTCATGCAGTTCGCGCTTGCCTACTATCTCGAATGGCTTTCGGGACTTGGCTGGTCCGCCAAAAGCAGGCCGGCTCACGCCGCACCGCCCGTCCATGCTGCATCCTTCGCGATGCCGACCATGGCGACAAGAATGGGCCGTTGAGCTTAGGCGGGCGAGGGGCCGGATGAAGCTCGCACCACGAGTTGGACCGGCAGCGATTGCCGGCTGAACGAGCCATCATTTTCAAGGATCGCCTTGACGGCAAGACGGCCCATCTCGGCGATCGGCTGGACGATCGTGGTCAGCGGCGGACTGGAAACCGCTCCTTCCGGAACACCGTCGAAGCCGACGATCGAAACGTCGCCCGGTACCGTAATGCCACGCTGCCGCAGCCAGTCCAATGCATGCAAGGCCATCCTGTCTGACATAGCCAGGATGGCAGTCGGGGTCTCGGCGCCGGCGAAAATATGATCGAGGCCGGCCCACACGCTTTCCTCGTCATTGACGGTTTCGTAGATCGGCACACGCTCGACGTCGATGTCGACGCGTGAGAGTTCCGCGAAATAGCCACGCAGGCGGTCGCGCGTCCCGGAATAGAGGGCCTTCTCCATCTGCTCCCTTGTGGTGGGGCCGAAGCCGGAGTCCGCGACGGGCAGGGCAAGCACGGCAAAGCGACGATGCTCAAGCTCGGTCAGATGTCGAGCCGCCAGGCCGGCCCCGGCGATGTTGTCGACACCGATGGCGGCGACCGCGTCGTCGTCGTCTGAATCGAGATCGAGCGCAACGAAGGGGAGCTTGCGGTCGCGCGCCAGTTCGACCAGCTTTGACCCGCCGTCGACGCAGAAGACGATGAAGCCATCGACAAGCGCACTCTGTATGTTCCAGGCAAGCTGTTCGTTGTTGGCTGCGGAGACCAGCGAAATCCCAGCACCGGTCGCATCGCAAGCCTGTGAGATGCTGGCCATCATCACCCGGGCGAAAGGGTCGTCGAAGAAATAGGACAGCGGCTCGGCGGTCGCGACACCGATGGCATTGACCTTGCCGGCGCGCAGCAGCCGGCCCTTGGGATCCGGTCCGCCATATCCCATGGCCTCGGCTGCCGCCTTGACCCGCTCGCGGACCTCCTCGCGCACGATCTCCGGACGGGCGAACACGTTGGACGCGGTGCCGTGCGACACGCCGGCCGCCTTGGCGATGTCCGCCAGCCGGACCGGTCTTGTCTTTGTAGAGATAAATGGCGCCATCTTCGTCTCCTGAATTCCTCCCATCTAACACTTTCGTTGGATCGGTTCAAATTTTGACTTGATCGCAGCCTCGCCAAGGCGTATATTTGAATCGATCCAAGTGAGTGATGATTCTTTGAATTGGATCGATTCAGGGTATTCAGGGGAGTTGTGCCATGCATCCCGTCAATTTTCTGTTCGAAGACATTTACCGCCACGACTGGAGCATCTCGTCGAACACCACGACGCAGAAGCGCCGCGGCAAAGCCAGCCCATGGGTTCGCGAGTGGCGGTTCCTTGTGGAGCGCAAGCGGAGCTGAGCGGGGTCGGTTTTCGCGCCTGTCGATTGGATCGATTCAAGACTCTAAAGGAAGCCATCATGCATCCCGTCAGCTATCTGTTCGAAGACATCTACCGCAACTATTGGGGCATCGCGCCGGCTTCTAAAAGGCCGCAAGAGCTCTGGTTGGCCAAGCTGCGGCGGCGCAATCGCGAATTGCTCATCCAGCCCGAGCGCCGGCAGGACTAACGGCCACGCTTTGACGTTTGGTGCCGGCGGGCGCGCCGAGGCGTCAGGGACGCACGCGCACCAGCGCCGAGGCAGCGATCGCCAGCCAGCCGGCAATGAGTAGCGTGCCGCCGATCGGCGCCGACAGCGGGAACAGCCGCGACCCGATGAAATCGCGGGCCAGCAGATCGCCACAGAACAGCAGGAGCCCAACCAGCAGGATCAGGCTGCCGATGCGCAGGATCCGATTCGCGCCAAGCAATCCGGCGGCGAGGAAGACCGGCGCATGCATGATCAGGAAGGATGCGGCGGTGCCGACGAAGGCGCCGCCCAGATGCGCCGCCGCGGCCGACAGCGCCACGCCGGCCGCACCACAGAGGCCTCCGGCCAGGACGAGGATACGGCTGTTGGTGCCGGAAAATTGCTCGGCCGTGCTCATGTCCGTGGCTCCGTGACGTTTGAGGACACGCCTCAGGGCTTGCCGGGGTTAGCCAGCATGTCCTGCTCGCGTCGCGACTGTGCCAGCCAGTTATACACCGCGCCTCCGGCCATCAAGATGGATGTGCCCAGAAACACCGAGCGCATGCCGAAATGACCACCGGCAAAGCCGCCCAGCAGGGGGCCGGCGACCTGCCCGACATACTGGGCGGAAATCGACAACCCGAGCACATTGCCGCCGACCCCATCGGGAACATTGTGGCGGATCACGCTGGTGATGCAGGGCAAGAGCCCGCCCAGCGCCAGGCCCATCAGGAAACGCAGGCCGATGAGTTGCCAGCTTTGTGTGACGAAGGCCTGCGGGATCAGCAGCAGCGCCGAGACGGCAAGCGCGCCGATGATGACGTTCCAGTGGCCGATGCGGTCGGCGAGCTTGCCGAGACGCGAGGCCGACAGGATGGCGCCAAGGGCCGCCGCCGACATGACGACGCCTGATATCAGCGTGACGCGGCTCTGGTCCTCGATGAGCTGCTGCACGTAGACGGTGATGATCGGCTCGATCGACATGGTTGCGAAGCTCAACAGCATGCCGGTCGCCAGCATGGCGACGACAGGCCGCTTGTCGGGGATTTGCGCCCAGCCGCCTTTCTGCTTCTGCTTCGACGCGGCGTCTGCCGGTTTCGGCCGGGGATTCTCTTTGATCAGAAACGTGGTCGCCAGGAACGCCAGGAAGATGACGCCGCCGGAGAGGAGAAAGGTGGCGCGGATGCCGATCAGCGGCGGCAGTGCGCCGCCAACCAGCGGACCGACCAGAGCCCCACCCGTGATACCGGCCGACAGCAGGCCCAACGCCCAGCCGGAACGCTCCTTCGGCGTCTGCATGGCGACGAGGATGGTCGATCCCGAGGAATAGCCGCCGGCAAAACCGATCAGCAGCCGCAGCAGCACCAGTTGCCAGACCGTCTGCACCATGCCGGTCAGCGACATGCATATGGCCATGCCGAAGCTGGCGCGAACCAGCATCACCTTGCGGCCGTAGCGGTCGCCGAGACGTCCCCAGAGCGGCGCCACCAGCGCCGCCGCGAAGAACGTCGCGCCATAGGCAATCCCCGACCATTGCACGATCGCCGCGTGGCCCTCGGCACCCAGCTGCTCGATATAGAGTGGCAGGAACGGCAAAAGCAGCGTCATGGCGACAAGCGTCGAGAACGAGCCGGCAAAGCACACGAACAGGTTGCGCCGCCAGTGGATGTTGTAGGTGCTGTCGGTCGCCGGGGGCGTGCTCTGCTGCATGTCATATGTCCTGTCCCAGCAACTCTTTATCGATGGTTGCTGCGGATACCAATTTGGGATACCAAGATGGTGCACGTCATGGACGCAAGCTTGGCCGCTGTCAATGCAACCTCAAATGTGATCGTCGTCAAACGGTCCGAAGCCATAACGACCGGAAACCGGGAGCAAAAATGTCGCAGATGCAGAGCGTCGAGAAACAGCTTCGGCAAATGATCCTGGGCCTCGAGATCGGTCCCGGCGAGAAGCTGACCGAGCGCTGGATCGAGAGCCGCTTCGGCGCGTCGCGAACCCCGGTCAGGGCAGCACTGCTGCGGCTTGAGACCGAGGGCCTGGTCGGCAGGGACGGACGTGGCTGGACGGTGTCGCCGATCAATCTGGCTGAACTCGAGCAGATCGCCGTCTACAGGGAGGCGGTCGAGGTTGCGGCGCTTCGCCTGACATGCAGCCTGGCGGACCGGAGCGCCGTCGATGTCATCGAGGCGATGCTCAAGTCCTGCGACAACGACACGCCGCGCGAGGAATGGCATCGCGTCGGCATGGATTTTCACACCGAACTGGCGCGTCTGTCGGGCAATGAATTCCTGTTTAGGGCGGTGCGCGATGCCATGACGCGCCTGTCGCGGGCGCGCTGGCTGGAGGTTCGCGACGAAGCGGCCCTTGCCCGCGCCTGGGCTGAACATCGCGCCATTCTGGCGGCCACGCGCCTTGGCGACGCCGATGAAGCCGCGCGCCTGCTGTCGGTCCACATCGTCGGCAGCCGCGACCGGCTGGTGACGTCGCTCGCCAACGATCGGCGCGGTCTTCGCGCCAGAGGCTTTGCCGTCGTTGCTGCTTAAGAGTGGATGAAGGGGCGCAAAGCGGCGTCTGGACGAATGCGCACTTTCGCCTCGCTTCGCAGACGCCGATGGCGTAAGGAGCGGCCATGGAAAACAACCGATTTGAAACACCTGTGACTGTGAAGTCAGTCGCGGCGGGAAGCACTCAGCTCTTGCGCACGGCGCGTGAGGCTTCCGACTACCTCCTCAACAGCTGGCCCGGCAAGCGCAGCCCCAAGCATCGCGCGGCCCTGCAGGCCTGCCATGACGCACTGGCCGGCGACAAGCCGGCGATGAACGCCAGGCGCGCCTTCATCGCGGCAGCACGCGAAGTGGACGTGTTCGTCAGCGACAAGGCGCCGGCCTGACACAAGGCGACATCCGGGGCGGCAATCCGAATTGAGGCGCGGCCCGCATCTGCGGGCCGTTTGCCGTCACTTTGCCGTTTCGGTTTCGGCTTCAGCTTCAGTCTCGTCTTCGGGCTTCGAACGTTCCCTCGCTGCAACCTTGGCTGCCAGCTTCTCGGCCTTCTTGGCCGCCTTCTGGCGGTCGCGTTCCTTGCGTTCCTGATCGTAATTTGGTGGTCGCGCCATATCGGCTCCTTTTCACTGCCTCGCGGCTCTGGTCCTGCCTAGGAGCATTAGCCGTCAAACACAACAGCTGAAGCGATAGTGCGTCGATGAGGGCCAGGCTTGCAAGATGCGCGTCGCAATCAAGCGGCCAGGCCCATCATTGCGGTGGCCAATACCTATCACCATCGATTTGCTGATCAGATGCCGCTTCGGTCAATCACCAGATCGGCGGCACCAAAACGGTCCTTTGCCGTCAGCTGCTGGTGCCAGTAGGGATAGAGCAAGGGCGGCCGGCTGACCGCGTCGAGGCGACTGCGTTCCTCGGCGGCGAGCACCAGGCTTGCCGCCGCGATGTTGTCCCGGAACTGCGTTTCGGTCCTGCCGCCGATCACCAGGGAACTGATGGACGGCCGGCCAAGCAGCCAGGCCAGTGCCACCTGCGCTGCCGACACGCCGCGCTGCGCGCCGATCTCGACAAGCACATCGACGATCCGCCACAGCCGGTCCTCGTCGCGGATCGGTGGTTCCGACCAGCCGGCGAGTTGACGGGCGGTGGGGCTGTCGCGGCGGTATTTGCCGGACAGCAATCCGCCGGCAAGCGGGCTCCAGACCAGAACACCCAGCCCCTGGTCGACCGAAATCGGCAGCAGTTCGTACTCCGCCTCGCGCGCTTCCAGCGTGTAATGGATCTGCTGCGTGACGAAGCGCGGCTGATGATGGCTGTCGCTGATGCCGAGCGCCTTCATCACCTGCCAGCCGGAATAGTTGGAGCAGCCGACATAGCGGATCTTGCCCTGGGCAACCAGCATGTCGAGCGCGGCGATGGTTTCCTCCAGCGGTGTCACGCCATCCCATTCGTGCAGGAAGTAGATGTCGATGACGTCGGTCCTGAGCCGTTTCAGGCTCTTCTCGCATTCGCGGATCAGGTGATGGCGCGACAGGCCTTCATCGTTCGGACCTTTGCCGATCCGCATCCGTGCCTTGGAGGCGATCAGCACGTCGCCCTTGCGCTTGCCGCCGAGCGCTTCGCCGATGATTTCTTCCGACATGCCGTTCGAATAGACATTGGCGGTGTCGATGACATTGATGCCTGCGTCGATGCAGAGGTCGATCATCCGGCGCGCCTCGTCGAGGTCGGTCTTGCCGACAGCCGAAAACGCGCCGGCGCCACCGAACGTCATGGTGCCCATGGTCAGCGTCGATACTTTCAGGCCGGAACGGCCGAGAGTGCGGTATTCCATGTCGGTCCTCGCGATTGCATTGAGAAGGGGTTGGGAAGGGCGCCCGAATGTGGCTGCTATTTGTAGGACAATTTGCGCGGTATGTCTCCATGCCAGGGCGGCGGATCGATCATGCCTCGCGGGTTTTTGCAGTGGTGGCGATCAGGTCAGGCTGCAATAAAACCGTCATTGCGGGCCTATATTGAAGTCGGCTCAGGCGTTGCCGTTCCGGGCTGTAAGCCGGGAGTTTGGGGCGCCGATCGAGAGAGCTTGCAAGTGGAGCAGCCGATAATGACCGAGCTAAAACAGAATTCTGCGGCCAGGGATTGGCTTGAAGCCGAACTCGCCGACACGCTCGACGAAGACTATGAACTCGAAATGTCGGAGCCGGCGCTGTCGATGGAGATCGCCAAGATCTACAAGAATTCGCATCCGCCTTCGATCGATCGCATGCAATATTTTCGCGACCTGATCAGCCTGCAGTCCGAATTGATCAAGCTGCAGTCCTGGGTCGCCTACCACAAGAAGAAGCTGGTGGTGATCTTCGAGGGACGCGACTCGGCCGGCAAGGGCGGTGTCATCAAGCGCATCACCCAGCGGCTCAACCCCCGCATCTGCCGTGTTGTGGCACTGCCGGCGCCGACCGAGCGCGAAAAGTCGCAATGGTATTTCCAGCGCTATGTCCCGCATCTGCCGGCCGGCGGCGAGATCGTGCTGTTCGACCGCTCATGGTACAACCGCTCGGGCGTCGAGCGGGTGATGGGTTTTGCCCAGCCCGATCAGGTCGAAGAATTCTTTCACGACGTGCCGGAGTTCGAGCGCATGCTGGTCCGCTCGGGCATTACCGTGGTCAAATACTGGTTCTCGATCACCGACGAGGAACAGCAGATGCGCTTCCTGATGCGCATCCATGATCCGATGAAGCAGTGGAAACTGTCGCCGATGGACCTGCAGTCGCGCGTGCGCTGGGAGCAATACACCAAGGCCAAGGAAGAGACCTTCGCCCGCACCAACATCCCGGAAGCGCCCTGGTTCATCGTCGAGGGCAACGACAAGAAGCGCGCGCGGCTGAACTGCATCGACCATCTGCTCAAGCAATTGCCCTACGAGGAGGTGCCGCACGAGGAGATCACGCTGCCGGAGCGCGTCTTCAACCCCGAATACGAACGCCAAGTGCTGCCGCGCGAGCTTTACGTGCCGGAGAAGTATTGATGGATCGCTCCCTTCTCCCCGTCTCTATACGGGGAGAAGGTGCCGGCAGGCGGATGAGGGGCGGCGCCGACTTCGGCCGTTGAGTCTGAAAAATTCGCAATGCTGGCAGAGCGCTATTCTGCTGTTATATTGCCCTCGATGGCGTTTTCGGCGCCATACTATTCGGCTGGCTGGCGCCGCCCCTCATTGCCCTGCCGGGCATTTCTCCCCGTATAGTGACGGGGAGAAAGAGCTGTAACTACGCCCGCTTGATGATGACGTGCGTGGCGAGCGGCGTCGCCACCTGCTCGTTGCAGACATAACCGAGCTTGAGCATGTCGAGGCCGGTAAAAAGGTTCTCGCCCGTGCCCAGCAGCACCGGCGCGATCGCCAGATGCATCTCGTCGATCAGCTTCTCCTGCAGATATTGCCGGATGGTGTCGACGCCGCCGCCGACCCGCACATCCTTGCCGTCAGCCGCCGCTTTTGCCTGTTCAAGCGCCGAATGGATGCCGTCGGTGATGAAGTAAAAGGTTGTGCCGCCCTCCATGACGATCGGTTCGCGCTTGTGGTGGGTCAGCACGAAAACCGGCACGTGGTACGGCGGGTTGTCGCCCCACCAGCCCTTCCAGCTGTCGTCAGGCCATTCGCCGCGGATCGGTCCGAACATGTTTCGGCCGAGGATCCAGGCGCCGACATTTGCGAAGCTGCGCGCCGCGAACGCCTCGTTGACGTCGGTGGTGCCGCCACCTTGTCCGAGAACCATCTCACGGAAGGTGCGGGTGTCGACAAACCACTTGTGCAAGGATTCCCCACCGACGCCGAGAGGATTTTGCAGATCCTGATCGGGACCGGCGCCATAGCCGTCGAGCGACAGGGTGAAAGCGTTGACGCGAAGTTTGGACATGCGAGCCTCCTCGATAACCAGTTGTATTTTGCAAGCAGTTGTTTGTATCAAACTGATTGTGAATTGCAAGCGGTATTTCAAGCTCGAACGAAGCCCAGGCTAGGGGTCAAGCGACCCCCGCTATGGATTCCCCGGCCGGAGCCGGAAATTGGTAGGGATGTAGAAGCGGATTCGCCGACATTGGTTGCCGCGACCGGTCATCGTCGGAAAGAGAAATTACCCCTTGAGCAGCTCCGCCACTTCGGGCGCGAAATAGGTCAAAATGCCGTCGCAGCCGGCGCGCTTGAAGGCGAGCAGCGATTCCAGCATTGCCTTCTCGCCGTCGATCCAGCCATTGGCGCCTGCCGCCTTGATCATCGAATATTCGCCCGACACCTGGTAGGCGAAGGTCGGCATCTGGAACTCGTCTTTCAGCCGCCGGATGATGTCGAGATAGGGCAGGCCGGGCTTGACCATCAGCATGTCGGCGCCCTCGGCAATGTCCTGTTCGGCCTCTCTCACCGCTTCGTCGGAATTGGCATGGTCGATGTAATAGGTCTTCTTGTCGCCCTTGAGCAGACCGGCGGTGCCCACCGCCTCGCGATAGGGACCGTAGAAGGCCGAGGCGAATTTGGTCGCATAGGACATGATCGCGACGTCCTGAAAACCATTGGCGTCAAGCGCGTCCCGGATGGCGCCGATGCGGCCGTCCATCATGTCGGACGGCGCGATGATGTCGGCACCGGCGGCCGCCTGGATGACAGCAGCGGCGGTCACCTGTTCCACTGTCTCGTCGTTGACGATGATGCCGTCGCGCAGGATGCCGTCATGGCCGTGGCTGGTGAACGGGTCGAGCGCTGCGTCGGTGATGATGCCGATCTGCGGCACCGCATCCTTGATCGCACGGGTGGCGCGGTTGATGACATTGTTGGGATCGAGGATGTGCGAGCCGGTCTGGTCGCGCAGCGAGATGTCCACATTGGGGAAGGTGGCGAGTGCCGGAATGCCGAGTTTTGCCGCGCGCTCGGCCTCCTTGACGGCGAGATCGATCGACAGGCGGAAGACGCCGGGCATGGCGGCGATCGGCTCGCGGACACCCTTGCCCTCGACGACGAAGATCGGCCAGATCAGGTCGTCGACCGTGAGCCGGTTCTCCTGCACTAGACGGCGCGACCAGTCGGCCTTGCGCATGCGGCGCAGACGGCGGCTGCCGGTGATCTCGTCGACGCCGCGCGCGCCGGCGGGCTTTGCGGGGGTGAATTTGTTCATCGCCAATACTCTCGTTCGGGCAGGCTTTTACCACGAGCTCCCGCCGCTGACCAATGCGGCACGATTGTGCCAGCGACGCGGTCGAGGTCTATTCGGGTTGCCCATTGCCTGACAGAATCTGTGCTGCGCCCCTGATGGCGACACGGAAAGCTTCGTCGAAGCCGACACCGCGCACCTGCCAGATGTAGGTCTTGCCGGCCATGGCCAGTCGCCAGTCGGCGATCCAGCCCAGTTCCTTGTCGCTCCAGATGAGACTGCCGGAAAGCGCCTGGTCGGCGCCGGCCTTCTTCGCGAGTGTGTCGAGCTTCGTCATCTCGGCATTGCGAAGCGCCCGATCGTCCAATCCGGCCTGCGCCAGCTGCGCCGCCGTGGGAAAAGCCACCTGCATGGCCAGCGGTACGGCGGCATTGCCGAACGATTCGCGCATCGGCATGCCACGCTCGTCATTGGCATCGAGCGCGGCATGCCTTGGGCCGCGCTCGGTCACCAAAAACACCGCCAGCCGTGGCCGCTCGGTCAGCCACGGCCTGCTGTCGAGCGAAGCCAGCACCGGGTCGATGTCAGCCGGCTTGTACTGGCAGTAAAGATTATGAGGCCGATCGTACGTGCCCTGATCGTCATGGTTGGGAATGCCTTCCATGCGGTCGCGGTAGCGAAAGCCAGCGACGAAGCTGCCGGCCTTATCACGCAATACCGTCATTTCAGGTTTCGCCGGCAGGCGCTGATCGCCGGAAACCCGCACCAGAACCGCGTCGAGACAGCGCTTGAAGCCGGACTGGCGGTTCTTCTCGTACTTGCCGTTGACGATGGTCTGCGAACTGTAGAGGTCTTCCAAAGTCGTTGCCATGACAGGGTGAACAGCCAAGCCGATGCTCAGCCCAGTTGCCACCCACGCAAGGTGCGAAAATCGAGTCATGAACAATCGTCCCATTTGAAGACCCGCCAGAGCTGCGCTGCAATGAACTCTATCCAGTTTTTCAGTATTGCAGCTCGATTTTTAGTACCGGCTCCTGGTTCGGGCCAGAGCTTGCACCGGTGTGCTCGCCATTGACGCAGCCATGCACCACGCTTTAGCACTTCAGTCCCGGCGGCCGGGAGAGGGATTCTTTCACGATGGATTTTGGCGGAGGCGACGAGATCCGCTTCGAACATCTGGGCCGGGCCGGCGTCGTCACCTTGACGCGGCCGCAGGCGCTCAATGCCTTGACACACCGCATGATCGGGGCGCTCGACGCTGCTCTTTCCGCCTGGGAGGCCGACCAGGGCATCGACGTCATCGTCGTCAAGGCAGAGGGCAGGGCCTTTTCGGCCGGCGGCGATATCCTGCATGTCTATGAGACAGGCCGGGCGGGAAAACCGCCGGTCGAGTTCTTCGCCGACGAATATCGCCTCAACGCCCGCATCAACAGTTATAGGAAACCTTACGTGGCCTTGATTGACGGCATCGTCATGGGCGGTGGTGTCGGCATCTCCTTCCACGGCTCGCACCGGGTGATGACCGAGAATGCCCAATTTGCCATGCCGGAAGTCGGCATCGGCTTCTTTCCGGATGTTGGCGCCAGCCACCTGCTGCCTGACCTCGGCGGCTCCTTCGGTATGTATCTGGCGCTGACCGGCAATCGCATCCGCTATGGCGATGCGCTGTGGTCGGGGCTGGCCACCCACACCATCAAGGCCGAGGACCAGGCTGGCTTCCTCGACCGGCTGACACTGACCGGCGATCCGGAATCGGTGCTGCGCGGCTTCTTCGTGCAGGCAAGGCGAGAAACCGACAGACCGACGCTGGAGGCGATTGTCCGCCATTTTTCGCAACCGTCCCTGAACCGCGTCATCGACAGCCTCGAGCGTGCGGCCGCCGCCGATGAGTTCGCGGCAAAGACACTGGCGACGATCCGCACCCGCTCGCCGACCAGCCTGCGCGTCGCCTGGCGGCAGATCAGCGCCGGACTGACGCTGTCCATGGAAGCCTGCATGAAAATGGAGTTCCGCATCCTCAATCGGATGCTCGCCGGCCATGATTTCTACGAAGGTATCCGCGCCGCCATCATCGACAAGGGCTCGAAGCCGCAATGGCGGCCGGCAAGCCTCGCTGCGGTCAGCGAAGCGGATGTCGACGCCTATTTCGCCCCGCTCGGCGAACGGGAACTCTTGATATGAGCGAGGTGACCTCGAGGCGCGTCGTGCTCCAGCCCTCCGGGGTGGAGGTGATCTTCGCCTGGTTCCAGCGCGTCATATCGGGCTACTGTCTGCTGTTCGGCATTCTCTACTGGATCAGGTTGATCGGCTTTTATCCGGGTACGCTGTGGCGGTTCGACCTGATGCCCGTGCACTGGCAGGTCGCGGCGGTGGTGCTTGCCGTGTTCTTCCCCTTTGCCGCTGCCGGCCTGTGGATGCTGGCGTCCTGGGGCCCGGTGATCTGGTTCATTTGCGCGGTGACCGAGACGGTCATGTATGCCGGCTTTCCCGAGCTATTCGGCCATCGCTTGCTGATTGTCGTCTCGCATGCGGCGGTGGCGGTGCTCTACATTGTCTTCCGCGTCGTCATCTACCTGCAGAAGCGCCCGGTCCGCCACTAAGCCCTTGAGCACATTGGCGGCCCCGCTGTCGCCTCGAATGAGCCCCGCAATCGTTGCCGAAATCTTTAGGTTAATTATCCTTGCTCGGGTGACCGTTCGTTAAGCCTCTTGCGAAACCTCTTACCGGTAAGCTCTTGTTAGCCCTAGCGTTTAAGTCGAATTTTATGAGTATTCGATAGTGTCGCGATCAAGGTGAAAAACAAAAAATCACCAGGGCGACAAACGAGAGGCAAAGACAATGATCAATTCGCGTCCGGCGGCGAAGACCGCCAACGTATCCGACGATCGCCGCGAGGCTATCCGTTCCCTGTACATGGAATCGCTGCAGCTTGTTGAGCGGCTGCACCGCCGCCTGCTTGATGTGATCAAGGACGAATTCGACCGCAACGGCCGTTCCGACATCAATGCCATCCAGGCGCTGCTGCTGTTCAACATCGGCAATTCCGAGCTGACCGCCGGTGAGCTGCGCTCGCGTGGCTACTATCTCGGCTCGAACGTCTCCTACAATCTGAAGAAGCTGGTCGATCTCGGCTTCATCAACCACCAGCGCTCGCGCATCGACCGCCGTTCGGTCCGTGTCTCGCTGACGCCGAAGGGCAACGAGGTGGCGGAGGTCGTTGCCGGCCTCTACGAGCGTCATGTCGGCTCGATCGAACAGGTCGGCGGCATCAACACCGACGAGTTCAAGCAGATGAACCGCGCTTTGCAGCGGCTCGACCGCTTCTGGAACGACACCATCGCCTACCGGATGTAAGGCGCCGCATCGGATCCGGCCCGCGTCATAGAAGCGCGGCCGAAATTTCGACCTTCAGTCAGGGCCGGTGCCGAAAGGCATCGGCCTTTTCTTTTCCTGATCCCAAAGCCCAAATATCCGGCCAGGTTTGCTTTCGCTGCAGCAGTGCCTAATGTCACGGGCTGGAGGGGCGCGTTATGGGTGAGGGAAAACGCTCGAAGATTTGCTCGGTTGCCGCAGTGCTTTTGTTGGTCTCGCAAACGGCTTTTGCCGAGGAGTGGTGGAAGGACTCTTTCGCTGGGGAAGGCAGCGAGCCCTGTGACAACAATGACTCGATAGTGACGTTTACCGACAAAGCAATGGAGATGTGGGAGGTCCGCTGCACGTTGGACAAGGTTCAGAAGATCAACCGCCTGGATGTCGTCATCCTGGATATGACGTGTACGGATGGCGAGAGCACAGACAAGAGGCGGGAGCTGCTGCTCAAACTAGAGGACAACAAAGTTCTGCGCTACCCCCAGCATGAGGTGTTGCAACGATGTTCGGAATTGAAGGCGAAGCCAGGTCCGGGCCCAAAGGTTGAAACCTCACACTGAGGGATCGTGAGGATAGGCAGCGCGTCTCGTGGAGCGGCCGAACCGCCGTCTGCTTGACGCGATCAAGGATGCCGATCGATACCGAAAAAGCACGGGCCTTTCATTTCGCTGCGGCGCCCGATGCAAATCGCGGGCCAAGGCCACGTTGCCGCCATATTCCAATGGAACCGAGAGTGGCAGTGATGCTGGTGTGAAGACCATGCGTTCACCCGCAATCCGTATCGCGCCTGGGCGCTGTCACACCAAGGTGATACGGAGCATGGTTGGCTAATTGTTAAGATTGCCAATTTTACAGTGCGGGCGAGATCGCCCGGTGATCAACGCAGCAAGTGATCGAACTGCTACAAATGTCTGGAACGTCCATGAGAACCAGCCGTCGTTTTTTCCTCTCCGGAGCCTCCGCGCTCGCAGCAGCGGTGGTCGCCGGCGGCGCCAATGCGCAAGATGTGATCGGTGATATCCTGAAATCCTCAGCGCGCGGCAATTGGGACGATCAGTTCGACGCCCGCGCCAGCGAGGGCGGCAAGGTGGCCTCGACGCTGCCGATCTTCAGCCCGCAGACCGTCGCCTTCACGGAACAGGCGGTCGGGCAATACCAGAACATTGTCGGGCAGGGTGGCTGGGTCGAGGTTCCCGCGACCAAGAAGCTGCAGCTTGGCGTTGATGATCCCGATGTGGTGCCGTTGCGCAAGCGGCTGATGGTTTCCGGCGACCTGTCGCAGAGCGCCGGCATTTCGACGGCTTTCGATTCTTATGTCGACTCGGCGGTCAAGCGCTTCCAGCTGCGCCACGGTCTGCCTGCCGATGGTGCGCTCGGCAAATACACCTATGCGGCGATGAACGTTTCGGCGCAGATCCGGCTCGGCCAGCTGCAGACCAATCTGCAACGGCTGCGCGAGAAGGCCGGCACGCTGGGCAGCCGCTACGTGCTGGTCGACATTCCGGCAGCGCAGGTCGAAGCCGTCGAGAACGACCGCGTCGTGCTTCGCCACACCGCGATCGTCGGCAAGATCGACCGGCAGACGCCGATCGTCAATTCCAAGATCAACGAGATCATCGTCAATCCATACTGGAACGCGCCCGTCTCGATCGTGCGCAAGGACATTATTCCGCTGATGCGGAAAAATCCCGATTATCTCAAGAACAGCCACATCCGCCTGTTCGCGCCCGATGGCAGCGAAGTCGATCCGATGAATGTGGACTGGTCGACCGACGACGCCGCCAAGTACCGTTTCCGCCAGGATCCCGGCTCGGAAAACGCCATGGCCTCGGTGAAGATCAATTTCCCGAGCCCTGACGGCGTCTACATGCACGACACGCCGCAGCAGAGCCTGTTCGGCAAGATGCTGCGTTTCGATTCCTCGGGCTGTGTGCGCGTTCAGAATGTGCGCGACCTCGTCACCTGGATCCTGCGCGACACGCCCGGCTGGGATCGCCAGCATTTCGAGGCGGCGATCAAGACCGGTGAAAACACACCGATCCAGGTCACCAATCCGGTGCCGGTCCACTTCCTCTATCTCTCGGCCTGGTCGACCGGTCCGGGCGTGGTGCAGTTCCGCGACGACGTCTACGCGCTTGATGGCAACAACGAACTGCAGATCACGTCTGCGCTGTAAGCATTTGATTCTTATCTAAAAGGCCGCCTCTCAGGGCGGCCTTTTTATTGATTGGGTGCCGCGGTGTTTTTCACGGGACGGGCGGCTGGACGGATCGGCCGGCTTTGCGCATGGTCGGCGGGAAAGCCTGGAACCGGACCATGGAAGTCGCCGTCTTCATTCTGGTCGTGCTCGTCTTCGTGGCGCTTTCCGGCGCTCTGGTTCGCCTGGTGCGGGTGCCGTTGCCGGTGCTGCAGATTGCGATCGGTGCCGCGCTCGCCTCGCCGGTGCGCGGCATCCATGTCGAGATCAATCCGGAACTGTTCCTGCTGGTGTTCATTCCGCCGCTGCTGTTCGGCGATGCCTATGGCGCACCGAAGCGTGAACTGATGGCGCTGCGCGGACCGATCCTGGATCTGGCCATAGGGCTGGTCTTCTTCACCATCGTCGGCTTCGGCTACGCTTTGCATTGGCTGGTGCCGAGCATCCCTCTGGTGGTCGCTTTCGCGCTCGCCGCGGTGCTGTCGCCGACCGACGCGGTGGCCGTGTCCTCGATCGTCGACAGAAATGTCGTCCCGGCGCGGCTGATGCACATTCTGGAAGGCGAGTCGCTGCTCAACGATGCGTCGGGGCTTGTCATGTTCCGCTTTGCAGTCGCGGCGGTGCTGACCGGCAGCTTTTCCCTTGCCGCGGCTTCGCTCAGTTTTCTCTATGCCGTGGCTGCCGGCATCCTGATCGGCGTGGCGGCGCTGTTCGTTGCCGCCAAGCTGCTGCAACTGCTCAACCGGATCGGCGGCGTGCCGGCCGAGGCGCAGGTGCTGGTGATGGTCCTGCTGCCCTTCATCGCCTATCTCGGCGCCGAGCATGTCGGAGCTTCCGGCATCCTGGCGGCTGTTACCGCCGGCCTGCTCACCGGCGGCTCCGGCGTGTTTCGCTTCCTCGGTGTCTCGGCGCGCATGCAGACGATGTCGCTGTGGACGACGCTTTCCTTCGTTTTCAACGGCGCTCTCTTCATCGTGCTCGGCCTGCAGCTTCCCGACATCATCCGCCATGTGCCGCCGGAACTCATGAGCCTGCACCCGATCATCCAGCCGATCGCGACCGTCATCGCGCTGACGCTGTGCCTGATCGCGTTGCGGTTCCTATGGATTTGGGTGGGCGATATTGCGGCCGGCATCGCCGCGCGTCTGGGCAAGCGCAAGGCGGAGCCGTTCGGGCTGCGCGTGCGGCTGGCCGGTTCGGTGGCCGGCGTGCGCGGCGCCATCACGCTGGCCGGCATCCTGTCACTTCCGCTCGCCATGCCGGACGGCTCGCCTTTTCCGGCGCGCGACCTGGTCATTTTTCTGGCCGCCGGCGTCATCATCTGCTCGCTGGTCATCGCCAGCCTCGCTCTGCCGACGATCGCCAGGGGGCTGGTCGAGCCCGGCGAGGATGCCGGCGCCGCCGAGGAGCGCCTGGCGCGCGTCGGCGCCGCCAAGGCGGCAATCGCGCGCATCGAGAGCATTGCCGGAGCCGCTGATGATGAGGGAGGCGAGGTGCCCGGCGCCAGGCTTGCCGCCGCCGACAGCATCGTCGCCGGCTACCGGCGCCGCATCGCCGCCTCGGACGAAGCCGATGAGGCCCGCGCTGAGGCGCGCGAAGCCGGAAGGCTGGAACTCGAGCTGAGATTTGCGGGCATCGAAGCCGAGCGCGAGGCCGTACGCGCCATGTTTCGCCGGGGCGAGATCAACGACCACACGTCGCAGGCGCTGTTTACCGAGATCACGCTCACCGAGGCCTTGCTGAGAGGCCGCAAGGCGAGGAAATAGCTTGTATTCTGGTTGCAGCCGATCATGGGCAAAGGCGGCGAACTCGAGGCATTCGTCAGGTCAGTCGATGAACCATTTAGTCCGATCGCAACCACATACGAACATGAGGCTGATGCCATTGCCTTCAAGCGTTGCGCGATGGTTCAGCCAATCGCTATCGACAGCATTGGCGACAGCCACATTCTCGCGCCTTGCCAAAGCAGCAAACTTTCGGTCGCTTATGTCAAAATTCGCATCAATAACGGCCTGAGGAAGATCAGCATATTCGCCGTCGTCCCGTTTGGACAATTCAATTCTTTCGATCCGCTGTGGCGCGCTATTTAACACCTCTTGATAGAACCTGTCACCGACACCTGGTTGGCCCCTTGCATTCAGATGGTTGCGGTACTCGGTTTGAATCTCGCCAGCTAAATCTACAAGTACCTTTCCAGATTTGAGCAATTTTTGAAGGAAAACTACCGCAGCGATACGACAATCAACCGAAGGCATTTGGTTGTCGTTTGGAGACGGTCGACCATTGGCAACGATAGGTACGTTGGTATCCACCACATGCCGGCTCATTAGGCAGCCTTCATTCGCTTAAGACGAGCTAGCTCGGCTTTCGCGGTTTCGTTGAAAGCGTCGCCCATAAATCTGTCCGGCCAATTGAGAATATTTCCAAAAAGATCGACCTCCAGTTCCGTCAGATGTGAATCTCCTTTCTGCGCATCGCAGAAATAGAGCTTCACATCATTGGCCGAGATGGACTCCTCCGCGATACGACGTTGAAGGCGCAACAACAGGTGCTCCGAATGGCTTTCAAGAATTACCTGTACCCGCCGATGTGTAGCGGCTTGAATAATGACATCCGCGAGGCCTGCCTGGGCTAGTGGATGCAGGTGAATTTCTGGTTGCTCCAAAATCACCGTGGAGCCTTCTGGAACATACTGAAGAAGTGTAACAACAGGAAGAACTTGTGATACGCCAAAGCCGACATCAGTCAGCAAAACCTCGCTTGCACCTGCGCGAGTTTTAACAAGGGCTTGCCAACGATTGGATCCTTCGCCGATCTCCTTGACTCGAAATTCCTCTATCAGCCCCATCTCTCGCAGCCAATGGGCAATCATTTCTTGAAACGGCTTATGGTGAGCTTTGACCTTAAGGTTTCGGGTCTCTGAGGCCTCGGTAGCGGCGAGTATGGCGTCGACAGCCTTTTCACCTCTTCTGCCAACATCGGTTGGACGAGAACGCGCCCAAAGATAGTCCCGTTGGGGAAATTCGCGGAGTGGTCCTAGATAGTAAATCTTATCAAACTCAGCCTCATAGGCAGCTTCCAGGTCCGCCAAAAATCCTGCGTTTTGGAAGTAGGTCCGGGCTTGGTCGGGAAAGGCATAGGATTTGATCGGTCCGGGTAGCTGCCACTTCCGGCCGCTAGTGCGAACGAATCGGAAGTCACCTTTTCCATCCAGCGGCGTGGCTCGAAGGTCAAATTCTGAGGTTTCAGCCTTACGCGGTGCTAAGCTAAATCGAAAATTTCCAAGCGTATATGCAAGACTACGCGCCCGTGGTGCCTGTTGATAAGCGTTAATTTCAGTCTCAAGCGTCAATTTTGCGCCGCTAGCCACAGCCGAAGAGCGTTTTTCGCTTGGATCCAAAAGAGTTAATTCTGTATCCAGATCGAACGTAACTCTGACATCTATCGAACGGGTCTCGTCGTGGCGATGAATGGAGTCTTTGAACGTTCCAAGTTTAACAAGGTCTCCATTAAGTTCTAAAGAAATATTACGATCGGTTGCATCCTTTGTCTGCTTGAGCAGAAGAAGAAACTGTATCAGGCTTGTTTCTCCCGATGAGTTTGTGCCGAACACTCCAGTAATGCGGCCGCAAGGTAGGTTTACCGTTTCCCAAGATTTAAAGTTGGTGAACTCGAGGGCGTTTAGCATGTGATCACCTGAAGTTGCGCGATCTGTGCTGCGCAAAAGCTTGGCAGCGATACGAAACCAATGGAAATGATTTTAGTACGACAAACATGAGTGTGGCTGGATTATACACGAAAACAACCCCAGCCAAGCGGTACCAGTTCGCGGCTTGCCGCGCAGGAACAGATCCTACGGTACAATCCTCTTAGAATGGCTTGGCTGGCGCAATTCGGCCAGCAAATTTCGCGCCGCAAACGTGGCGGGGCGAAAACAACTGTGTTAATGGCGCGGCGAACCTTCGCAGCCCCCGAACCCCGAGGATTTCAGGCCATGGCAACAGCAGCGGCAGTGTCGAACAAATTCGAATCCTTCTTCGAAACCACGCTGGCCGATGCCGATCCGGAGATTTTCGGCGCCATCCGCAACGAACTCGGCCGCCAGCGCCACGAGATCGAGCTGATCGCCTCGGAAAACATTGTGTCCCGCGCCGTGCTTGAAGCGCAGGGCTCGATCATGACCAACAAATATGCCGAGGGCTATCCCGGCAAGCGCTACTATGGGGGCTGCCAGTTCGTCGACGTGGCCGAGGAACTGGCAATCGAGCGCGCCAAGAAGCTGTTCGGCTGCAATTTCGCCAACGTCCAGCCGAATTCCGGCAGCCAGATGAATCAGGCGGTGTTCCTGGCGCTCTTGCAGCCGGGCGACACGTTCATGGGCCTCGACCTCAATTCCGGCGGCCATCTGACCCATGGTTCGCCGGTCAACATGAGCGGCAAATGGTTCAAGGTCGTCTCCTATGGCGTGCGCCAGGACGACCATCTGCTCGACATGGACGCCATTGAGAAGACAGCGCACGAGACCAAGCCGAAGCTGATCCTGGCCGGCGGCACCGCCTATTCGCGCGTCTGGGACTGGAAGCGGTTTCGCGAGATCGCCGACGCGGTCGGCGCCTATCTGATGGTCGACATGGCGCACATCGCCGGCCTGGTCGCCGGCGGCGTGCATCCGTCGCCGCTGCCGCATGCCCATGTCGTGACCACCACGACGCATAAATCGCTGCGCGGCCCGCGCGGCGGCATGATCCTGTGCAATGACGAGGACATCGCCAAGAAGATGAATTCGGCGGTGTTCCCCGGCTTGCAGGGCGGCCCGCTGATGCATGTCATCGCCGCCAAGGCGGTTGCCTTCGGTGAAGCGCTGAAGCCGAGCTTCAAGGTCTACGCCGAGAGCGTCGCCGCCAACGCCAAGGCGCTCGCCTCCAGTCTCAAGGAAACCGGTCTCGATATCGTCTCCGGCGGCACCGACAACCATCTGATGCTGGTCGACCTTCGGCCCAAGAATGCCACCGGCAAGCGCGCCGAGGCGGCACTCGGCCGCGCCAACATCACCTGCAACAAGAACGGCATTCCGTTCGACCCGGAAAAGCCTTTCGTCACCTCCGGCGTGCGTCTCGGCACCCCGGCCGGCACCACGCGCGGCTTCGGCCAGGCTGAGTTCCGCGAGATCGGCAAGCTGATCGCCGAAGTTCTGGATGGTCTCAAGGTGGCCAATTCCGACGAGGGCAACGCAGCTGTCGAAGCCACGGTCAAGGCCAAGGTCGTCGCGCTGACCGACCGCTTCCCGCTCTATCCCTATCTCGGCTGACGCGATAGGAAGTCCTACCGCCTGCTGCAACGACAAGCGTCATTTCAGCAGGCCGGGGCGACCGGCAGGAGCCTTGATGATGCGACCATTTCGTTTCGCCGACCTTGGTGCCGTTGGCGCTTTGGCCGCTTTGATCGCTGTGCCTTTCCCCGGCATCGCCTTGGCGCAAACCGGCTCTGCTCAATCCGCGCCCGCGCAACCCGCACCTCAGGCCGAGCCGGCGGCGGCGGCCCAGGCGGCACCCAAGCTCGAAACTTTCGGCAGATGGTCGACCCTGGTCGACGAGGTCGACACCGGTGAGGATCTGCGCAAGACCTGCGCTGCCTCGACCGCCTTTATCGGCGCGGGCGGCGTGCCCGGTACCTTGACGCTCGTCATCACGAACGGCGATGCACTGCCGCCGGATGCCTACCCGTCCGTAACGATCGCCGTCGACAACAAGGATCTGCCGGCCGGCAAGTCCGTCGCCGCCACCTTCGGCGACGACAAGGGCCGTGTCACCGCAAAACTCCATTCCGATGGCGCCGTCAACGGCCGGCTCAGCTGGACCGTGGACAATCAGGCCAAGACCAGCCTGGCGCTCCTGCGCGCCATGCGGCGGGCATCGGTGCTTGACGTCTCCTTCGGCGACGCGCCGGTTGGAAGCATATCCATGGACGGCTTCACTAAGGCCTATCGCAGTCTCGGCACATCATGCGGATTTCCGACCGCCGACGTCGCTCCCTGAGGACATCGGTACGCTGTGCGGCTGCCTGGCGAGGCTGGCAATCCTGCTTGCGCCTCGCTATCTCTGTGCGACGAGGGGCTCTGTTGGCGACACTTTGCCATCGCTGCAAAAACCTCTAAGCCTTTCGCTTCACCAGATTCGCCAACCAAAGGCTTCTCCATGCGCTGTCCCTATTGCCAGTCGGAAGATACGCAGGTGAAGGATTCGCGCCCCGCCGAGGATGGCGCTGCGATCCGCAGGCGGCGCGTCTGCCCCGATTGCGGCGGTCGCTTCACCACCTTCGAGCGCGTGCAGTTGCGCGACCTCGTCGTGGTCAAGAAATCGGGCCGCAAAGTACCCTTCGACCGCGACAAGCTGCTGCGTTCGGTGGAGATCGCCGTGCGCAAACGCAATGTCGATCCCGAGCGCATCGACCGCGCTGTGACCGGCATCGTGCGCCAGCTCGAAAGTTCCGGCGAGACCGAAGTGGCCTCCGGCGAGGTCGGCCGGCTGGTCATGGAAGCGCTGAAATCGCTCGACGATGTCGCCTATGTCCGCTTCGCCTCGGTCTACCGCAATTTTCGCGAGGCCAAGGATTTCCAGGAATTGCTGGGCGAACTCAAGGGCGACGAAATCAAGGGTGAAGAGGAAGCCAGCTGAGCATGACTGCAAGCGAACAGGCCGCCCTTGATCGCCGCTTCATGGCGGCGGCACTCAGACTGTCGCGAAAAAATGCAGGGCGCACCGCGACCAACCCCTCCGTCGGCACGCTGATCGTACGCGATGACGGCAAAGGCTCGATGATCGTCGGCACCGGCGTCACCGCTGTCGGCGGCCGCCCGCATGCCGAGACCGAGGCCTTGGCCGAGGCCGGCGACCTCGCGCGCGGCGCCACCGCTTACGTCACGCTGGAGCCTTGCGCCCATCACGGCCGCACGCCGCCTTGCGCCAATGCGCTGGTCAATGCCGGTGTCGCACGCGTCGTCGGTGCGGCCAGCGATCCCGATTCGCGCGTATCCGGCAAGGGCTACGCGATCCTGCGTGCCGCCGGTGTCGAGGTGGTCGAGAAGGTGTTGGCCGAGCAAGCCGCCGAGCAGATGGCCGGCTATTTGATCCGATCATTGAGAAAACGCCCAGAAGTGATTCTCAAGCTTGCGCTTTCCAGCGACGGCAAGATCGGCAGGGAAGGCGGTGGGCAGGTGTCGATCACCGGAGATATCGCGCGCCGCGAAGTGTATCTGATGCGGGCCGAGGCGGACGGCATACTAGTCGGCATCAGTACAGCCCTTGAGGACGATCCGGCCCTGACGGTGCGTTTGCCGGGGCTGGAGAACCGTTCGCCTGCCCGCATCGTGCTCGACCGCCAGATCCGGTTGCCGGAGGCCTCGAAGCTGGTTTCGGGCGTCGACCGGGTGCCGCTCTATGTCGCCGCCTGCCTGGAGGCCGATCCGCTGCGGCGGGCAGCGCTCGAACGCGCTGGCGTCCGCTTCATCGGCACCGAGACTCATGAGGGCGGCATCGCGCTGCCGGAACTGCTCGAGGACCTGGCCGCGCTCGGCATGGGCAGCGTGCTGGTCGAGGGCGGCGCCAAGGTGGCGAGCGCCTTCCTGGCCGATGGGCTGGTCGACCGCATTGTGCTGTTCCAGGGGCCGGAAGCGATCGGCGACGACGGCATTGCATCGCCGATCGACGCCGACCATATCCCGGCAGGATTTCGCAAGCTGCGCGACATGCGTTTCGGCGAAGACAGCTACGCCGAGTGGATAAGAGACCTCTAGGATCAACACCGATGTTTACCGGAATTGTCACCGATGTCGGCACTGTCGCTTCCGTCAAGCCGCTGAGGGAAGGGGTGGGGTTGCGTATCGACACCGCCTATGACCCTGAGAACATCGCCATCGGCGCCTCGATCTCCTGCGGCGGTGTTTGCCTGACAGTCACTGCCTTGCCCGACAGCGGCTCGAACGCGCGCTGGTTCGAGGTCGAGGCTTGGGAAGAGGCGCTCAGGCTGACGACGGCCTCGGGCTGGAAATCCGGCACCAAGGTCAATCTGGAACGTGCGCTGAAGATCGGCGACGAACTCGGCGGCCACATCGTTTCGGGCCATGTCGACGGCATGGCCGAGATCGTCGAGCGCAAGGATGAGGGCGACGCCGTGCGCTTCACGCTGGAGGCGCCGCGCGACTTGGCGAAGTTCATTGCGCCCAAGGGCTCGGTCGCGCTCGACGGCACCTCGCTCACCGTCAACAAGGTGGAAGGCATGCGCTTCGACGTACTTTTGATCCACCACTCGCTGACCGTGACGACCTGGGGCGAGCGCAAGGTCGGCGACCGCGTCAATCTCGAGATCGACACCATGGCCCGCTACGCGGCGCGGTTGGTGGAGGCGACGAAGGAGGGGCTTTGATGACCAAGAACAGAGTCAATTCCACGCAGGCAAAAAAGCCGATGCGTGAGACGCAGGCCGATCTGAACACCGAAGAGCACTCACGGTTTGATCTGTCTATCAACGACAGCAGAATCTTCGTTGAAGCCTTGATCAATCCGCGATCGGTGAACGATCGTCTGCGCGATACGGTGCGTCGCTACCGTCACGTTACAGGCATCTGAACACTGGAAACCCAACAAGTTCTGCGGACCTTCGACGCCACCGACAATCTTCCGCTTGCGGTCAAACCGGCTTCGGCCTAAGTCACCGGCAACTCCCCGGAGACTTTTATGGCTGGTACATCCCAACACGGCAAAGCCTTCATTCGTCCGAAGGCGAAGGCGCATCTGCTTATTGTCGAAGCGCGCTTTCACGACGACCTTGCCGACGCGCTGCTCGATGGCGCGACAAGCGCGCTCGATGAAGCGGGCGCGACTTATGATGTCGTCACCGTTCCAGGTTCGCTCGAGATCCCCGCGGTGATCACCTTTGCACTGGACGGCGCGACGGAAGGCGGCACACATTATGATGGCTTTGTCGCGCTCGGCACCGTCGTCCGCGGCGACACCTATCATTTCGACATTGTCGCCAATGAATCCAGCCGCGCGCTCATGGATTTGAGCGTGCAGGACTCGGTCTGCATAGGCAATGGCATCCTCACCACCGAGAATGACACCCAGGCCTGGACTCGCGCCAAGCGCTCGGAAGGCGACAAGGGCGGCTTTGCCGCGCGTGCGGCGCTGACCATGATTGCCCTCAAGGAACAACTGGGAGCGCGATCGTGAGCGAACCCGCTTCGCCCGGCCAGCCCTCGGTGCGCCACGCCAACAAACGCGGCGCTGCCCGTCTGGCCGCCGTGCAGGCGCTCTATCAGATGGATGTCGCCGGCAGTGGCGTCTTCGAGATCACCGCCGAATACGAGGCCTTTCGTCTCGGCAAGGAAGTCGACGGCGCGCTCTACCGCGAGGCCGATGCGCAATGGTTCCGCGCTATTCTGGCGGGTGTCGTCGAGAACCAGAAGACCATCGATCCGATCATCCGCCAGGCGCTGACCGAGGACTGGCCATTGTCGCGGCTCGATTCGACGCTGCGCGCCATTCTGCGTGCCGGCGTCTACGAGTTGATGAAGCGCGAGGATGTCCCCGTCGCGGTCATCGTCTCCGAATATGTCGACATCGCCAAGGCCTTCTACGAGGAGGACGAGCCGAAGCTGGTCAACGCCGTGCTCGACCGCGTGTCACGCCGGGTGCGTGGCGAAGGGCGCGGCAAGGACGCATCATGACGGCCATCGCCTTCGAGGATGGTCAGGAGGCGCGCCGCACCGCTTTGATCCTGGCCGCCTCGCAGGCGATCATCGGCTCGGCGGCCCCCATCGCCATCTCCGTGGGGGCGCTGGCCGGGCAATATCTGCTTGGTCCCGACAAATCATTGGCGACAGCGCCGATCACCGGCTTCAACATCGGCGTGGCGCTCGGCGCGCTGCCTGCGGCGGCTATCATCCGCGGCATGGGCCAGCGCGGCGGTTTCATGACCGGCACGATCGTCACGGCGCTCGGTGGCCTGATCGCCACGCTAGCGCTTTTTCAAGGCAGCTTCTGGCTGTTTGCCTTTGGCTTGCTCACGATCGGTGTCGGCGGCGCCTTCGTCCAGCAGTTCCGCTTCGCCGCCGCCGACAACGCACCGCCTGAATTCAAGGCGCGCGCCATCTCCTTCGTGCTGGCCGGCGGCATCGTCACCGCCATCCTCGGACCGCAGATCGTCATCTTCACCCGCGAATTGCTTGCGCCGGTCATGTTTGCCGCTTCGTTCGTCTCCATCCTGCCGCTGGCAGCGGTCGGCGCCATCATCCTGTCGTTCCTGCGGCTGCCGGCGAAAGCATCCGGCAAGGTGGAGATCGCCGACAGCGACGCCAGGCCGCTGGCTGAAATCGTCACGCAGCCGCGTTTCGTCGCCGCGCTTTTCTGCGCGGTTGGCAGCTATGCGCTGATGAGCTTCGTCATGACGGGCGCACCGCTGGCCATGGTCGGTTGCGGCCTGTCGGAGAACGACGCGACGCTCGGCATCTCCTGGCACGTCATGGCGATGTTCGCGCCAAGCTTCTTCACCGGCTCGCTGATCCTTCGCTTTGGCGCCGAAAGCATTGTGGCCACCGGCTTGATCCTGCTCATCGGCTGCGCCATTGTCGCTCTGTCGGGCCTGGCGCTGTGGCAGTTCTGGACGTCGCTGATCCTGCTCGGCCTTGGCTGGAACTTCGGCTTCATTGGCGCGACCGCGATGGTGGCCGCCACCTACCGGCCGTCGGAAAAGGGCAAGGTGCAAGGCTTCCACGACTTCGTCCTGTTCGGCTCCGTCGCCTGCGCCTCGCTGATGTCGGGCATGGTCTACAATGCCTGGGGCTGGGAGATGCTGAACTGGATAGTCTTTCCGGTCACCGTCCTGTGCTTCGTGGCGCTCGGCGCACTTAAGCTGACGAGCGCGCGCCCGGTTTGACGCCAGGCCTATGCGTCCGGCGGCAACACCTGAAGCACCCGCGCTATGAACATGTGGAACTCAGCCATGTAGTTGCGTAGGAAGTCCTCGGTGGATTCGACCGTCACTTCGCCGTCGGCCGTTATCAGTCCCGGCGTGAACTGGATATAAGCTTCCGGCGCATTCATCTGGGGTGAGTTGCAGAAGCTCAGAACGCTGCGCAGGCTTTGTTGAGCGACAGCGGTTGCGATAGCGCCCGGCGATGTTCCGATAACGGCGGACGGTTTGCGCGCGAATGAATTCTTTCCATAGGGGCGGCTGGCCCAATCGATCGCGTTCTTTAATCCGCCAGGGATCGAGCGATTGTACTCCGGGGTAACGAACAGGACGGCCTGAACGGAAGCGATCGCCTTTTTGAAATCCCGGGCGACCGGTGGGAAATCCGCATCATAATCGTAGCTGTAGAGAGGCAGATCCCTGAAGGCGATTTCCGTCATTTCCAGTTCCGGAGGAGCCAGTTGCACGAGCGCCTTCGCGAGCTTGCGGTTGATGGATTCCCGGGCGAGACTTCCGATGAGGTAACCGACTTTGTGTATGGCCATGACACGCTCTCCGTGTTTGCCACCCGCACCCTCATTGCATTATCCGCCAGATGGCGGCAGATCGCCAGCGCCGCCTCGAAAACGGCCTTGGAACAAAAATATTGCGCTGATCCCCCTTCTTATGAAACCGTGTGCCCCGACTGGCCGTTGAAGCCATGCTCATATGCGGTCATTGCGTTTCGGTTCATAGCAAGGGGTTTCACGATGTTTTCAGTCAAGTTTCTCGCCAGCGCCGCATTGGCGCTCGGCGTCACGGTGGCTTCCGCCAATGCCCAGGTGGTTGTCTCTTCCAAGATCGACACCGAGGGTGGTGTGCTCGGCAACATCATCCAGCTCGTCCTCAACGCCAACAACATCAAGACATCGGACCGGATCCAGCTCGGTGGCACGCCGGTGGTGCGCAAGGCGATCACCGCCGGCGAAATCGACATCTATCCCGAATACACCGGCAACGCCGCTTTCTTCTTCGAGAAGGCCGACGACCCCGTCTGGAAAGACGCCGCCAAGGCCTATGAAACGGCCAAGAAGCTCGACTACGACGCCAACAAGATCGTCTGGCTGTCGCCGTCGCCCGCCAACAACACCTGGGCGATCGCGCTGCGCAAGGAAGTCGCCGACACCAACAAGCTCGCCACGCTCACCGATTTCGGCAAATATGTCGCGGGCGGCGGTCAGGTCGTGCTGGCGGCTTCCGCCGAGTTCGTCAATTCGGCGGCTGCGCTGCCGGCCTTCCAGACCACCTATGGCTTCACGCTGAAACCGGACCAACTGATCACCCTCTCGGGCGGCGACACGGCGGCAACCATCGCCGCAGCCGCCAACCAGACCAACGGCGCCAATGCGGCCATGGTCTACGGCACCGATGGCGGCATCGCACCGTCCGGGCTCGTCGTGCTCGACGACGACAAGGGCGTGCAGCCGGTCTACCAGCCGGCGCCGATCATCCGCGAAGCGGTGCTGAAGGAACATCCCGAGATCGAGACGCTGCTGAAGCCGGTCTTCGCCAAGCTCGACCTCGTCACGCTGCAGGAACTGAACGGTCGCGTGCAGGTCGGCGGCGAGCCGGTCAAGGGCGTCGCCGAGGACTTTTTGAAGAAGAACGGGTTTTTGAAGTAGTCAGTGACACCGGTGCAAGGCACCCCCCTCTGGAAGCTGCTGATCTCCCCCCTTGCGGGGGAGATGTCCGGCAGGACAGAGGGGGGTGCTGTCCCGCCGACCTCTCAACCTGTCAAAGGTGCGTGCCTCGACAGGGTTGCTTCTGAACAAGCCGACACCCGAAAGTTGGCGATCCTTCACACCCCCCTCTGGTCTGCCGGCCATCTCCCCCGCAAGGGGGGAGATCGGATATCGCGTCGGTTTTCGCCAATCCCCAAAGAAAGCTGCGCGATGTGGCAAATCGCCCCTCATGAGGGGCAACCATGACTCCCCGCTTCGACAAGCTCGGCGTGGTCATCGCCGCGATATCAGCCTACGCGGCTTTTGCCGCGCCCTTTGCCACGTTCCGTGCCAACCGCATCGTCCCCGGCCAGGCGCGCTCGATTCTCGAGGCGCTGCCGGCAACGACCGGGACGCTGCTGCTCGCCATCATTGTCGCCGCAGCACTCATCGCGCTGTTCAAGACACCACTTGTGCTGCGCCTTGCCGCCAGCGTGATGGCGCTTGCCGCGCTCGCGCTGCTGATCGGTGTCGCCGGAACATTTCTCACGCCGGCGGGCAACACCTTCGCCAGAGTTTCGCCAGCCTCCGGTTTCTGGATTCTGATCTTTGCCTTCACGCTTTTGCTCGCCGACGTGCTGACAAGGCTGAACCTGTCGCCATTGGCGCGGGTTGGCGTGCTTGTCGTCGCGGCTTTGGCGATCGGGCTGCTGTTGATTTCGGGAAGCTGGGACAATCTGTCGATCCTGAAGGAATATTTCAACCGCGCCGACAGTTTCTGGGCGGAGGGCTCCAAGCATGTGACGCTGGCGCTCGGTTCGCTGGCCGCCGCGGTGATCGTCGGCCTGCCGCTCGGCATCCTGTGCCATCGCGTCGAAAATCTGCGGGCCGGGGTTCTCAACGTGCTCAACATCATCCAGACCATTCCCTCGATCGCGCTGTTCGGCCTTTTGATCGCGCCGCTCGGCTGGGTTGCCACGCATGTGCCGGGAGCTGCCGCGCTCGGCATTCGCGGCATCGGCACCGCTCCCGCCTTCGTCGCGTTGTTCCTTTACTCGCTGCTACCGGTGGTGGCCAACACGGTGGTTGGTCTCGCCGGCGTGCCGCGCGCGGCCAACGACGCGGCACGCGGCATGGGTATGACCGACAGGCAGCGCCTGTTCGGCGTCGAGTTTCCGCTGGCTTTTCCTGTCATCCTCACCGGCATCCGCATCGTTTTGGTGCAGAACATCGGCCTCGCCACCATTGCCGCGCTGATCGGCGGCGGCGGTTTCGGCGTGTTTGTCTTCCAGGGTGTGGGTCAGACGGCAATGGACCTTGTGCTGCTCGGCGCCGTGCCGACGGTCGCGCTCGCCTTTGCCGCCGCCATCATCCTCGATGCGGTGATCGAAATGACCGCCACCAAGCGCAGGGTTGAAACGGCATGATCGAGATCGAAGGCATCACCAAGCGCTATGACGCGACGACCGTGGTCGATGACGTGTCGATGGTCATCGAGCCGCGCACCATCGCCGTCATTGTCGGCACGTCCGGTTCCGGCAAGACGACGCTGCTGCGCATGATCAACCGGCTGGTCGAGCCGACTTCGGGCATCATCAAGCTTGACGGCGCCGACAATCGTTCGCTGCCCGGTTACGAGCTGCGCCGCAGCATCGGCTACGCCATCCAGGGGCACGGCCTGTTTCCGCATCGCACGGTGGCACAGAACATTGCCACCGTGCCGGTGCTGCTTGGCTGGGACAAGGACCGTATCAAGGCTCGGGTCGACGAGCTGATGACGCTCTATCAGCTCGATCCCGAAGCCTTCGGGCCTCGCTACCCGCACGAACTGTCCGGCGGCCAGCAGCAGCGCGTCGGTGTTGCCCGAGCACTCGCGGCCGAGCCCAACGTGCTGTTGATGGACGAACCGTTCGGCGCCCTCGACCCCATCATCCGCACCAAGGCGCAGGAAGATCTGCTGGCGATCCAGAAGCGCTTCGGCACCACCATCATCCTCGTCACCCACGACATGGAAGAGGCCGTGCATATGGGCGACAAGATCGCGGTCATGGATGCCGGCAAGCTGGTGCAATACGCCAAGCCGGCCGAGATCCTGGCAAAGCCGGCAAGCGCCTTCGTCGAGACCCTGGTTGGCGCCAGCGAAAGGCCGTTCCGGTTGCTGTCGCTAGGCCGGGTCCGCGATGCCGTGGAGAAGGGCTCTGCCGAAGGCGAGGCGATCCCCGGCGATGCCAGCCAGCGCGACGCGCTGGCCGAATTGTTGTGGTCGGGTCGGCCGGCGCTGCCGGTCACAGGCACCGACGGCAAGCCGCTTGGCCGCGTGACCGTCGACGGGCTGGTGAAGCGCGCGGCGAGGCCGGCATGAAGGCCTGGCTTCCATCGCTGCTCAGGCTAGCCCTGGTGGTGCTGCTCGTTGGCTTCGTCACCAATCCGGGCTGGTTCGAGCCGCTGCTGAAGCCGCTGACCGAAAACAATGCGCCGGTGATCTACAACCAGGGCAGCCTGCTGACGCTGACCTTGCTGCATTTACGCACGGTTCTGATCGCCACCGTGGCCGCAACCATCGTCGCCGTGGCGCTTGCCATCCTGGTCACCAGGCCGGCCGGCGCCGAATTCCTGCCGCTATCGCGCAGCCTGGTCAACATCGGCCAGACCTTTCCGCCGGTGGCGGTGCTGGCGCTTGCGGTGCCGGCCGTCGGCTTCGGCGAGAAGCCGACGCTGATCGCCCTGTTTCTCTACGGCCTGCTGCCGATCTTCGAAAATGCGCTGACCGGCCTGACGACGCTGCCGGCCAATGTCGTCGAGGCGGCGCGCGGCGCCGGCATGACCGGTTGGCAAAGGCTCACCAAGGTCGAGCTGCCGCTCAGCGCCCCGATCATTCTCGGCGGCATCAAGCTGTCGGTGGTGATCAGCCTTGCCACCGCGACCATCGGTTCGACCGTGGCAGCCAAAACGCTGGGCGAAGTGATCATCGCCGGGCTGTTGTCCAACAATCTCGCCTTCATCCTGCAGGGCGGCCTGATCGTGGCAGCCCTAGCCGTGCTGATCTATGACGGTCTGTCGGCGATCGAGCGCTACACGGCGCGCCGCAGGGGCCGGGAAGCCGAGTAGGGGCGTCTGCGTCAACGCCAATTTCAATCGATCTAATAGGAGGGTGCCAACGGCAGCCGCCGCTTGGCCCCAACCATTTAGGCGAAAGCCGGGCAAAAACCGAACAATATCTTGACGTTCGCAGCCCTGTTTCGCATACACCGCTGCGAAGAGGCGGATTCCGTGCTCGGAATCCGGTCTTTGTCTCAACGGCCCAGGGAGGGGTTCTTTTGGGCCATCAATCGAGGAAAATCCGGCAATGACAATTATTTCCGCCGTCATCGCCTGCGGCCTGCTTTCAATCCTTTACGCCATCTGGGCGACACGTTCGGTCCTTGCGGCCGATCAGGGCAATGCACGCATGCAGGAAATCTCCGCGGCTATCCGCGAGGGCGCACAAGCCTATCTGGCGCGTCAGTACACCACCATCGCCATCGTTGGCGTCGTCGTCCTCGTGCTCGCCTGGTGGCTGCTGTCCATCACCGCCGCGATCGGCTTCCTGATCGGAGCGGTGCTTTCAGGCGCCGCCGGCTTCATCGGCATGCATGTCTCCGTTCGCGCCAACGTTCGCACGGCGCAGGCCGCATCGAACAGCCTCGCTGCCGGCCTCGACATCGCGTTCAAATCGGGCGCCATCACCGGCATGCTGGTTGCTGGCCTGGCCTTGCTCGGCGTTTCGATCTACTACCTCATCCTGACCCACTTCATGGGCCTCCAGCCCAATGACCGCATCGTCATCGACTCGCTGGTCTCGCTCGGCTTCGGCGCATCGCTGATCTCGATCTTCGCCCGTCTCGGCGGTGGCATCTTCACCAAGGGCGCCGACGTCGGCGGCGATCTCGTCGGCAAGGTCGAAGCCGGTATTCCCGAAGACGATCCGCGCAACCCGGCCACCATCGCCGACAATGTCGGCGACAATGTCGGCGACTGCGCCGGCATGGCCGCCGACCTGTTCGAAACCTATGCGGTGACCGTTGTCGCCACCATGGTTCTGGCTGCCATCTTCTTTGGCGGTACCGCCGTTCTGGGTGCAGCCATGCTTTATCCGCTCGCTATCTGCGGCGCCTGCATCCTGACCTCGATCGTAGGCACCTTCTTCGTCAAGCTCGGTTCCAACGGCTCGATCATGGGCGCACTCTACAAGGGCCTGATCGTCACCGGCCTGCTGTCCATCGTCGGCCTCGGCGTCGCCACCCATGTCACCCTCGGCTGGGGTGAGATCGGCACCGTCGCCGGCATGGTCATCACCGGCAAGAACCTGTTCATATGCGGCCTGATCGGCCTCGTGGTGACCGGTCTCATCGTGGTCATTACCGAATACTACACCGGCACCAACAAGCGCCCGGTCAACTCTATCGCCCAGGCGTCGGTCACCGGTCACGGCACCAACGTCATCCAGGGCCTTGCGGTCTCGCTGGAATCGACGGCGCTGCCGGCGATCGTCATCGTCGGCGGCATCATCTCGACCTATCAGCTTGCCGGCCTCTTCGGCACGGCGATCGCGGTCACGACGATGCTCGGTCTTGCCGGCATCATCGTTGCGCTCGATGCCTTCGGCCCGGTCACCGACAATGCCGGCGGCATTGCCGAAATGGCCGGCCTGCCCAAGGAAGTGCGCCAGTCCACCGACGCGCTCGACGCGGTCGGCAACACCACCAAGGCGGTGACCAAGGGCTACGCCATCGGTTCGGCCGGTCTCGGCGCACTGGTGCTGTTTGCCGCCTACTCGAACGACCTGAAGTTCTTTGCCGCCAATGGCGACAAATATCCCTACTTCCAGGGCATTGGCGAGATCTCTTTCGATCTCTCCAACCCCTACGTCGTCGCTGGCCTGATCTTCGGCGGTCTGATCCCATATCTGTTCGGCGGCATCGCCATGACGGCCGTCGGCCGTGCGGCGGGCGCCATTGTCGAGGAGGTGCGCAAGCAGTTCCGCGAGGATCCGGGCATCATGGCCGGCACCTCGAAGCCGAACTACGCACGCGCGGTCGACCTTCTGACCAAGGCGGCAATCAGGGAAATGATCATCCCGTCGCTGCTGCCGGTGCTGGCGCCGCTCGTGGTCTATTTCGGCGTGCTGCTGATCTCGGGCTCGAAGGCGTCCGCTTTTGCCGCCCTTGGTGCCTCGCTGCTCGGCGTCATCGTCAATGGCTTGTTCGTCGCCATCTCGATGACCTCTGGCGGCGGTGCCTGGGACAACGCCAAGAAGTCCTTCGAAGACGGCTTTGTCGACAAGGACGGCGTCAAGCATCTCAAGGGTTCCGAAGCGCACAAGGCTTCGGTGACCGGCGACACGGTCGGCGATCCCTACAAGGACACCGCCGGTCCGGCCGTCAACCCGGCGATCAAGATCACCAACATCGTGGCGCTCTTGCTGCTGGCCGTGCTCGCGCACGGCTGATCAAAAGCATCCACTCGAAAACAGAACCCGCGGGAGCGATCCCGCGGGTTTTTTGTTGAAGCGATGACAACGTCGACCCTTCAGCGCTTCGCTTCGCCTGGGTCCTCCAGTGCGTGGTGTGCAAGCATCTCATCCAGGCTCGGCTCGCGTTTCCTTGGCCACGGCCACACCCGGTGAACGATCCCCATAACAAAAACCCGCAGGATCGCTCCCGCGGGTTTTTGGTCGCCTGAGATGAAGAGGCTTCCGGAATGGAAGCCGAAAGGAATTAGACGCCGCCGCCCGGAATGCTGGGTGCCAGCTTGCTGGCACCGTTGATGATCTGGCTGAGGAAGTTCTGGTCCTTGCCGCCGGTCGGTGTGGTGCGCGAGATGAAGTCGAACATCTTGCCGTCCTTCATCCCGTAATTGGCGATCTGGGTGACGCGGCCATCGGCGCCGAAATAGACCGCCAGCACATGCTGGTCAATCAGCCGTGGCTTGTCGAAGGCGACGTAGCGCTTGCGCGTCTGCGAAATGTAATAGAAGGCCTCGTTGTCGAAGGTCGCGGTCGTCGACGGTGTGCCGAGCGCCAGAAGCACCTGCTCGCGGCTCGAACCGACCGGCACCAGGTCGATTGCCTGCTGATCTATGACGTAACCTTGCGTCAGCGTCTCACTTGGGCTGAGGTCGCCGATCATCTTGGAGGTGTGGCAGGCGGACAGTGCCGAAACGATCATCAGCAGCGAGATCGCGCCGGCGGGCCTGGACGAGAAGGTCGACTTGAAATTCAGCGCGCGCAACAACAACTCCATTAGCTGGCCGCAACTTGCGCTGGGCCGCGAAACCGGTAAACCAGCTTGCTTGCCGATGCAACAAGCCCACTTCAACAAACGGTCCCCAGGAGACCATCCCCAATGTTCCAGCGCTTTTTTGGCCGCGAACGCTACGCCAACCGCGCTATCACCGAGGCGCTTTACGCACAAATCGTGGCGGCGGCGCGGCAGACCGTGTTTTATTCCCACTGGAATGTGCCGGACACGCCGCTTGGCCGTTTCGAGATGCTGTCGCTGCACATGTTCCTGTTCCAGCACAGGTTGCGCGGGGAGGGCGGTGCGGCGCAAGAGGTCGCCCAGGTGCTGATCGACGAGTTCTTCCTCGACGTCGACCATTCGTTGCGGGAATTGGGCATTGGCGACGTGGGCGTGCCCAAACGCATGAAAAAGCTGGCAAAGATGTTTTATGGCCGAACTGCTGCCTATGACGATGCCCTGGAAAGAAGCGACCGTGAAGGGCTGACCGCGGCTCTTGCCCGCAATGTCCGGCCCGACGCGGGCGCCTGGCTGGAAGCATCGCTGCTGGCCAACTATGTTACCGACGCGCGCAGTCATCTGGCCGCGCAGACATCCGAATCGATTGTCTCCGGCACGCTGACCTTTCCCGCCGCCAAGAAGGTTGAACAATGAAGCATGTTGACCCGCAAAGCCCGGTCTCCTTCCGTGCAAACGTTACGCGCCTGCCGCAGAAGGGCCTGCCGCTGGTTATCGAGGCCGATGCCGCGCAGCGTGCGGCACTGGCCGAGGAGCACGGGCTGATTTCGGTCGAATCCTATCGCGCCGAGCTTCTGGTCGCGTCGTGGAAGCGCAATGGCGTGAAGATAAGCGGTCGCGTCGAAGCCGACATCACCCAGGCCTGCATCGTCACGCTCGAGCCTGTCGAGGCGCATATCGACGAACCGGTCGAAGCGCTGCTGCTGCCCGAGGATTCCAAGCTTGGACGGCAGGGTTTCGATGGTGGCGGCGAGATCCTGCTCGACGCGGAAGGCCCTGACAGTCCAGAGACATTTTCCGGTGACACGATCGATGTCGGGGCAATCGCCGAACAGTATTTCGGGCTCGCCATCGACCCCTATCCGCGCAAGCAGGGCGCATCGCTCAACGCCGGCAGCGAGAACGAACCGGCGGAGAATGAATTTCAGCAAAAACTGCGATCCTTGCTGGGAAAATCCTGAAAAGCTCGCCCGCGACGGAAAAGTCGGTTGTGCGGCAGCCCAAAACCGTTATTTTCGCCGAACCTTCGCGGTCGCTAAAGCGACCTGCCGCCTAACCGTGAGATAAATACCGCGTGATCAGGATTTCCATCGATGCCATGGGCGGCGATCACGGACCAGCCGTGGTCATTCCAGCGCTCATGACGGTCGCGACCCGTCGTCCCGACATCCGCTTCGTCATCTTCGGGCGTGAGGAGGTCGTGCGCCCGGAGCTTGCCAAATTTCCCAAGCTCGCCGAGATCAGTGAATTCTTCCATTGCGAAGTTGCGGTCAGGATGGACGACAAGCCGAGCCAGGCGCTGCGCCACGGCCGCTGGAAGTCATCAATGTGGAAGGCCGTCGAAGCGGTCAAGGCCGGCACGGCCGACGCCTGCATTTCCGCCGGCAACACCGGCGCGCTGATGGCGATGTCGAAATTTTGCCTGCGCACCATGGCCACCATCGATCGCCCGGCAATCGCAGCCCTTTGGCCGACATTGCGCGGCGAAAGCGTGGTGCTGGACGTCGGCGCGACCATTGGGGCCGATGCGCAACAGCTCATTGATTTTGCCATTCTCGGCACCGGCATGGCGCGCTCGGTCTTCGGCATAGCCCGGCCCAGCGTCGGCCTGCTCAATGTCGGCGTCGAGGAGATCAAGGGCCAGGAAGAGGTCAAGGAGGCCGGGCGCATGCTGCGCGAAGCCAACATGGCCTCGATGAACTATCACGGTTTCGTCGAGGGTGACGATATCGGCAAGGGCGTGGTCGACGTCGTCGTCACCGAAGGCTTTGCCGGCAACATCGCGCTGAAGACGGCGGAAGGCACGGTGCGCCAGATCGGTGGCTATCTGCGCGCGGCGATGAGCCGGACTCTGATGGCCAGGATCGGCTATATCTTCGCCAAGGGCGCCTTCGATCGCCTGCGCGAAAAAATGGATGTCGGCCGCTCCAATGGCGGCGTTTTCCTGGGGCTGAGCGGCATCGTCGTCAAAAGCCATGGCGGTGCTGATTCTGACGGGTTCGCCGCCGCGATCGAACTCGGCTATGACATGGTCCGCAACAATCTCCTCGACCGCATCGAGGCCGATCTGGACCTGTTTCATGCGCGCAACCCGCGTGCCCTGTCAGCTAGGAAATCCGACGTCGTCACCGACGCAAAGGAATAGGAAAGAACTTTGATCAGATCAGTCGTGCGCGGAACGGGCGCCGCGCTGCCCCGCCGAATCATGAAGAATGCCGATTTCGAAGGCATGGTCGAGACCTCTGACGAGTGGATCGCCCAGCGTACCGGTATTCGCCAGCGACATATCGCTGGTGACGACGAGACCACGGCTTCGCTGGGGGAAGCAGCGGCACGTGCCGCACTTGCCAATGCGGGCCTCACGCCCGCCGACATCGATCTGATCGTGCTGGCGACCTCGACGCCCAACAACACATTCCCGGCCACCGCCGTCGAGATCCAGAACCGGCTCGGCATGCATCACGGCTTTGCCTTCGACCTGCAGGCGGTCTGTTCGGGCTTCGTCTATGCCGTGACCACCGCCGATCTCTACATCCGCGGCGGCCTGGCCAAGCGTGTCCTGGTGATCGGTTCGGAAACATTCTCGCGCATCCTCGACTGGAGCGACCGCTCGACCTGTGTGCTGTTCGGCGACGGCGCCGGCGCCATG
The DNA here is from genome assembly GCF_040318635.1 of Mesorhizobium sp. M1066. NCBI lineage: Bacteria > Pseudomonadati > Pseudomonadota > Alphaproteobacteria > Hyphomicrobiales > Phyllobacteriaceae > Mesorhizobium > Mesorhizobium sp. M1066. The sequence continues at coordinate 61,843 of NZ_JAMYMR010000004.1, forward strand.
ATCCTGGAAGCAGGCGAGGGGGCGGGCACGATCGCCGACCATGGCGTTCTGGCGGCCAGCCTGCGCTCCGATGGCACGCACAAGGACAAGCTTTTCGTCGACGGCGGGCCGTCGACCACGGGTACGGTCGGCCATCTCCGGATGGAGGGTCGCGAAGTCTTCAAGCATGCGGTCGGCATGATCACCGACGTCATCGAGGCGACGTTCGCGCAAGCCGGTATCTCGGCCGATGATCTCGACTGGTTCGTGCCCCACCAGGCCAATAAACGAATTATTGACGCTTCCGCCAAGAAGCTCGGGATAGCTGAGCAAAAGGTGGTGGTTACGGTCGATTTGCACGGTAACACCTCGGCTGCTTCCGTGCCGTTGGCGCTGTCGGTGGCCGTCGCCGACGGCCGTATCAAGAAGGGCGATCTAGTCCTCCTGGAAGCGATGGGTGGCGGCTTCACCTGGGGCGCTGTCCTGGTTCGCTGGTAAGTGCCGAACGGTCCAGTTTCGGTCCTTGACCTTGACGGATCAATTACTTAGGCTCTGCCGCTGTTGTGCCGAATTTTATGTTTTGAGCTGATGGGACGGTCGCATGGGGGGAAAGACACTTACGCGCGCCGACCTTGCCGAGGCAGTTTACCGGAAGGTCGGTCTGTCGCGCACTGAATCGGCCGAGCTCGTCGAAGCGGTGCTGGATGAAATCTGCGAAGCCATCGTGCGCGGCGAAACGGTGAAGCTGTCGTCCTTCGCGACATTCCACGTCCGCTCCAAGAACGAACGCATCGGCCGCAATCCCAAGACCGGCGAGGAAGTGCCGATCCTGCCGCGTCGGGTGATGACCTTCAAGTCGTCGAATGTGCTGAAGAGCCGTATCTTGCGCTCCCATCAGAGCGGCAAGGCCAAAAGCGGCAAGTAGTCCTACTGCGCGGTTGAAAACTGCCGCCGCCATGACGCCGGGCTTGAATATTGCTTCATAAACCGCTGAAATAAGCCCCGATTCGGCAGGTAGGCCGGATCATCGTCCAGCGTGAGGATTCGCCCATGGACAAGAGCCCCGACGCCTTTCGTACCATCAGCGAGGTCGCCGAAGATCTCGATCTGCCGCAGCATGTGCTGCGCTTCTGGGAAACGCGTTTCAACCAGATCAAGCCGATGAAGCGCGGCGGCGGCCGTCGTTACTACCGGCCGCAGGATGTCGAGCTGATCAAGGGCATCCGCCACATGCTCTACGACCAGGGCTACACCATCAAGGGCGTGCAGAAGCTGTTGCGCGAGAACGGCAACCATTTCCTGGTTGCCATCGGCAATGGCGACATGGCCGCCGTCGAGGCGATCTCCCAGCGGAGGCAGGCTGACCAAGTGCCGCTGACGCCGGCGGCCCAGCCGCGTGGCATGGACGACGAACTGGTCGGCCAGCCGCGGGTGAAGCCCAGCCGCCGCTTTTTCGGCCTGGGCAAGAGCGACGAGGACGGTCCGGTGCAGCCGGATGCATCGAAACTCTCGCGCGACAACAGGGCCTTGCTGCAGGAGGCGCTGTTCGACCTCCTGGAATGCAAGCGCCTGCTTGACCAGGTGCGCTGACCGCGGCCCGACGCGACATCGATAGTTCGAAAACCGGAACCCGTCTTCCGGTGAGACGTTACGCTTCCTTCTGCAAGTGAAGGAAACATACCATGGCATCATTTTCGACCCTCTCGGACATCGATCTCGACAGGCAGGTCGCGGTTCTCAGCAAGGAACTGGCCAGCTTGAAGAGGGCTGTGGCGAAGCGAGGCGGCGCCTACTACGAGGACGGTCGCGATGCCGCGCTCGACACCTATTCCGATCTTGCCGGGCGCCTGCGCGACGCCATGCCGGCAATCCGCAAACAGGGCAGGGTGATCGAGAGGTCGGCCCGCGACCATCCGGCGGCTGCCGCGGCGGTCGGCCTTGTGGTGCTCGGGCTTGTCGCCAGTCTGCTGTTCAGCCGGCGCTGAATTCTAAAACCCAAATCCACAGATACGAGCAAGAAGAAGTGACGGCTCGCCCTAAGGTGATCCGTCATTTTCCTTGCGATCGGCCATGTCTGTTGTCGCTCCGGCATCTGGCGAGGAGCGTGTCGGCATAGAGGCGCCCAACACCTCTGTGTCGCCGGCGCAGGAATGCGGATTGGTCAAGCCGCCAGAGCCGCTCGATTCGCCGGTGAACGCCGGATTGGTGGTGGTGCCATAGCCAGCGCCGGGATAGACGACGATCTCACCGGCGTCGCGCATTGGATTTGCGTGAATTGTCGATCCGCGATCGAGCCCCGCGGGGCGGAGTAGCCGGCCTTGGACAGGAGCCAAGGCCGGTCTTCTCGGTGGCGGTCTGCGGAGCTTAGGCCTTGTTTCCGATCACATGGTGGTGGTGGCGGTGATGATGGTGATGGCGGACATGGTGGCGATGATGATGGTGGTGACGATGATGCTTTGCCATCGGGGCGGCATCCGCACTCGTCGCACCGATGACGGGCACCGTGAAAGCCAATGCAACTGCAAGCCCGAGGGCCGAGAGGAGGGACTTCTTCATGGATCGTTTCCTTTTGTTTCGCGGGCGTATGGATCGGGGCGATAGCCCGGCCGCCGCGAATGGAATTACGCGCCTGAATTTTTTCGTCAGTATTTCCCGATTGTAGAATTTTGTTTCTGGACTGTTTCTGCCCAACTCAGCCTCCCGCCACCATGCACGGCAAGATCGAGAGGCGGCCATTGGGCCGCCTGTTCGACTACATCGGCGGCACGACGCCGTTGGTTCCGACCACGACGCGGCTGGCGCTCAGCGCGCCGTCGCTGCCCCGCTCTGCGGTGACGAAGACCGTCGCACCCGGCTTGAGGTCGGTCGGCGTCGCCGGCGCGAAGGTCACGACGGGCGTGGTGTCGGGGATCGAAATCTGCTTGGTCTGGCCATTGTCATAGGTCAGGGTGACGGATCGCCCGCTTATATCGGTAACGTCGGCGACGGTGCCGTTGGTCATCCGGCTGTTTGGCTGCAGGTCCCAGGGACGGTCGCCCTCGCCAGTGCCTTTCAGCGCGGCCGGAAAGACCACCACCTCCAGGGCGCCGCTACCGCCATCGGCTTTCGAAACGGAGGCAATGCCGAGGAAATCGCCCTGCTTGATGTCCTTTGCCGAGGCGTTGGCGACGCCCGAGATCTTCCAGCCAGCCTTGAGCTTGATCGCGTCGGTATCGCCCTGGCGGGTTTTCACGGTGAGCAGCGTGGGCTCAAAACTGACCACCGTGCCGCGCACACGCAGCGCGTCTGCGGCTTGGGCGGCGTCGGCGCCGGTGAGGGAAAGGCTGGAAATCGTGCCGAGCACGACCATGAATGTCTTCAAGTTCATTGCAAAATCCTTCCGGGAACGAGCTGGCTGGAACCGGATGGTTTCACGCCAGCGACCCGGAGATAACGAATGGGCGCGGCGAAACTGCCGGCAAAAGGCCGATCGGACCTTCAAAACAACTTGATCGCGACGTGTACGCGAGAGGGCCGCGCTAGGCGCCTGGTTCACGATCCCGTGACGGCCCTTTTGGCTCTTGGCAAATCGCCGGCGAGAGGGCATCTTCCCGACCGTCTCAGGCAACACTCCTCATTTGATCAAACTCTTTCAGTCATGGAGTTGCCAATGCCCCATAATGCGAAAAGCGAACCCCTCTCCCAACCGGCAACCAACGGGAGCGGGCCAGATTACAACACCCTCAGAGCGATGCGGGAGACCCGCGGTTACAGCGTGGAAGAGCTCTCCCTGACATGCGGCCTGGCGGTGGACGAAATTGAGGATATCGAAAGCGGGAGAGTGACCGACCCGTCGAAGCTGCGTCGTATTGTGTCCGCGCTTCACCTTCCCCAGGAGGCTCTGATCACCCCGGCTGCGCCGACGCCGGCGGCGCAAGGTCGATCGCTGGCGTAGATCCGCACCACGCATTCCAGAGAACCCGCCAAGGCCCCTTGGCGGGTTTCTTTGTACCTGCCGCGGCGTCTGCTTCAGCCTGGGGCTTGCCGATTTGTATGCCGCACGTGCTTATACGCGCGGCGGCCTCGGCTGCTGACAGCAATGTGCCGTCCTTCAAGTTTTTGAACCATGGGTTTTCCGATATGAGCCTGGAATCCGTTCGTGCCTTCTTCGCCACCCACGCGCCTGACATCGACGTCATCGTCACGGAAGCGAGCTCGGCTACGGTGGCATTGGCGGCCGAGGCGCATGGCGTGCTGCCGGCACAGATCGCCAAGACGATCTGCCTGCGCGTCGGCGACCGCACCATGCTGGTGGTGACCAGCGGCATCGCCAGGCTGGACAACCGTAAGTTCAAGGACCAGTTCGGCGGCAAGCCGCGCATGCTCGACGCCGCGGAGGTTGTCGAAGCGACGAGCCATCCGGTCGGCGGCGTCTGCCCGTTCGGCCTGCCGGCGCCGCTGCCGGTCTATTGCGACGTATCGCTGCGCGAGTTTGACGAGGTGGTGCCCGCCGCCGGGTCCACCAATGCGGCGGTGCGGATTAGCCCGCAGCGCATGGTTGAGATTGTCGGCGCTGAGTGGGTGGATGTGTGCCAGGGGTAGGGCAGGCCCACCCGGAGTTCAGGCAGGATGATACAGGACACGTTCTGGGGTTTTGCCCAGATCTGAGATTTGGCCGGACTGACCGGGGTATCTGAAAAGGCGGACTTCGGGGGCAAGTCCTGCTTTAAATGGTCGGAGTGGCCGGATTCGAACCGACGACCCCTTGACCCCCAGTCAAGTGCGCTACCGGGCTGCGCTACACTCCGGACCGCGCAAAGCCCTATATTCTCAAGGGTTCCGGCGCAAGGGCAAAAAGGCATGCCAATAACATAACGGAACCGAACAGCAGCCAAACGCAGGTAGCGGCATATATCCCCACGGATAGGCCGCAGGTGTTCGCGAGTCGTTCTGTGGATAACTCGACCGCACAAATCCGCCCCGACAACATGTGCCGGACGGTAGCGTTGGGAGTTAGTCTGGAGCTGGCGTCTCCGCGTCGCGATGTGACAACCCGCTACGACGAAAGGGGAGCGCTGACGAACTCCCCTGACGCTAGATCTGATCCGCGAAAATGATGTCGATGGACTACTGACCCATTCCGAACTTGTAGGTTAGCCGGGCCATTACGGCATCGACCTTTGCCTCTGTACGATACGTCTCAGGGTTATCACCGAGACTTCCGTCATCGAACACGTTGTTGCCCGTGCTCGTCTTATGGCCGAGGTCAATGTGGGTGTAGTCCACGCCAAGTGAGAGGTTGTTCGTAAGGGCATAGTCGATGCCGGCGCCGACTGCATAACCGTTTTGCCACTCATTCTTCTCGTAGGTGACGAGGGCGTCGTTGTCTCGGGCTTGGAAATCCACCTTGCCGCCGGCATAACCGGCTTTCGCGTAGATCAGCACGCGATCGAAGGCGTAGCCGACGCGGCCAACGACCGTCGCATAATTCGAGATTTTGGCGGTCTCGGTGTCGCTGTCCGGAAAGTAGGGGCTGGTGATGGTCTTGCGGATGCCCGTTGCCGTCCAGGTGGCCTCGCCGCCCAGAACCCATTGGCCCCATTGCCATTGGGCGCCTGCATGAATACCGCCGGCCACGCCGCCCTTGTTGAAGTCAAAGCCCTCGGTGCCTGCGGGAACCGAATCCGTGAAAAAGCCGCCGAGGGGCTCAGTCACATCCGTCGCCGTGATGTCGCCATTGGCAAAGCCGACATGGCCGCCGACATAGAAACCGCTCCAGTCATAGGTCGACCCCGCGATCGGTGCCGCCACCATGTCGGCTGCGGAGGCCGTGCTTGCCGACAGGGCGGCAACCGCGAGAGCTGCTAAAAATCTATTCACGTATTTCTCCCAACCCAAGTAATTCCCTCGGGCACGACAATAGCCGGTACCTTAATAAAAGTATGTGACATTCTTGCCGCAACAGCATATTTTGCCATGGACTGACCGTCCGTCGAGAACTGGACTTACATTGGGTCAGACGCTTCAAAACGCAAATGAAGCGGAGTAAAGCGCATGTAGAGTTCCCAGAGCATGATCCCGAAAAGTGGGAACCGGTTTTCGGAAAAGTTCATGCTCCAACAAAGAGATAGATCAGGATGATGGTTCAACCAAACGTCATCCTGATCTAGTCAGGAGATCCATCAGAAACTTCGTATTCGCAATTCCGTTTCGGGAAGCAGGCTCTCGAAGCTGTCATCGCCGTGGTGTAGGGCGGGCGGGATCTCCACCGAAGGCCAGCGTGAAGCCCTTCACTCCCGCGACTTTTATGCCGGTGCCGGCGAGCCCTGCAAGGCGGGCCGCAATAGCCGCTGGTGCCTGTATTCCAGCGCGATGGCGCCCCAGATCAGGCCGAGCAGCAGGTAGACATGGCGCCAGTGGTCGATGTCGATGAAGGTGCCGAGCCCGATATTGCCGATGAAGGCGACATAGGCGCACAACAGATAGGGCTGCCACGGCCGGTCGCGCAGCAGGATGCGGAATCCGGCTGCCATCGTCCAGGCGACGAGTGTGAGGAACGACACGAAGCCGAGCCAGCCATAGTCCATCAGCATTTTCAGCCAGATGTCGTGGGTGTCCTCGCCAAAGATCGTGCCGAAGACCAGCGGGCCGATGCCGAACGGGTGCTCCATCGCCATCTGGAAGCCGATGCCGTAGCGGGCGAAACGGCCGAGGCGGGCGGTGTCGTAGCTCTGTTCGAGATGGGCACGGTTGGAGAACATCTCCGACACGCCGGGCAGCTGCAGGATGACGATCATGGCGACGACCAGCAGCGCCAGAGCGGCCATCGTCATCACCACCACGCGCAGCCGGAACTTGCCGCTGGCGCTCTGCAGGAACAGGCTGCCGGTGAGCAGGACGGCCGAGACGGCGAACATGCCCCAGGCGCCGCGCGAGAACGAGAAGAAGATGCCGGCGGTGATGATCAGCAGCGGTACCGCCAGCAGCGGCATGCGTGTCACCGGTCCGGTCAAAAGCAGATAGAGCAGATAGATGCCGGGCAGCACCAGGAACGGGCCGAACACGTTCGGGTCCTGGAAGGCGCCGGCGGCACGATCGTATTTGGTGAACATCTCCGCGCCCGGAAAGGCATGGAAGTAGCCTGCAATGCCAAGCAGCGAGGTGGCCACGGCCGAAACCACATAGGCAATGAAGATCAATCGGTAGAGGCCCGGCTGTACGGCGGTGATCGATGCGAAGAACACCGCGCTGAAGGCGAGAAACAGCGAGACGGCGAGATAGAGCGGCGTGTTGGCGAGGTCCGCCATCTGCGTCATGGAGATCATGCCGCCGATGTTCATCGTCACCAGCAGCACCAGCAGCGGCGTGGCCGCGCGGGAAATCCGCAAGCCGAAAAGCGCCCAGATGGCGATCAGCCCGGCCATGTAGAGCTCATAGGGCGCCGGCTCGCTGATGACGAAGCCGGACAGCAGAATGCCGAGGAAGACCGCGCCCGAGGAAATCAGCGCGACCAGCTTGGCGTTGACCGCCGCGCGCGGCAGATCATGGCTGATCGCGCTCAATAGGCGTTTTCCGTGTTGAGCAGCCGGAGCGGCGTGAGGAACAGGATCCGCAAATCGAACAGCAGCGACCAGTTCTCGATGTAGTAGAGGTCATACTCCGTCCGCATGCGGATCTTTTCGTTGGTGTCCATCTCGCCGCGCCAGCCATTGATCTGCGCCCAGCCGGTGACGCCGGGCTTGACCTTGTGGCGGGCGAAATAGCCGTCGACCACTTCGTTGTAGAGCAAATTATGCGACTGCGCGGCGATGGCGTGCGGACGCGGGCCGACCAGCGACAGCGAACCCAGGAGCGAGTTGAAGAACTGCGGCAGCTCGTCGATCGAGGTCTTGCGGATGAAGCGGCCGACACGGGTGACGCGCGGGTCGTTCTTGGTCACCGTCTGCTTGGCGGTCGGATCGGCCTTGTCCGTATACATCGAACGGAACTTGTAGACCTCGATGATCTCATTGTTGAAACCGTGCCGCTTCTGATGGAACAGCACCGGCCCCTTGCTGTCGAGCTTGATGGCGATGGCGGTCGCCAGCATCACCGGCGAGAACACGACGATGCCGATCAGGCTGAAGACAATGTCGAAGGCGCGCTTGGCGACCGAATCCCAGTCGTTGATCGGCTTGTCGAAGATGTCGAGCATCGGCACCGCGCCGATGTAGGAATAGGCGCGCGGGCGAAATTGCAGCGCGTTGGAATGCGCCGAAAGCCGGATGTCGACCGGCAGCACCCACAGCTTCTTCAGCAGCTGCAGAACGCGCGATTCGGCGGTCAGCGGCAGCGATACGATCAGCATGTCGATACGGGCGATGCGGGCGAATTCGATCAGTTCCGAAATGGTGCCGAGCTTGGGGTAGCCGGCGACGATGGGCGGCGAGCGCTTGTCGCCGCGATCGTCGAAGATGCCGCAGATGCGGATATCGTTGTAGGGCTGCTTTTCGACCGAGCGGATCAGGATTTCCGCCGCCTTGCCGCCGCCGACGATGACGGCGCGCCGCTCCATGCGGCCATCGCGCGCCCAGGTCCGGATCAGCTTCGACATCACCAGCCTGAGGCCGAAGATGAGAACGAAGCCGACGACGAACCAGCTGCCGAACAAAAGGCGCGAATAGTCCTGCGACATCTTCATGACGAATGCCGTCAGCGCCATCAGGGCGAAAGTGCCGGCCCAGACGAGCAGCACGCGGCCGAAATTGGCGATGGGCCGCATCAGGGCGACGATCTGGTAGCAGTCGGTGACGTCGAGCAGCACCACGGCAAGGAACGAGCCCGCTGCGATCGTCACCGGATATTGCCAGGCGAGATAGTTGAAGAACCCGACATAGTGGAAATAGACGGCGAGTCCGGACAGGAACAGCAAGCCGAATTCGACCATGCGCAGGACACCGCTGACCATGATCGGCGACATCGTATCGCGCCTGTACTGCGAGGCGACCTGGCGGGCGACATCGTTCATGCCGCTTGGCGTGTCGCCATCGGCCGGGCCGTCGAATTTACGCACCGCCTCTGCTGAAAAGCGGCGCGCGGGGTCGATCTCGTTCATGAGGGCTTTCCGCAAGCTTCCCCACGGTCATAGCAAAAGAGAGCTAAGAAACCCTTGAAACAACGTATGGCTTTGGAACGGCTTGGTCCTGCGCCTACCTGTCGAGCGCGGCGAAATAGGCCTTCTCGATGTCGGCGGCCATCACATCGGCGCCGAAGCGTGCCTTGAGGTTGGCGCCGTCGGGCATCAGGTCGCGATAGGCGGCGGGGTCGGCCAGCGCCTGGCTCATCCTGTCGGCGAGCTCGATCGGGTCAGGTCGGATCAGGGCAGAGGAACCTGTGTCGAATATCTCCGGAATGCCGCCGACCGCGGTTGCGATCATCGGCTTTCCCGCGGCAAGCGTTTCCAGGACGATATAGGGCATGGCTTCGGCGCGCGAGGGAACGATGATAAGCGCGGCAAGGGCAAAGGCCTCCCTGGCCGGCATCGGCGGCAGGAAGCGGACATGGCGCTCGAGCCCGAGGCGTTTCACCTGCCCGTGATAACGCGGAAGGTCGTCGCCGTCGCCGACCATCACGGCGGTCAGCGCGCGGCCGAACCGCGGGCCGGCGAGCGCCAATGCATCAATGAAGATGTCCGGTCCCTTCAGGTCGCGCATCATGCCGATGTAAAGCAGGTCGGCAGCGTCCGGCGCGGTGATCACCGGCTCGAATTCTGTGGCGCGCAGGCCGTTATAGACGAGGGTGTTGGGAATGGGCGGCTCGCCGACCTTGTGGCGATAGGTCCGCCGCTCATAGTCCGAGACAAACAGCAAATAGTCGGTGAAGCGAGCCATGAAGCGCTCGAGCGCGAAGAACAGCTTTCCGATGACCGTGTTCTCGTCATAGTGGAGGGAGCCGCCATGCGGCGAATAAAGGCGGGCTACGCGAGACCTTGATACCCGCAACAATGAGCCGAACAGACGGGCATAGGCGCCACCCTTGGCGCCGTGCCCGTGCAGTACGTCCGGCCGCAATTCCTTGATGATCCTGTACGTGCGCCAGGCCGAGGCAAGATCGCCGGGACCGACGTGGCGCTGCATCGGCGTGCGATGAATGCCGAGCGCCAGCATGTCCTTCATCTGATCGAACAAATGTTCCTCGAACGCGCCGCCTGTCGTCGAATCGCAGACGATGCCGACGGAATGCCCGGCGGCGACCTGCGCCTCGGCCAGGTCGCGCACATGCCGGAAAATTCCTCCGACGGGTGAGCGAAAGCAATGGACGATCCTGAGCCTGTCCGCCACGTGGTATCTGTCAGAACAGACGTTCGCGGACGTAGACCGTATCGCCCGGCAGCAGCGGGTCGGAGGTGACCACGCGGCCGGTCATCACCTTGCCGTTGATGTCGCGGGTGATGTCGACGCTTTCCTGGTTGGCGCGCGGCGTGAAGCCGCCGGCAATGGCGATCGCCTTCTGCACCGTCAGGCCGGGAACATAGGAATATTGGCCGGCGGCACCCACTTCGCCCATGACGAAGATCGGGCGGTAGCGGTCGATCTCGACCGAAACGTCGGGATCGCGCAGATAGCCTTGCCGCAATTTGTCGGCAATCTCCTTTTCCATTTGCTGCGCGGTGTGGCCGCGCGCTGGTATGGCGCCGACAAGCGGGAAGGAGAGATAGCCGGATTGATCGACGCTGTAGGTGTTGGTCAGCCCGTCCTGCTCGAACACGGTCACGCGGACGCGGTCGCCGGCGCCAAGACGGTAGGGCTGATCGAGCACCTCATGGAAGGCGGCCGGCGTCGGCCGGTAGCTGGAACAGCCAGCCAGCATCGATACGGCAAGCAGCGCGCGAAACATGGAAGCAGTGCTTTTCATGGCCGGACAGGTACCTTCGACTGGTCGCTGCAACGTCGCAGCAACTCTAGGGATCGAGGTCCGTTATCATCCTGTTAGGGTTAATGGCCGGTAAAGGGAGCGGCCGACACGTGGCGCATCGGCAAGAGTTTTTGTGATTTTTGGCGGTTTTGTTTGTCACCCGCCAGTAAACCCTAACGGAAACTTACCGCGATCTTAACGGCTGAGTTACCATAGTTGTTTACGGTGCGTGCTGACCCAGTATCGGAGTAGGGATGCATGTCCGTTCAGTCCGCGGCCGCAGATGTCGACGTTGATCTCAGGCAGCTCTTCGCCAGCCTGGCGAGGAATTGGCTGCGTATAGTCCTCGTCGTCCTGTTGGCTACCGGGCTGGGCTTCGCTTTTGCCTCGCTGGCAACCCGGCACTACAAGGCGGAGACGCAGGTGGAGATCGCGCCGCGCGAATCCATCTATACGCGGCCGGCCAGCAACAACAACGACACCGACAAGCCTATTCTCGACGAGCAGGGCGTCGCCACTCAGGTCCAGATCATTTCCTCCAACGAAATCCTCAAGCAGGTCTCGCAAAAGCTTGGTCTGGAAAAACTGCCCGAGTTCAATGAAGCGCTCGACATGTCGGCGTTGAGCCGCGCTCTGGTTCTGGTCGGCCTGAAAAGCGATCCGATGGAAATTCCGACGGAAGAGCGCGTGCTCAAGAAAATGCACGAGAAGCTCAACGTCTACGGCGTCGAGAAGACCCGCATCATTGCCATCGAGTTCTCATCGGAAGATCCCAAGCTCGCGGCCGCCATACCAGACGCCATCGCCGCCGCCTATATAGCGGGGCAAGGGGCGGCCAAGCTCGAATCGAACAGCGCCGCCGCCGACTTCCTGGCGCCGGAGATCGCCGACCTGCAGCGGCAGGTCAAGGATGCCGAGGCGAAGGTCGCCGCCTACCGCGCCCAGTCCGATCTTCTGATGGGTGGCAACAATTCGGTGTTGGCCACCCAGCAGCTTTCGGAACTGTCGAGCGAACTGTCGAAGGTGCGCGCCAACCGCGCCGCTGCGGAAGCGACCGCCGACGGTGTGCGCAGGGCGCTGCAGAATGGCGGTTCGCTGGATGCCGTGCCGGAGGTTCTGTCGTCGGACCTGATCCAGCGCTTGCGTGAGCGACAGGTCGAATTGCGCTCCAACATCGCCGATCTGTCGACGACACTGCTTGGCAATCATCCGCGCATTCGCGCGCTGAAATCGCAACTGTCCGATCTCGACGCACAGATCCGCAGCGAGGCCCAGAAGATTATGAAAGGCCTGTTGATGCAGGCCGAGACGGCAAAGGCCCGCGAGAACCAGCTTGTCGCGGACGTCAACACGTTGAAGGCCGCTTCGGCGCAGGCCGGCGAACAACAGGTCGATCTGGACGCACTGCAGCGCGATGCGACCGCCAAGCGACAGCAACTCGAGCTGTACCTGACCAACTACCGCGAAGCCGCTTCGCGCCAGGATCGCAACTATCTGCCGGTCGACGCGCGGATCGCCTCGAAGGCTTCGGTTCCCTCCGAGGCCTATTTCCCGAAGGTCGGGCCGATCGTCGGCGCGGCTTTCGCCGCATCGCTGCTGATCATGGCCATCGTGACGCTTCTGCGGGAGCTGTTTTCAGGCCGCGCGATGCGGCCGGCGAGCGGTTCCCGTTTCGAACGGATCGATGAGGTCGCGATGCCCCAGGTGGCGCAGGCGCCGGTCGCCAAGCCATTTGTCCGCCACGAGCCTGCCGTCTTCCAGGAACCCATCGTTCGCCAGGAGATGCCGGAACTACCGCCTGAAGCAGATGCGGAGTCCTATACCGCCGCAATGCCAACCGTGGCCGAGGCGCCTGATAGGGTTGTGATGCCCGATGCGGTGACCACCGAGCGGACGGCTGTCGAGCCCGAACCGGTGCGTTCGACGCTGGGCGAGATCGACATCGAGAAGGCTGCCGAAAAGCTGATCTCCAGCGGTGCGGCGCGCGCCATATTCGTCTCGCCGGAAGGCGACGAGGCGGCTGCATCCGCGATCCTGGTGGCGCGCGAGGTCGCCGACGCCGGCCTGCGCGTGCTGTTGCTGGACCTCACCGCATCGGGGGCCGCCTCGCGGCCGATGCTGGACAGCGGCCTTTTCCCGGGCATCACCAACCTGCTCGCTTCGGAAGCGCAGTTCAGCGACGTCATCCACGCCGATCTCTATTCGGACTGTCACGTCATTCCCGTCGGAACCGCCGATCCGGTTCGTGCCATGCGTGCTGCCGACCGGCTGCCGATCATCATGCAGTCGCTGACGACAGCCTACGACCTGGTCGTGGTCGAGTGCGGACCGGCCGACGCGCAAGGCATCGGCCGCCTGACCGGCGATGCCACCGAGGTCTTTCTCTCCATGCTGGAGGCCGACGATGAGGTGACGCAGGCTGCGGTCAAGCTGATCGAGAACGGCTACCCCGACCTGACGCTGGTGACGCCGCTCGGCCACGAACCGCCCGGCAATCCGGTCCCGGGACGGCGCACTGCCGCTGCCTGAGGGAGCCGCGGATCGCTTGGCGGAACCGTTCTGCGGTTCGCCCGATCTATCCCAGTTCAAGCGTCGTTACGCCGAACACCCTTTGCAGGTCCAGTTCCGGGGCAGGACCTTTGTACATGCGCGTGGTGGTGAAGGTCGGCGCAAAGCCGGCCGCATCGAGCGCAGTTATGAAGCCGGTGTTATCGGCTGGGACGTCGATGTGCAGCTCGCCGCCCTCACAGGCACGGGCCAGTCCCTCCAGGAGTTGCAAAGCGATTTCCATACCGTCGGCAAACAGCGGGCCGATCTTGAAGCCGGATCGACAGCGGCGCGCCACGCCAAAACCGGTCACGCCGCGCGAACCGATCGCCGCCAGCCCATGATGCGGCTCCTGCAGCCATCGCTTCAGAAAGGTGCCTCGGGGCGCCGGAAAGCAATGGGAGTCATAGGCGACGATGTCGGACAGGAGCTGCGTCGTAATCATCCGCAACCCATCGTCCCTGACCGCCGGGCCTGCCTTGCGCCCGGTGAAGCGGATGGTCTCGTAGGCCGGCGCGAAGCCCTTGCGCCGGTAATTGGCCTGCTGCTCGGCGACGCCGTCAAGGCCGACGGTCCGGCCCGCGAGCCTTTTCATGCCGGCGTCCCACACAGCCTTGCCGTAGCCCATGCCGCGCATGTCAGGCCGGGAGATGTAGAGGCCGATGAAACCGAATTCGCTTCCATAGGCCACGGCCGAAATTGCCGCGGCCATGTCGTCGCCGACAAAGGCGCCGATGAAGCCTTCGGGGTCCGCCGCCTGGAGCATCGCCGGGTCTTCAAGACCTGGGTTCCAGCCTTCCGCCGCCGCCCAGTCGACGAGAAGCGCCAGTTCCTGCAGGGACAGTGTGCGGATGATCGGCTTCATGGCGCTAGCTATCTTCCTCCGCGGGCGCTGCCTGGCCGGCGGCTTTGCGGCGCAGCACCTTGGTCAGCTTCCAGATCGTCGGGCTGTTCTTGACGAAGGCTTTCAGCCGCGCGCCTTGCCGAAGCGTCAGCGCCAGCATGCGGCCCTTCACGGTCAAGGGGACCAGCACTTCGAAATGCCGCGTTTCGATATCGCACCACAGCCGCTTGTAAGGCTCATCTCCGACCGAAAAGTCATAGACCTCGAAACCGGTCTCGCAGGCTTCCTGGATGTTGTCGAAGAACAGGAAGTCGCCGGGGCTGGCGTGCCCGAGATCGTCCTCGGCGATCGCTCCGAATTCGCAGATCAGGCGTTTGCCCGAGCGGCTTGAACCGGTGATGGCGCGCAGCTTGCCGGCAACCTCGAGTCCGTGCAGCACGAACGAAGGCTTGTCCTCGGCAAGCGCCTGCATGAACAGCGCTCGGAAGAAGCCGCGTACCTGCGCGTCGCCAAAAACATTGGCGATGCCCATCTTGCGGAAGCGGAGCTCCTTCATCTCGAAGAAGGCGTCGAGCAGCCTGTCCACCTCGTCGGGGGTGCGGGTCTCGATGCGCCGATAGCTGCCTACGGCCTCGAATTTCCGGATCTGCGACCGGTGCTTCTTGCGTTTGCGTTTGCCGCTGGCGCGGGAAAGCAGCGCATCGAAGCCGCCGGCGAGATCGACGGCCAGCGACAGATTGGGGCTGGAAAAATGGTCAAGCGATGCGAGCGGATTGGCGACGCCGTGGAGATCGGGCAGCAACCGCTCGAGCGCGACCAGATCGACGTCCGGGCGTGCCTTGGCGATGGCCGCCAGTACCGATCGGAGGGCCGGTATATCCGCCTTGGCCAGCCAGTTCGGGTCCGCGGCGACGAAGTTGCCGTTGGCGTGGCGCCCACCCATGAAGCGGGCGATCCGGAACAGCCCCTTGGAGGCAACCTCCAGCGCCAGCGAAAAAACCGGTTTGCCCTCGACACTCAGCGTCGCGACAAGCAGATCCGGTTCGACCTCAGCCGCCCAGTTCAGGATCCAGGCAGCACTCTGCGGTGGCGCAAACAAAGCCGAGCGGCAGAACTCGGCATAGGCCGCGAGTCCGTCCGCGGACACCACTGAAATCGACAGGCCGGCATGGTCCCGTGGCAAGGCCCGCGACGATGCCTCGGTCGCCGCAAGCCGATTGCCATCAAATGACGCAGTTGCGTCAACCATACCTCAATCCTTAGGGCGTATTGATCGCGATTTGGGGGTTCGCATAGGCGCATTCCGTGCTTGGATCAGCCTAGGCGCAAAAGGTGAATGAATGATCGACGGCGGGGAGGCAATCCGGAAACTGGCGCTGAACGTCGCCCGCTATACCGGCCTTGCACCGCTGGCCAAGCCGTTCATCGGCGGCATTGGCGCCATCCTGATGCTGCACCGTGTTACCGCGACGCCGGAACGGCCCGACAGCGTCAACCGGCATCTGAATATCGCGCCCGGCTTCCTTGACGCCATGATCGCCGACATGAAGGCGCATGGCTATGCCTTTGTTTCCATGGACGAAGCCGTTAAGCGCATCAAGGCGGGCGGCAAGAGCGGTCAGTTTGCCACGATCACCGCCGACGACGCCTATCGCGATAACATGACCGAGGCGTTGCCGGTGCTCGAGAAGCACGGCGCGCCGATCACCATCTATGTCGCACCCGGGCTGATCAACGGCACAGCCGACCTGTGGTGGGATGTAGTCGAGGACATCGTCAACGCGCGCGATACCTTGACGCTGACGCGGCCGAAGGGTCCGCTGACGATCGATTGCTCGACCCCCGCGAAGAAATTGCAGGCCAATGCACGCCTGCACGCCTATCTCACCTCGGAAGTCCGCGAGGAGGACCTGCAGGCCGTGTTGCGTGACCTGGCTCGCGCAAACGGCATCGACGCCGACGGCCCACGCTTGCGCACATTGATGAGCTGGGATGAAATCCGTCGCATCGCCGCGCATCCGCTGGTGACGATCGGCGCCCATACGATCAACCACAGCAACCTGAAGCGGCTCTCCGAAGCCGATGCCCGGCACGAGGTTGGCGCCGTGCGCGCCATGTTGCAGGCCGAACTGGGCGAAGAGCCCCGCCATTTCGCTTATCCCTATGGCTATGCCAGCGCCGTCGGCTGTCGCGAAGTGGGCTTTGCCCGCGACGCAGGCTATACCTCCGCCGTGACGACGCGCCACGGCGTGCTGCGCGCCGAACATGCAGGGTTCCTGCATGCCTTGCCGCGCATTTCCGTCAACGGCCGCTATCAGAGCCTCGCCCACATCCGCACCATGCTGTCGGGCGTGACGACGCCGCTCGCCAATGCCGGCAAGATGGTCGTCACCATCTGACGCTGGCGGTTTCGCCTAGCGCTTGGCCCTCGGCTCCAGCATCAGCCATTTGATGATGCCCATTGCCGGCAGCACCCAGAGCAGGCCGCTGAGCAGGAAGAAAAGGAAATGTACCCACGGACCCGACTCCGAGAGCCGGGCGACCGCGAAGATCGATGCGACCAGCGCATAGATGATGACCAGCGCCACCAGCAGAAACATTCCGATCAGCTTTTTCAGGCGCAGGGGCATGGCTGGTCTCCTGATCGAGCATGCCGGAATTCGCACAAGTGGCCTGGCAGGCTCAAGGGGTATTGGCATCGCATAGGCCTTGAGGCGAGACTGTGCAACCGGTGAGACGCGGCGCGACGGCGTGCCGCGCCGTATGGTCTTGCCAGCACGGGTGCGATGGTCCACCAATCCGCCAAATCAACATGCCGGGACAAGATCATGGCTGCCATATCAGCTGCCGCCCCATACGTCGCCCGCGACCGCGACCTGCATAACCGGGCGCTGCTGCGCGGCTGGCTCTATGTGGTGCTTCTGGTGCTGTTTGCGCTGGTGCTGGTCGGCGGTGCCACCAGGCTGACCGATTCCGGCCTGTCGATTACGCAGTGGAAACCGATCCACGGCGTGATCCCGCCGCTCAACGATGCCGAGTGGCAAGAGGAATTCCAGCTCTACCAGCAGATCCCGCAATATGCCGAGCTCAACAAGGGCATGAGCATCGAGGCCTTCAAGTCGATCTTCTGGTGGGAATGGGCGCACCGTATCCTGGCCCGCAGCGTCGGTCTGGTCTTTGCGTTGCCGCTGCTGTTTTTCTGGGCGACGCGCCGCATCGAGCGCGGCCTGGGCCCGAAACTCGTGGGCATTCTCCTGCTTGGCGGTCTGCAGGGCGCCATCGGCTGGTGGATGGTGGCTTCAGGATTGGTCGACCGCGTCTCCGTCAGCCAGTACCGGCTGGCGACCCACCTGACGCTTGCCGCGCTGATCTTCACCGCCACCATGGTGGTCGCGCGAGGGTTGGCGCCGCATTCCGAGCCTGCCGCCGATGGATCGACGCAGAGGCTGGCCGGCTTCATCGTGCTGCTGGCGCTGATCCAGATCTATCTCGGCGGCCTGGTCGCCGGGCTCGACGCCGGCCTCAGCTACAACACCTGGCCGTTGATGGACGGCAAGATCATCCCGGGCGATCTGCTGATCCTCGAGCCGGCATGGCGCAATTTTTTCGAGAGCCCGAAGACGGTGCAGTTCGTCCATCGGCTTGGCGCTTACACGGTATTCGTCGTGGCGTTGTGGCACGTGATCGCCACGCGCCGGCGGCTGCCTGAAACAACGCATGCGCGCCGCGCGACGCTGCTGTTCTTGGCTGTGCTGGTGCAGGCCTCGATCGGCATCGGCACGCTGCTGATGCATGTGCCGCTGCATATGGCGCTGACCCATCAGGGATTTGCGCTGATCGTGCTGGGCTTTGCAGCAGCGCATTGGCGCGGCACCAAGGGCGCCTATCCCTTGCCGCATGCAATCGCGCTCAGGGGCTGATCCCGAGCCGATCGACCGGTCACATCCAGAATTCGCCAGTTACATCCAGAATTCGTTTGAAGATGTCGTCTTGTCGCCGTCGAATTCCGCCTGCCGCAACGCCGCGGCGGATGGTGCGGACTGGTCTTGAGCGGCATTGGCTGCCTTATCGGCGGCCTTGAGAGCATCAAGCCTGGCCTGGGCCGTGGCGATATCCTGCTGCACCTGGGCAGCCTTGACCTGATCCGTGATCGCCTTGGCCTGGTCTTCCAGGTCCTGGATCTGCTTTTCGAGTGCGGCCTCCTGGGCTGCATTGCTCGACGAGCTGGACGAGGAATACTGGGTTGCCTGGGAGGAACCCGAAATCGCGCTGACCATGACAAATCCCGAAGTGAAGCCGAGACCTGTCAGTAGCCCATTGTGGTGAACAAGCGGTTAGCACCGCACCGCAGCCCCGCGATCACAAGCTTGCCCGCACCGCCCGGATCGCCCCGGCGATCGACAATTCGCGGTTCTCCTCGACCGCATTGTCGTCCTCATGATGCCAGGCAGCCGACAGGCAACCATAGGCGATGGCATGATCAAGGACGGCTGGTGGCGTCTGGCCCAGTGTTTTGGCGAAGATCTCGGCCATATACGCGATCCGCTCCGGATCGAGGCAAAGCTCGTCCCGGTCGAGCGGGTTGTAGAACATGTTCGCGGCGTCGAAGCCGGGGTCGCCGAGAACGCCCTTCGGATCGATGGCCAGCCAGCCGCGCGGCCCGTGCAGGATGTTTTCGTGATGCAGGTCGCCATGCAGGGGCCTGATATCGTGCGGATTGGCCAACAGTCGATCGGCGATGATGGCGGCCTCGACATAGAGGCTGTCATGGCCCGAATCGCGGTCGATTGTCGCCTTCTTGAACAGGCTTGAAAACCGTTCCCGGAGCGGCTGAAGCTCGGGCGGGAAGGGGTCTTTCCCCTGTGAAAATAGTTTCGCCATCACCTCGGCCGCGATTTCGGTGGCGGCGTTGTCGCCCTGTCCGTCGAGCACCTCTGAAAGCAGGGTTTCACCCGCATATTCGAGCAGCATGCTGTGGCCGTCGCGGCCGAGCAGGCGCACCGCGCCTTCGCCGCGCCGCCAGGCGAGATAGTGCTCGCCGCGCAACTCGTCGGCGACATCATCGAAAGGCTTGAGCGCCTTGACGATCGCCGGCGATCCATCTTCGCGCAAAACCTTCCAGATGCGGCTCGAAAAGGTCTCGGCAATGAGTTCGGGCGCGCTGACGTTCCAGCGCACCGGAAAGGCGGGCGTGTCCATCAGAGGCCGAGCATCAGGTCCATGTTCTGCACGGCGGCACCCGAGGCACCCTTGCCGAGATTGTCATAGACCGCCAGCAGCAGGGCCTGCGCCCGTTTGTCATTGGCGAAGACATAGACCTTCATCCGGTTGGTGCCGTTGTAGACCTCGGGATCGATCTCCGGCATGCGCTCCGAATGCGCATAGGGCGCCACCTCGACCACGCCGCCCTTGATGGCGGCGAAATGGTCGGCAATCGCCGCATGCAGCTCCGCACCGGTCGGCACATGGTCGAGGCCGCCAAGCTGCAACGGCACGACAGTGATCATGCCTTGCGCGAAATTGCCGACCGCCGGCTGCATGATCGGATCATGCGACAGCCTGGCATAGGCCCTCAATTCCGGCACGTGCTTGTGCTGAAGGGTGAGGCCGTAGGGCAGGAATTCCGAGGCGTCCTCGCCCTTGGCGACATAGTCCTCGATCATCGGCCGTCCGCCGCCCGAATAGCCCGAAATGCCGTTGACGGTGATCGGGAAATCGGCCGGCAGCAGGCCGGCGGCGACCAGCGGCCGCAGCGTGGCGATCGGTCCCTGCGGCCAGCAGCCGGGGTTGGCGACGCGTTTTGCCGAGGCGATCGCCTTTGCCTGGTCCTTGTCCATCTCGGCGAAACCATACGCCCAGCCTTCCGCCACGCGATGCGCGGTCGACGCATCGATGACTTTGGTGGTGTCGTTGGCGATCAGCGAGACGCTTTCCTTCGCCGCGTCGTCGGGCAGGCACAGGATCGCGACATCGGCGGCGTTGAGGAACTCGGCGCGTGCCGCCGTTTCCTTGCGGCGCTCGGTCGGGATGGAAATGATCTCCAGATCACTGCGCTCGGCAAGCAGCGCCCTGATCTGCAGGCCGGTGGTGCCGTGTTCGCCGTCGATGAAGATTTTCGGTTTCATGGGTTGATCAAATTCCCTGATATTTCAAGATTATATGCCCTGACCTTGAATCACTGCGGCACCATTGTGGTTGCCGTTGTTCAACTCTTCAAGCCGGGCCTTTCGCTCAGCCAGCAGGCCGAGATATTGCATGGCCACCATCGAGCCGGCGATCGCCGTTATATCGGCGTGATCATAGGCCGGCGCAACCTCTACGACATCGGCGCCGACAATGTCGACCTGGTTGAGCTGACGCAGCGTCGACAGGATCTTCGCCGACGACGGCCCGCCGGCAACTGGCGTGCCTGTGCCAGGCGCATAGGCCGGATCGAGGCAGTCGATGTCGAAGGTGAGATAGGTCTTCTTGCCGCCGGTGCGGTCGACGATGGCGTAGGCGATGTCGGACGCCCGCATCTCCTCGATTTCATGGCCATGGAGGATCTTGATGCCGAACGTGTCGGGCGCATGGGTGCGGATGCCGATCTGGATCGAACGGTCGGGATCGATGATGCCTTCCTTGACGGCGCGGCCAACGAAGGATCCGTGGTCGATGCGCTTGCCGTCGTCCGGCCAGGTATCCTGATGGGCGTCGAACTGCACCAAGGCGAGCGGACCATGGATGGCGGCATGCGCCTTGAGCAGCGGCCAGGTGACGAAATGGTCGCCGCCGAGCGTCAGCAGGAAGGCGCCGGATTTGAGGATCTTGGCCGCTTCGCGCTCGATCGTGCCGGGGGTCTTCTGGTGATTGCCCGAATCGAGCAGGCAATCGCCATAGTCGACGACCGCCAGATGCTCGAACAGATCGCGTGAAAACGGATATTGCGGGTCGTTGTCGAGGATCGCCGAGGCGCGGCGGATGGCCTGCGGCCCGAAGCGGGCGCCCGGCCGGTTGGTGACGGCGGCATCGAAGGGAATACCCCACACCACAGCATCCGCGCCCTTCACGTCCTTGGTGTATTTGCGCCGCATGAACGACAGCGCGCCGGAATAGGTCGGCTCGAACGCGGCGCCCGTTTTGGAACGGGCGGTGAAGGCGTTGTCGATGTTGTTGTTCGCCATTACGGATCCTCGTTTTTCATCGGGTTGCAACAACTACAGAACCGGCACGGAAGATGCCAGTCACAGCTTGGCGAGACGGAATGGCGCTGCCCGAGTGCCACGGCAAGACAGGATTGTATCATCATGACGCAGACCGCGTTTCTCAACCCCACCCGTGCCGCGGCGTCGACCCACACCGGCACGGTCGCCGGTGAACGCTTCCTGGTGCTCGATTCGTGGCGTGGCATCTGCGCGCTTCTGGTGGCGCTGTTTCACTTTCCGACCGCTTCGACGATTTCGCAAAGCGCCTTCATCGGTTCGTCCTACCTGTTCGTCGACTTCTTCTTCGTCCTTTCCGGCTTCGTCATCGCCAGCAGCTACGGCGATCGGCTGAACCAGCCGGAACAGGTCGCGCGCTTCGCCTTGGTCCGTTTCGGCCGCATCTACCCGCTGCACCTGCTCATGCTTGCCGCCTTTGCCGGCTTCGAGCTGCTGCGGCTGATGCTGCCGCAACTGCATGGAACCGGGGCTGCTCCCTTCACCGGCGGCTTCGATCTCAAGAGTTTGCTTGCCAATCTTCTCCTGCTCCAGGGTGTCGGTTTTGAAGATCAGCTGACCTGGAATGCGCCGAGCTGGAGCATTTCGGCCGAGTTCTTCGCCTATCTCTTGTTTGCCGGCGTGGTCTTCGTCGCCGGCGCGCGCGCCTGGATATGGTTCGTTGCCGCCGCCGTCACCGCACCGCTGTTCCTGCTCGGCTTCTCGACCCATCATATGGATGTGTCCTTCGATTTCGGCTTCATCCGCTGCCTGTATGGCTTCTCGCTCGGCGCCTTGCTGGCCTGGTTTCAGCATGATTCCATTGCAGGGGCGCGACAGGTCCTGGCCAGGAGTGGCCCGCGGATGGCCTGGACCCTTGCCGAGATCGTCATGGTGGCCGTCATCGTGCTTTTCGTCTCGCTGGCGGGCGACAATGATTTTGGCATCGCGGCCCCCCTGGTGTTCGCGCTGGCGCTGTTTCTGTTCGCCCATGAAGGCGGCTGGATCAGCGCCTTGCTGAGAGCCCCGTTCATGCTGACCCTCGGCGCGCTGTCCTACTCGATCTACATGGTCCACATTTTCGTCCAGGCGCGCATGATCAACGTCGCCGGGCTTGTCGAGCGCAAGCTCGGCCTCGGCCTGATCGGCGACTTCACGCTGCGCGGCCAGCCTGCCACCGGCTTCGGTGCCGGCTGGATGGGAGCGGTGGCGATCGCCGTCATGCTCGCCGCCACCATTGCCGCCTCCTGGATCACTTGGCGCCTCATTGAGATGCCGGCCATGGCGTGGTTCCGCCGGCTCTCGAAACGCATCTGAGGCACCTGCTGCGAGTATTCCGCTAGCCGGCTTCGTTCACCTCCCTGTCACGGGCGTCGCCTATCCGGGTGTCGATCCGGCAAGGAGCGATTCTCGATGCGGACCATCTGGCTGAGCCTTCTGCTTTACACGGCCCTGGCGGCGGCCTCTGGCCAAGCCTTGGCCGGCGAAACCCGCGCCAGACAGATCCTCGACCGCTTCGAGCACGCCAACCAGTGGCGCGACCACGTCATGGTGGCCGCGCATCGCGCCGGCAGCATGCAGGCCGGCAAGACGCTCTATGCGGAAAATTCGATCGCCGCCGTCGAAGGCTCGATCGCCATGGGCGCCGAAATCGTCGAGGTCGACATCAGGCGCTCGAAGGGCGGTGAGTTCGTCGTCATGCATGACAGCTGGCTCGACCGCACCACGACCTGCAAGGGCGAGGTGGTCAAATACACACTGGCCGAACTGAAGACCTGCAGGCTGGTGGTCGAAGGCACCGATGCGGTGACAGGTGAAACAGTCTCGACGTTGCGCGAGATGCTGATGGCGACCAGGGACAGGATCCTCATCAACCTCGACAACAAGCTCGACGTCGGCGACCTCTCGGGCATGATCGCGGTGGCTCGCGATCTCGGCATGGCCGAGCAGGTCATCGTCAAGGAGAATTTGTGGAACCAGAACCGGATCACCACGGTCAAGGCGGCAATGACCGCTATCGGCGGCGGCTTCCAGTTCATGCCGATCATCGCCGATGATGCGGTGCGTGATGCCGGCTTCGCCCGGACGGTCGACCATGCCTTTTCGCCGCGCGCGATCGAGCTCATCAACTGGCGGGCAGGCGCCGACACGCTGACCGAAGCCGGCGGGCCGCTGTTCAGCACGCGCATGCGCGCGGCCGCGGTGAGGGGCAACTGGCACATCTGGGCCGACACCTACGCCATCGCCAACAAACCGGGCGGCTTCCTGGCGGGCGGCCGCGGTGACGAACTGGCCGTACAGGCCAGCCTGCCGCGCGAAGCCTGGGGTTTCTGGGCCGATCGCGGCGCCACAATCATCCAGACCGACGAGCCGAAGGCGGCCATTGGCTGGCTGGCGGTGAACGGTTTTCGCGTGCCTTATGCGAACGAGGCGCGGCCCGTTGAGCCGGCGAATACGGCGAGTATCAATTAAGCGGCGGCTGCAGCAGCCAATCTCCCCCCTCGTGGGGGAGATGCCCACGAGGGGGGAGATTGGCTAGCCTCAGGCCGCCTTAGCCATCCCATCCAACTCCCCCAGCACATCGTCCGAAAGCTTGAGTTCGGCAGCAGCGAGGTTTTCCCGCAAATGTCCGACCGACGATGTGCCGGGAATCAGCAGGATGTTGGGCGCGCGGCGCAGCAGCCAGGCGAGCGCGACCTGCATCGGCGAGGCGCCGAGCCGCGCTGCGACGTCCGACAGGGTGGAGGATTGCAGAGGATTGAAGCCGCCGAGCGGGAAGAACGGCACATAGGCGATGCCGTCGCGGGCAAGGTCGTCGATCAGGGCGTCGTCGCCGCGATGGCAAGATTGTACTGGTTCTGCACGCAGACGATCTCGGCGATCCCGCGTCCTTGCGCGATCTGCGCCGGCGTCACGTTGCTCAGTCCTATGTGCCTGACCATGCCCTGTTGTTGAAGCTCGGCCAGGACGGCGAGCGGCGCTTCGATCGATCCCTCGGCGGGGCCATGGGTATCGAACATGATGCGCAGGTTGACGACGTCGAGCACATCGAGCCCAAGATTGCTTAGATTGTCGTGCACCGCCTGGGTCAGCGCCTCGGGAGAGAAAGCCGGCAGCCAGGAGCCATCGGGCCCGCGCCGCGCGCCGATCTTGGTGACGATGACGAGATCGTCAGGGTAGGGCGCCAGCGCTTCGCGGATCAAAAGGTTGGTGACGTGCGGACCGTAGAAGTCGCTGGTATCGATATGGTCGATCCCTTGCGCAACGGCCTCGCGCAGCACGGCCAATGCCGCGTCATGGTCCTTGGGCGGCCCGAACACGCCGGGTCCGGCGAGTTGCATGGCGCCGTAGCCGAGCCGCTTCACGGTATGGCTGCCAAGCTTGAAGGTGACGGGGGTGAAGGTGCCGGCCTGTTGAATATTGGACATGATTGATCTCCTTTGAGGAGGCAGAGATAGGCGCTGCCCAACCTTGTGATAATCCGGTACAATCCACACAGGCCGTGCGGAATGGCGAACAATGATGGACCTCAGCGATCTGAACGCCTTCGTGGCGGTGGCGCGCGCCGGCGGTTTTCGCGATGGCGCGCGTGCGAGCGGCGGCAGCGCCTCCGGCTTGAGTGAGGCGGTGCGTCGCCTGGAAGTGCAGCTCGGTGTCAGGCTGTTCAACCGCACGACGCGCAGCGTTGTCCCGACCGAGGCGGGCCTCAGCCTGCTGGAGCGGCTTGGCCCTGCGCTGTCGGAGGTGGAGGCGGCGCTGGACGTGGTGAACGGCTTTCGCGACAGGCCGGCGGGCTCGCTGCGTCTCAATGTGCCGGTCAGCGCCGCGCGGTTGATCTTGCCCGATATCGTGCCGGGTTTCCTCGCCGCCTATCCCGGCATCCGCCTGGAAGTGATCGCCGATGAGAACTTTGTCGATGTGCTGGCGGCCGGGTGTGACGCCGGCATCCGCTATGACGAGCGGCTGGAGCAGGACATGATCGCGGTGCCGATCGGACCGCGCGTGCAGCGCTTCGCCACCGCCGCCAGCCCTGCCTATCTTGCTCGCCATGGGCGACCGCAACACCCGAGCGACCTGCTTGGCCACTCTTGCGTGCGCGGGCGCTTTGCCAGCGGTGCGATGCTGCCCTGGGAGTTCGAGCGCGACGGTGAGGTGGTGCGGGTCGATCCGACAGGGCCGCTGATCGTGCGCATCGGCGGCGCGACCGATCTTGCCGTCGATACGGCCATCGCGGGCACCGGCATCATCGGCCTCTTCGAGGGCTGGCTTCGCCCTTACTTCGAAAGCGGCGCGCTTGAGCCCATTCTCGAACCGTGGTGGCCGAGTTTTCCCGGACCGTTCCTCTATTATCCCGGCCGGCGCCTGGTTCCGGCCCCGCTGCGGGCGTTCATCGACTATATCAAGGGCGGCAAGGCCTGACCTGTTTTGTGACGGCGCCATCAGCCCACCCGGCACTACGCGCCGACCTGCCCATCGAGGGGAGGTCGCGCCGCAGGCGCGGATGGGGTGACTGCCGAGCCGCAAACAAAAAGGCCGCCCGGAGGCGGCCTTTCGATGGTCTGAAGCTGCGGAGCGTTTAGCGCTTCGAGAACTGGAACGAACGACGGGCCTTCGCCTTGCCGTACTTCTTGCGCTCGACGACGCGGCTGTCGCGGGTCAGGAAGCCGCCCTTCTTGAGCACGGCGCGCAGCGTCGGCTCGTAGTAGGTCAGCGCCTTGGAGATACCGTGACGCACGGCGCCAGCCTGGCCGGAGAGACCGCCGCCGACGACGGTCGCGACGATGTCGTACTGCCCGGCGCGGTTGGAGGCGATGATCGGCTGGTTGAGGATCATCTGCAGGACCGGACGCGCGAAATAGGTCGCGAATTCCTTGTCGTTGACGATGATCTTGCCGGAACCCGGCTTCACCCAGACGCGCGCAATGGCGTTCTTGCGCTTGCCGGTGGCATAGGCGCGGCCCGACTTGTCGAGCTTCTGGACGTGGACGGGGGCCGCCGGCTGGGTATTGGTGTTGCCGGTGGCGGCGCCCAGTTCTGCGAGCGAGGAAAGCTCAGCCATCTTATGCGACCTTCTTGTTCTTGGCGTTCAGCTTGGCCACGTCGAGCACGACGGGCTGCTGGGCGACATGCGGATGCTCGGCACCTGCATAGACGCGCAGGTTCTTCATCTGGCGACGGCCGAGCGGGCCACGCGGGACCATGCGCTCAACGGCCTTCTCGACGACACGCTCGGGGAAACGACCCTCGAGCAGCTGGCGCGCGGTGCGCTCCTTGATGCCGCCTGGGTGGCCGGTGTGCCAGTAATAGACCTTGTCGGTGAACTTCTTGCCGGTGAACACCACCTTGTCGGCATTGATGACGATGACGTTGTCGCCGTCGTCGACATGCGGGGTGAAGGTCGGCTTGTGCTTGCCGCGAAGATGATTGGCGATGACAGTGGCCAGACGACCGACGACGAGACCTTCGGCGTCGATCAGGATCCACTTCTTCACCACATCCGCAGGCTTCTGCGAAAAGGTTGTCATGTTTTCTGCTCTCGGTTCTGACCTTCACGAGGGAAGGCGTTTCTTGTTGCTTGGATTGTCGGAAGGACGCTGCCCGCCGCCAATAACAAAACGGCGGCCTTTGCGGGCCGCTGCTTCGTGATGGGCTTATAGGCGAGGGTGTTTGTGGCGTCAAGGTGCACGAAACGGTCGATAGCAGGTAAAGTACTGCAAAAACAATAGTTTAGTTAAAAGGTATTATTTTACCACATCGCCATTTCGCTTTGGCGGGATCGAATAGGTGCCGGTGGCGTGCGCCACCGTGTGTCCGTCCGGGCCGGCGACGATGTCGATATCGAACACCATCAGGCTTTTTCCCAGCTTCAGGATGCGGCAATGGCCATCGATCGGTCCGGCCTCGGCCTTGCGCACGAAATTGATGTCGAGGTTGACGGTAACGGAAAGCGCATCCGGCCCGGCATGGCTGAGCACGCAGACGTAGCCGCCAATGTCGGCCAGCGTGAACAGCGAAGGGCCGGATACGGTGCCGCCCGGACGCAAGTGCCGCTCGCCGGCGTTGAGCCGCACGGTGCAGCCGCCGGGGAACACGTCGATCGCCTCGAAATATTTGAACTGCTCATTGAGCTGCGGATAGACGGTCTCCATCAGCGCATTGACTTGTTGCGCGGTCAGCACCGGCTTCAAATTGGTTTGGGCGGGCATGTCGGTCTCTCGTTTTTGGCCTACCTGTATGGGCGCGGCGCGGCATTTCTGACAATCTTCGTCCCCTGGTGCAAGCGATCGGTGTTGGACGAAATCTGATCCGGTATTAGATACTCTGGCAGCCCCAGCGGAATCGCGGAGACCTTATCCATGGCCGAAATCCTTGCCATCAAGCCTGCCGCCGTTGAGGGTCCGGTTGTTGCACGACTGGACAAGGGCGTGCTGCGCCTCACACTCGCCAATCCGCCCGCCAACGCGCTGTCGCTGGCGGTGATGGCGGCGCTGACGGCCGAACTCGAGCGCGCCAAGGCCGATAAGGCGGTTCGCGTGATCGTTTTGTCGGCAGCCGGCAAGGTGTTCTGCGCCGGCCATGATCTCAAGGAAATGACGGCGCGCCGCACTGACGCCGATCATGGCAAGGCCTTCTTCGCAGAGACGTTTGCCGCTTGTGCGACGCTGATGCAGGCCATCGTGCGCCATCCCGTGCCTGTCATCGTGGAAGTCGACGGCCTCGCCACCGCCGCCGGGCTGCAACTGGTCGCCAGCTGCGACTTGGCGATCGCTTCGCATGAGGCGACCTTCTGCACGCCGGGCGTCAACATCGGCCTGTTCTGCTCGACGCCGATGGTGGCGCTGTCGCGCAACGTCTCGCGCAAGCAGGCGATGGAGATGCTGTTGACCGGAGAGACGATCGATGCGGCGACCGCCAAGGAGTTCGGCCTGGTCAACCGCGTCGTGCCGCGCGAATATTTGAATCAGATCGTCACCAAATACGCGCAAACCATTGCTTCCAAATCATCTTTGGTGGTCAAGACCGGCAAGGAGGCGTTTTACGCGCAGGCCGAAATGGGGCTGGCGGACGCCTACGCCTATACCGGTCGGATCATGGTCGAAAACATGCTCGCGCGCGACGCCGAGGAAGGCATCGGCGCCTTCATCGGCAAGCGCAAGCCGGAATGGACGGACGAATAGGAGCAGCACCATGGAACCGCGTATCTCCATCATCACCATCGCCACGGACGATCTCGGCCGTGCGGTGCGCTTCTACGAGGCGATGGGCTTGAAGCGGCATGCCGGTATCACCGACGGTGTCGCCTTCTTCCAGATGGGCGGCGTCATTCTTGGCCTGTTCCCACGTGCCAGCGCAGAAGAGGATTCCGGCATTGCCTTCGCCGCGGCGCCATCGGCGGTCTACCTCGCCTACAACACCCGCTCCGACGCCGAAGTCGACGACGTGCTCGCCAGGGCGGAAAAAGCCGGCGGCCGCATCGTCAAGCCGGCCGGCCGGGCCTTTTGGGGCGGCTGGTACGGCTACTTCGCCGACGCCGACGGGCATGTCTGGGAAGTGGCGCACAATCCGGCCTTTCCGATCGCGGAAGACGGCACGATTTCGCTCCCCGGCTGATGGCCCATCGCAAGCAACTGACGCGGCTAAAGGCTCCCTATCTGAAGCGCTTCCTGCTTGACGCTGAGCGCGTGGCGGACTGGGAGAAATATCCCTGGAACCTGCCGCTGTTTCGCGGCCATGAGTTCGAGCTCGAATTCACCACGCCGATCACCATCATTGTCGGCGAGAACGGCACCGGCAAATCGACGCTGCTCGAGGCGATCGGCGCACTGGCCGGCTATGACGAAGCCGGAGGCGGCAAGGGCTACAGGCCGGTCGACCATGCCGGCGCCATCGACAAGAGTGGCGCAGCACTTGCAGACACTTTCCGCGGTCACTGGCTGCCGAAAGTCACTGCCGGCTGGTTCTTTCGTGCCGAATCCTTCTACTCCGTGGCCCGCTATCTCGATCAGGCAGCGCTGGAGTCTGGCGGGGCGCCGCCGGACTTCCTGTCCTGGTCGCATGGCGAGGGCTTTATCCGATTTTTCGAGGAGCGCTGCCGCAGGCAAGGCATCTACATCCTCGATGAACCCGAGAGCGCACTGTCCCCGACGCGCCAGATCGAACTGCTCAAGATGCTGCGGCGCATGGACCAGTCGGGCACCGCGCAAGTGATCATGGCGACGCATTCGCCGCTGCTGATGGCCTGTCCCGGCGCGCGGCTGTTCCGCATCAGCCGGTTCGGGCTGGAACCCGCCGACTTTCGCGACACGGACCACTTCCGCATGCTGCGCGATTTTAGCAATGACCCGGATGGCTTTCTCGACGAGGCGTTGTATGAGGACGAGGCATGATCCACGATAGCTACGACAACACCTACATCGCCGGCATCCTCAATTCGGTGAAGACCGTCGCCATGGTCGGCGCGTCCGCCAATGATGTGCGGCCAAGCTATTTCGTGCTGAAATATCTGCTGGCCAAGGGCTTTTCGGTGTTCCCGATCAATCCCGGCCAGGCCGGCAAGGAGATACTCGGTCGGATGACCTATGCCAGGCTCGCCGATATTCCGGAGCCGGTCGACATGGTCGACATTTTTCGCGCGCCGGCGGCAGTGCCCGGCATCGTCGACGAGGTGTTGCGGCTCGATCCCCTGCCGAAAGTCATCTGGATGCAGCTTGGCGTGCGCCATGACGAGGCCGCCGCACGCGCCGAGGCGGCGGGCATCAAGGTGGTGATGAACCGCTGCCCCAAGATCGAATATGGCAAGCTGTCCGGCGAGATCGGCTGGACCGGCGTCAATTCCGGCGTGCTGTCGTCGAAGAAGCCGCTGATGCGCTCTGGCTTCCAGAGTTTTGGCGTCCGCCAGAAATAGGCGAGGGGCGAAAGCGCAAAATTATTCCGGCAAACGCCGTATTTTCCTGCCGCTTGATAGAAGGTCCTGCACGGAAGGGTATTTTCTTCTTTGCATTCGAGGCCGGGCTTCGCCAAGAATGCCCGGCGAATTTCAGAAGGTTTTTCAGGGAGGTTTTCAGTGACCCGCACGCCAGGTTTCAACACGCTCGCCGTCCATGCCGGCGCCAAGCCCGACCCGGCGACCGGCGCTCGCGCCACGCCGATCTACCAGACGACCTCCTTCGTCTTCGACGATGCCGACCATGCCGCCTCACTGTTCGGACTGAAGGCTTTCGGCAACATCTATACCCGCATCATGAACCCCACCCAGGCGGTGCTGGAAGAGCGCATGGCGGCCCTCGAAGGCGGCACGGCGGCTCTTGCGGTCGCCTCCGGCCATGCCGCGCAGGTGATCGTGTTCCACAATCTGATGCAGCCTGGCGACAATTTTGTTGCCGCCAACAAGCTCTATGGCGGTTCGATCAACCAGTTCGGCCATGCCTTCAAGAATTACGGCTGGGAGGTGCGCTGGGCCGACACCAACGACATCTCGACCTTCGAAAGCCAGATCGACGACAGGACCAAGGCTCTCTTCATCGAGAGCCTGGCCAATCCGGGCGGCACCTTCGTCGATATCGAGAAGATCGGCGACATCGCACGCAAGCACGGCCTGCCGTTGATCGTCGACAACACGCTGGCCTCGCCCTACCTGATCCGGCCGATCGAGCATGGTGCCGACATCGTCGTCCATTCGCTGACCAAATTCATCGGCGGTCACGGCAATTCGATCGGCGGCGCCATCGTCGATGGCGGCACCTTCGATTGGTCGAAGTCGGGCAAATATCCGATGCTGTCGGAACCGCGCCCCGAATATGGCGGCCTCGTCCTGCACGAAACCTTCGGCAATTTCGCTTTCGCCATTGCCGCGCGTGTGCTCGGCCTGCGCGATCTCGGCCCGGCGATCTCGCCGTTCAATGCCTTCCTCATCCTGACCGGCCTGGAAACCTTGCCGCTGCGCATGCAGCGCCACTGCGACAATGCCGTCACCGTTGCTGCCTGGTTGTCCAACCATCCCAAGGTCGCGTCGGTGAACTACCCCGGCCTGCCGACCGACAAGAACAACGCGCTGCAGAAGAAGTACTCACCGCTTGGCGCCGGCGCCGTGTTCACCTTCGCTCTCAAGGGCGGCTATGACGCCGGCGTGAAATTCGTCGAGGCGCTCGAACTGTTCTCGCACCTCGCCAATGTCGGCGACACCAAGTCGCTGGTCATCCATCCGGCGTCGACCACGCACCGCCAGCTTTCCGACGAGCAGAAGGTCAAGGCCGGCGCAGGACCGGACACGGTGCGGCTTTCGATCGGCATCGAGGACGTCAACGACATCGTCGCCGACCTCGAACAGGCGCTTGCCAAGGTCTGACCGATCATGAGCGAGTCAAAATTTCTTGCCATCGGCGTCGACACTGTCGACGCCGAACAGGGCGCGCCGGCGCCGGACCGGCTGATCTCGGGCGATCCCGAATTCCGCACCTGGAATGTCGAGGAGCGCGACGGCGGCCTTTACGCCGGCATCTGGGAATCGACCCCGGGCAAATGGCGCATCGTCTATGACGAGTGGGAGTTCTGCCACATCCTGTCTGGCGTTTCGGTGATCGCGGAAGAAGGCGGGCAGGCACGCACCGTCAAGGCTGGCGACAGCTTCGTGCTCAGGCCCGGCTTCAAAGGCAGCTGGGAAGTGCTTGAAACGACTCGCAAGGAGTACGTGATCAAGCTTTGATCTCGCGTCGCCATGATGCTCGCGATCGGAAGGGACAGACCGCTGTCCTGCCGAGCTATTTCAGAGGCAGAAAGAGTTCAACGACCACTTCGCGTAGCGGTCCCTCCGGGAAGTGGGACAGATGTCGTTGGCAATAGATCGGAAAGTCGCGTGCTTCCTCGCCGCTGGCCGGAAGCCATTCACGATAAAGGTAAAGTGCTGCGGGTTCGAGATTGTTGGTATTGCCGGGATAGCGCAGCACCGCGCAGCGACCGCCGGGAATCACGCCAGCCTTCATCTGCGCGTCATTCGCCTCGATCGGCCGGTCGGTCCCGGCACAAATGTCCATGCTGTAGTCAGCCGGGACCGCGGGCTCCCTTTCGGAACGGAAGATGTTGAAGGTCGGGCTTGTCTCGGGCGACAAGCCCGCCGCCTTACGCCAGGCGATGAACCGCTGGATGGTGTCCTGGAGCGTCGCCCGGTCTCCGCGGTGCTCCATGATCGCCACCGGCGTCGGGGGCACATCGCGGATCGTCACGTCATCGTGTTCAAAGATTATCTGCATGAGCGTATTCCTTGCTTTTTCGAGGGGCCCGAAGGCCATGAGCCACGACCCCCAGTCGGGAGATTTCCGGAACGACGAGGGCGATTGCCCGAACCGCTGCCGAAAGGCGCGGGCGAAGGCATCCGGCGCGTCGTAACCGGCATCCATGGCTATGTCGGTGACGCTTTGGGCGTCACTTTCGGCAAGTCTGTACGAAGCACGCTTCATGCGGGCGAGCTGGACATAGCGATGCACGGACACCCCGAAGGTGGACGTGAACTGCCGGTGGAAATGGTATTTCGAGAACGCAGCGACACCGCTCAACGCCCCCAGCCCCAGATCGTCATCCAGATGCTGGTCTATATGGTCTAGCACCCGCTGCATTCGGGCTTGGTAGTTTTCAAGTGCGGCCTTCAACGTCTCTTTCTCCGTGACGACACCAGTTAGGCCTTTCCGGATATATCGCGCTCGACCGATCTTGCGATTTGGCATGGATCAACAGGGGCTGCTAGCAACGGCCTTCAGGCTCCCTGGCGAGGATTGAGCCAAAGCTGGTACTGCCTGGATATGACTATTTCGCTGGAAACTGGCTGAGGCAGGCTTCCGACGCCTTGTCATGGAAGGTCAGGACGTCGGCGTCCTGTGCCTCGATGTCGGCATCGGAGATCTCGTCGCGATAATACTCCGACAGGAGATCCAGCCCCTCCTGGCTGATGCCCTGTGTCGGCATCTCGCGGGCAAGGCAGCCGCACAAGGTGAGCGCACGGTCCGGTGATCCGATTTTGTGGTTGGTGAGGATGAAATCCTGCGCCGGACAGGCATCGAGAAAGCCGTCGAAATTCAGCTTCTGCTGCGGCTGGTCGCCATGATTGAAATAGGCCGGCGGCCATTGGCTCTTGCCGCTGGCGACATCGCAGCCGGTGCCGACATCCTTGGCGTTGTTCTGGACGGCCAGCAACGCCATCCACTTTTCACCGGTCGGATATTCGAAGTTTTCCGCCATCGAGGCAGTGTACATGTCGAGATCGGCCTGACTGAAGCTGGTTACCTGAAAGCGGTTGAACTGGCATTGGCATTCGGCGCTCACGCGTTCCGCTTCGCCCTCCGCCGGTTGCTCGTTGGATTTGCTTTTCCGGCAGGCCACCAGGAAGGTTGAGCCATCGAGCGATGTGGCGGGAAAGGTGGAGGCGTCGACATAGCGCTTGCCGTCCCAGCCGATCATCGTCTGGTCGGACTGCATATCGAGAAAACCGTTCCGTTTGAAGGCGCTGAGCCCGATCTTGTCCTGCGGCGCCAGCCTCGCCTCCGGAATGTCGCCGAGGACCTCGTGGTAGCTGTCGCCTTCAAGGACAAACAAGAAGTTACCGCAGTTGACGCCATCACAGCTGGGCGCATAGCGATAGGCGAAAATCTCCGGAAAACCATCGAGATTGAGGTCTACCTCGACGGCAAAGGATGTCGGCGGCAGGTCCTTCGACCCCGTCCGCGGCTCCAGCAGAACCGTCGCCATTTTCTGGGCGATGGCCATGCTGTTTTGCCATGGGATGTTTTCCGGCTGCTGCTGGGCGGCCGCGATCTCAGGGAATGCGCATGCCAGCGCCAGGGCGAACACTGTCGCCCGTATCGAAAACTGTCTCATATCGCAGCCCCAGGCCCAGCGATCGTCAAAAGCCGACGGCGAGCGTTTCCAGCCCATGGAAGTGGTAAGTGTCGCGGAAGCTTGGGCTTTCGGCAAGATGCAGCTTCGGATGCCGTTCGAACAAGGTTTTCAGCGACACCTGCAATTCGAGCCGGGCGAGCGGCGCGCCGATGCAGAAATGGATACCGGCGCCGAAGGAGACGTTCTTCTGGTCGGCACGGTCGGGCCGGAAAGCGAGGGGATCGGCGAAGGCGCGCGGGTCATGATTGGCCATGCCAAGCAGCAGCCCGATCGTCTGCCCCGGCTGCACGACGATGCCGGGCGAGACTTCGATCTCCTGATAGGCGTAGCGCGTGAACATGTGCAGCGGCGCGTCGAACCGCAGGCATTCCTCGACCGTTGCCGCGGTCGTCTCGGGCGAGCCGAAGAAGCGGCTGACATCGCCCCCTTGCGCAAGGATCGAGCGGACGGCATTGCCGGTCTGGTGCACGGTCGCTTCATGGCCGGCATTGAGCAGCAGGATCGCCGAGGACACCATCTCGTCCTCCGACAGCTTTTGGCCATCCTCCTGCGCCGAGATCAGCAGCGACAAAAGGTCGTCGCCGGGATTCCTGCGTCGTTCGGTGACGTAGCCACGGAGGAAATCCGCAAATTCGCGCGCGGCGCGGTTGGCCGTCTCTTCGATTTCGCGGGTGCGGCCATGCATATACATGGCAACCATCTGGTGCGACCAGTCGAGCAGTTGCGGCCCCATTTCGACCGGCACGCCGAGCATTTCGGCAATGATGGTGATCGGCAAGGGCGCCGCGAAAGCAGGCAACAGGTCGACCGTCTTGCCTGGTTCGAAACGGTCGATCAGGTCGTTGGCCAAGGCCTCGACACGCGGCCGCAGCCTTTCGACCTGGCGCGAGACGAAGGCGCGGTTGACCAGTGTTCTCAGACGCGTGTGCACCGGCGGCTCCAGTTCCAGCATCGAATTGGCTTCGAGCCCGTCGAAGGCCCTGAGATGGCTGCGGTCCTGTCCAATGCCGCGGCTGTCTGGAATGCCGGCCGGGTTCTGGCGGCCGAAGCGGCGGTCGCGCAGCAGGCGGTTGACGTCGTCGAAGCCGCCAAAGCACCAGAAACCGAACTCCTCCCAGAAGAAGGCATTCGATGCGCCGTGCAGAAGGGCATAGGCTTCATAAGGGTTTTGAAAAAAGTCCGGCTCGTGCGGGTCCAACCGCAGGCGGCGAGTGGCTGTATCAAAGGCCAGGGTGGGTGGCGTCAATTTGCTCATGCCAGACCAATAGCGCGGCTTGCCAGCCTGGTTCCAGACCCTATGTTGGCGCCGCAATCCAATGCGTTGAGCCAGCCGACCGGCTGCGGAAAGTCTGATTTGATGAATGTGATCGTTGTCGGCGCGGGCATTGCCGGTCTCTCCATGGCGTGGTCGCTGGTCAAGGCCGGCCACAGCGTGTCAATCGTGGAACAGGGGCCGATCCCCAACCCGCTGGCTGCGTCGGGCGACCACCATCGCATCATCCGCCGCGCCTACCGCGCCGGGACCGGCTATGGCCGGCTGATCACCGAAGCCTACCAGGCCTGGGACGAGATGTGGGCCGATCTCGGCGAAAGCCATCTTGATGCGAGCGGATTTGTCTGCGTTTCGCGCGAACCGGGCGACGAGGCCGAGGAATATCGCGAGGGCCTGGAAGAAGGCAATTTTCGTTTCGAATTGCTGGAGCCGGACGCAGCCGTGGAACGCTGGCCGTTTCTTGAAGTCGGCTCTTTCCGCTATGCCTATTTCTCGACCGAAGGCGGCGCCCTGCATTGCCGCAAGATAGCCTCCGGCGTGGCAAACTGGCTGCGCGCCAACGGCGCCAATGTCTACGAAAATAGCAAGGTCGTCGAAGTCGACGCGGAAGCCGGCCATATCGTGCTCGAAAGCGGCGAGACCATGCAGGCCGACCGTATCGTCGTCGCCGCCGGCGCCTGGGTGCTGAAACTGTTTCCGGAACTGGACGGCGAATTGAAGACCTATCGAACCGCACTCGCCTATGTAGAACCGCCGGCCGACCTGAAGGCCGCCTGGCAGGCTGCGCCGGTCGTGCTCGATGTCGGCGGTGCTGTCGATGGCTACGTGATCCCGCCTTCGGGCGGCGCCGGCATGAAATTCGGGTCCGGGCTGCACAGGGTGCCGACCAGCGACGCCGATTGGAACCGCCAGCCGGTGGCAGGCGAGGGCGAGGCGATTCGCAACCTGTTCTCGCCGCCAATCGCCCGGATCGAGGAATACAGGGTGACCGAGGTGGTCACCTGCGCCTACACCTTCACCGAAGATGAGAAGTTCTTCGCTCACGAGCAAGGAAAATGCCTGATCGTCTCGGCCTGCTCCGGCCATGGCTACAAGTTCGGCGCCGCCGTCGGTCGGCGCGTTGCGGCGGCGGTGGGCGACGGCGATATCGCCGGCCTGAAGACATGGCTGCGGGCGGAAGTGGCCTGAACGCCGCCAGGTTGAAGACTCACTCAGCGATTGATTTCGTGTGCGGCGGCAATGACTTCGGACACAATCGCCTGCACGTCATCTGGGGTCGTTCGGTGATTGACGAAACACGCGCGCAGCGCGAAATGGCCGTTGATCGTCGCATTCGACAGATACACCCGGCCGCGCGCGATCACGCGGCGCAGGATCGCTTCATTGTCCTTTGAGCGGTGGCGGAAACAGACTGCGCTTAGCGATACGGGCGCAAGCTGTTCCAACTCCGGCTGCGACGCGATTGCCTGCGCCAACATCTGGGCATGGTGGAGATCGCGGGCGATGGCTTCGCGATAGGCGCGGCGTCCGTGATACTGCAGCGACATCCAGAGCTTCAGCGCACGGAAGCGTCGAGAGAGTTCGATCGACTCCTCAAAGAACGCAAATGCTTCCGTAGGGTCATCGCTCAGTATCCTGACGTAGTCGTCGCTGTGCGAAAAAGTCTTTCGCGCAATGTCCGGGTGACGATAGAGCAGGCAGCCGCAATCGAGTGGCTGATAGAGCCATTTGTGCGCATCCAGTGACAGCGAGTCCGCCGAAGACAACCCTTGAAACTTTTCCGGCGCCGCAAGAGCCGCCAGCCCCCCGTAGGCACCGTCGACGTGCATCCACAGCGCCTCCCTCCGGGCGATGTCTGCAATCTCGGGAAGGGGATCGATCGCACCGGAGATGATGGTGCCGACCGTGGCCACGATGGCGATTGGCATGTTTCCGGCCTCGCGGTCGACGGCGATAGCCGCCTGGAGGGCATCCGTCCGCATCCTGAATTTGTCGTCGACAGGGATCAAACGGAGATTTTTTCTACCGGTCCCCAACAGCGCGACGGCCTTTGGAATGGACATGTGCACTTGCTCGGAAGCATAGATCACGCAGGGCCGCACGCCTGTTTCGTTGGCTGGCAGCTTCGCTTCCCGCGCCATCGCCAGGGCCATGAGGTTCGCCGTCGAGCCGCCGCCGCACAGGCTGCCTGTAAATCCGGGGCAACCGACAGCCTCCGCCAACCACCCGACCACGGCGCGTTCGATCGATGTCGCAGCCGGAGCCGACCGCCACGACGTCACATTCTGATTGAGCACCGCAGCCAGCAGCTCCCCCAGCGCGCCGACCGGTTCGCCGGAGCCGACGACATAACCGAAGAATCTGCCGGTTGAAGGCCGCACATGCTCCGCGATCGACTTGAAATCCTGCAAGACTTCCCGTCCGCGGCCGCTCTCCTGCCAAGGCCGCGAGAACAGTTCGGTCGTCTGTTTGCCGCTGGTCGTGGGATACGTCCGACGTTCCTCGAGGGAGGCCCAGTAACCTTTGGCAAGCGCCAAGGCTTCTTCGGCAAGGTCTGACAATTCCTGATTGGAAATTTCCAGGTCGCGCATGCCCTCAGCCCTACGGAGATCCGCTGCGACGCAGGTTACGCTATGCTCGCTAATCCTGGCAATGCCTGGGAATATGCACCCGCCGCCAGCCCGATGAACCTTCGCGAACCAGCACGCGGCGCGCGACGGTCTGGTAGGAGGCGGGAACATCGATGACGCGCCTTTGCTCGGGCTGCACCAGCACCTCCTGGGCGATCCTGTCGTACTGTGCGGGGATGACCACGCGCCGCATGCGTTCGGGCTGGATCACCACGGTTTTGGCAACACGTTCGTAGCGCGCCTTGTGCCATACCTTGCACAGCACCTTGCGGCCACGGATGACGCGCCATTCCCAGGAATAGCCGCCGCCATCGATCCGGACCGTGCGGTAGACGGTGCGGGTGACGGCCGGCACGATCTGGTAGGTCACTTGCGCCGGAACGGTCATCACGACGCGCTCGCGCGTGCCATAGATAGGGGCGATATAGTCGACCTGCTGGCCGGGCGGACTGATCATCACGTCTTCATAGACCGTGTCGTAGACGGCCGGACTGCGGACCGGTTCATAGCATTCGACGGCCCGGCCGCCGGCCGCCGTCTGCGAAATCGTGCCGAGCATGGTCAGCCCGGCGATGGTGAAGCATGCGGTTTTCCCGGGCATGACACTCCCCCTGTTGAACTCTACGCATAAGTTCAACGTTGAATTGTAGAGGAAGCCGTTTCGGAGAAAAGCGGTTTCGGCGCATTTCGTTAAGTGACGCGGTTAAGAAACTGCTACCTTGCGAGACCGGCCATGCGGCTCCAGACCCGCGGAAGCATCCGTCGGCCCGAATCCTCGGTCAGAAAGCTTGATTCGACTTACCCAGATGGCTAGGAGGGGTCGGCCTTGCACAAGGATGAGCCGGCATCCTATTTACGGAATAACGATCCAGAACCGATTCTGCCCGATCCGCCAGCATTCCCGGCGCCGGAATCCCACCGCGAGATAAGAGACAACTGATGAAGAACCCCGTCGAAACCTACATGAACCTCGTTCCGATGGTGGTCGAACAGACCAATCGCGGCGAGCGGGCCTACGACATTTTCTCGCGTCTCCTCAAGGAGCGCATCATTTTCATCACCGGTCCGGTCGAGGACGGCATGGCGACGCTGGTCTGCGCGCAGCTTTTGTTCCTCGAAGCCGAGAATCCGAAGAAGGAAATCAACCTCTACATCAATTCGCCGGGCGGCGTCGTCACCTCCGGCATGGCGATCTACGACACCATGCAGTTCATCAAGCCGGCCGTGTCGACGCTCTGCATCGGCCAGGCGGCTTCGATGGGTTCGCTGCTCCTGACCGCCGGCCACAAGGATATGCGCTTTGCCACGCCGAACGCCCGCATCATGGTTCACCAGCCTTCCGGCGGCTTCCAGGGCCAGGCGTCCGACATCGAGCGCCATGCCCTGGATATCATCAAGCTGAAGCGTCGCCTCAACGAGGTCTACGTCAAGCACACCGGCAAGAGCTACGAAGAGATCGAGAAGACGCTCGACCGCGACCATTTCATGACCGCTGACGAAGCCAGGGATTTCGGCCTCATCGACAAGGTCATTTCGTCGCGCGAGCCGCCTGAAGGCGCTGTGGCATAAGGGCTTATTGGCAGTTGGATGGCGGCATCACGCGCTTTTGGTGTGTCTTGCGGCATTTCGGCCACAATTGGCTGTTCCCTCGGGGGACAGGATTGCCTACGTTAAGGCTATGTTGAGTTTCGGCGGCTTAGCTTTATGCGGGGTTGTCGCGAATCATTGCCACGTTTTCTGATTTGTGTTTCGTACGGAATGCGTTGCGGGAGCCGGGAAACACTGGCGGCGGCGGATTCCCGCGATAGATAGAGTATGCGCCCTTTCAGCCAGACCATCGGCGGGCGGCCATGAAAGGACATGAAAATGAGCAAGGTCGGCAACAACAGCGGCGATTCCAAGAACACGCTTTACTGCTCGTTTTGCGGCAAAAGCCAGCACGAAGTGCGCAAGCTGATCGCCGGTCCGACGGTCTTCATCTGCGACGAGTGCGTCGAACTCTGCATGGACATCATCCGTGAGGAGAACAAGACCTCGATGGTGAAGTCGCGCGAAGGCGTGCCGACACCGCAGGAGATCCTCAAGGTTCTCGACGACTATGTCATCGGGCAGCCCTACGCCAAGCGCGTGCTGTCGGTGGCGGTCCACAACCATTACAAGCGCCTCGCGCATGCCGGCAAGAACAACGATGTCGAACTGGCGAAGTCCAACATCCTTTTGATCGGCCCGACCGGTTGCGGCAAGACGCTGCTCGCGCAGACGCTGGCCCGCATCATCGACGTGCCCTTCACCATGGCTGATGCGACGACGCTGACCGAAGCCGGCTATGTCGGCGAGGACGTCGAGAACATCATCCTGAAGCTGTTGCAATCGGCCGACTACAATGTCGAGCGCGC
Source organism: Mesorhizobium sp. M1066 (assembly GCF_040318635.1). NCBI lineage: Bacteria > Pseudomonadati > Pseudomonadota > Alphaproteobacteria > Hyphomicrobiales > Phyllobacteriaceae > Mesorhizobium > Mesorhizobium sp. M1066. Next base: position 102,447 of record NZ_JAMYMR010000004.1, read on the forward strand.
TCAGCGCGGCATCGTCTACATCGACGAGATCGACAAGATTTCGCGCAAGTCGGACAATCCCTCGATCACCCGCGACGTGTCGGGCGAGGGCGTGCAGCAGGCGCTTCTGAAGATCATGGAAGGCACCGTCGCCTCCGTGCCGCCGCAGGGCGGCAGGAAGCACCCGCAGCAGGAGTTCCTGCAGGTCGATACAGCCAACATCCTGTTCATCTGCGGCGGCGCCTTCGCCGGGCTGGACAAGATCATCTCGGATCGCGGCCGCAAAACCTCGATCGGCTTCGGCGCGGTCGTCGCTTCGCCGGAGGATCGCCGCACTGGCGATGTCTTCCGCCTGGTCGAGCCCGAGGATCTGTTGAAGTTCGGTCTTATCCCCGAATTTGTCGGCCGTCTGCCGGTTCTGGCGACGCTTGAAGACCTCGACGAACCGGCGCTGATCCAGATCCTGACCGAGCCGAAGAACGCGCTGGTCAAGCAGTATCAGCGGCTGTTCGAGATGGAGAATGTCGACCTGACCTTCCACGAGAACGCTCTTTCGGCGATCGCCAAGCGCGCCATCGAGCGCAAGACCGGCGCGCGCGGCCTGCGTTCGATCATGGAGGCGATCCTGCTCGACACGATGTTCGAGCTTCCCGCGCTCGAAGGCGTGCGCGAAGTGGTGATTTCGGAGGAGGTGGTGACCGGCAGTGCCCGGCCGCTCTACATCTACTCCGAGCAGAAGGAAAAGAAGGGCAATGTCAGCGCCTGACATGAGCCCGCAGCGAAATTCTGGAACGGCGCCGCAAGGCGCCGTTTTGCTGTCGCGCAGGGGTTTTGCGCGGCGTACGGCTTGGCGTCGCAAATGTGTCACTCGCGGACGGGTTGGAAGTGCGGATTTGGACGCGCCCCTTGATCTTTGGGGGTCGTGCATCCAACTAACTGGAGAAGGCCGAGGTGCCCGATTTCTGTGCTGTAAAACTCCCGTCACAAACGGTGGTAGGCGGAACGATCCCCGGTCGTTAATATAAGATTCGCGGTTGGCTGATTGGCGGCCGCGACATGAAAGGTTGGACAATGGCCAAAGTATCCAAGGCACCCAGCGACGGCGTCTTCGCAGTTCTCCCACTGCGCGACATCGTGGTGTTCCCGCACATGATCGTGCCGCTCTTCGTCGGGCGTGAGAAGTCGATCAAGGCGCTGGAAGAGGTGATGGGTCAGGAAAAGCAGATCCTGCTTGCCACCCAGATGAATGCCGCCGACGACGATCCCGAGCCCGATGCCATCTTCGACATCGGCACGCTCGCCAATGTGCTGCAATTGCTCAAGCTGCCCGACGGCACCGTCAAGGTTCTGGTCGAGGGCGCTTCGCGTGCGAAGATCGTCTCGTTCACCGACCGTCCCGACTTCCACGAGGCCCGCGCCGCGGCGCTGGTCGAGCCGGAAGAGGAAGAGGTCGAGGTTGAGGCGCTGGCGCGTTCGGTCGTCACCGACTTCGAGAACTACGTCAAGCTGAACAAGAAGATTTCGCCGGAAGTGGTGGGCGCTGCCAGCCAGATCGACGACTATTCCAAGCTCGCCGACACGGTTGCCTCGCATCTCGCCATCAAGATCCCTGAGAAGCAGGAAATGCTGGCCACGCTCTCGGTCAAGGAGCGGCTGGAAAAGGCTATGGGCTTCATGGAAGCCGAAATCTCCGTCCTGCAGGTGGAGAAGCGCATCCGCTCGCGCGTCAAGCGCCAGATGGAGAAGACGCAGCGCGAATACTACCTCAACGAGCAGATGAAGGCGATCCAGAAGGAGCTCGGCGAAGGCGAGGACGGCCGCGACGAGGCCGCCGAGATCGAGGCGCGCATCAAGAAGACCAAGCTCTCCAAGGAGGCCCGCGAAAAGGCGGAAGCCGAGTTGAAGAAGCTCCGGACGATGTCGCCGATGTCGGCTGAATCGACCGTCGTGCGCAACTATCTCGACTGGATCCTGTCGATTCCGTGGGGCAAGAACTCCAAGGTCAAGCAGGACCTGGCTTTCGCACAGAACGTGCTCGACACCGATCATTTCGGCCTCGACAAGGTCAAGGAGCGCATCGTCGAGTATCTCGCCGTGCAAAGCCGCCAGAAGAAGCTGAAGGGGCCGATCCTGTGCCTCGTCGGCCCTCCCGGCGTCGGCAAGACCTCGCTCGGCAAGTCGATCGCCAAGGCGACCGGTCGCGAATTCATCCGCATGGCGCTTGGCGGCGTGCGTGACGAGGCCGAGATTCGTGGCCACCGGCGCACCTATATCGGCTCGATGCCTGGCAAGGTCATCCAGTCGATGAAGAAGGCTAAGAAGTCCAATCCGCTCTTCCTGCTCGACGAGATCGACAAGATGGGCCAGGACTTCCGTGGCGATCCGTCATCGGCGTTGCTCGAGGTCCTCGATCCGGAACAGAACTCGACGTTCATGGACCATTACCTCGAGGTCGAATACGACCTGTCGAGCGTGATGTTCGTGACGACGGCGAACACGCTGAACATCCCGGCGCCCTTGATGGACCGAATGGAGATCATCCGTATCGCCGGCTACACCGAGGACGAGAAGATCGAGATCGCCAAGCGGCACCTGATGCCGAAGGTGATCCGCGATCACGCGCTGCAGCCGAAGGAGTTTTCCGTCGGTGAGGACGCGATCCGCGCCATCGTCCAGACCTACACCCGTGAAGCGGGCGTCAGGAGCCTGGAGCGCGAGCTGATGAAGCTCGGGCGCAAGGCGGTGACCGAGATCCTGAAGACGAAGAAGAAGACGGTGAGCATCACGGCGGAGAACCTTTCCGATTACCTTGGTGTGCAGCGCTACCGCTTCGGCCAGGTCGAGGCTGACGATCAGGTCGGTGTCGTCACAGGCCTTGCCTGGACGGAAGTCGGCGGCGAACTGCTGACGGTCGAAGGCGTCATGATGCCCGGCAAAGGCCGCATGACGGTGACCGGCAACCTGCGCGACGTGATGAAGGAATCGATTTCGGCGGCGGCCTCCTATGTCCGCTCGCGCGCCGTCGATTTCGGCATCGAGCCGCCGCTGTTCGACAAGCGCGACATCCACGTGCACTTGCCGGAAGGCGCCACGCCGAAGGACGGCCCGTCGGCAGGTGCTGCCATGGCGACAGCCATTGTGTCGGTACTGACGGGTATTCCGGTCCGGGCGGATGTGGCGATGACCGGCGAGATAACGCTTCGCGGCCGCATCTTGCCGATCGGCGGGCTCAAGGAGAAGCTGCTCGCCGCACTGCGCGGCGGCATCAAGAAGGTGCTGATCCCGGAAGACAATGCCAAGGACCTGGCGGAGATTCCGGACAATGTGAAGAACGGCATGGAGATCATTCCGGTCTCACGTGTCGGCGAGGTGTTGCGGCACGCGCTGGTGCGTATGCCGGAGCCGATCGAATGGGTCGAACCGGTCAATCCGCCGGCCGCGACAGACAGTGCCGACGACGCTGGAAAGTCCCTGGCGCATTAGAGCTCCGGGCGTCCATCTGGACGCACAAAGGACGCTCTAACGCTCAGACTTGTGCATGGCCCCTGCCGAAAACCGGCTACGGTTTTCAGGGCCATGCATTGGTTTTCGTCAAGGTTGCAGCGCACAAACGGAGAGCCGGGCCTCGAGCCCGGCTTTTTCATGTGAAAAACCCAGCATTTCCGGGCTTTTTCCGCTTTTTTCCTGCCTTTTCGACTTGGTTGCGGGAGCGCTTCTTTCTAAAGTCCGTTTCCTGCCGGATGAGTCGATAGTTCCGGTGTTCTCATGGAAGGGAATTTTTATGAACAAGAACGAACTGGTGTCCGCTGTCGCCGACGCCGCGAGCATTTCGAAGGGTGACGCGCAGTCGGCGGTCGATGCGGTATTTTCCACCATCACCGGCGAACTGAAGAAGGGCGGCGATGTCCGGCTTGTCGGCTTTGGCAATTTCACCGTGTCAAAGCGTGCCGCCTCGACCGGCCGCAATCCTCAGACCGGCGCCGAAGTGAAGATCCCGGCGCGTACCGTGCCGAAGTTCTCGGCCGGCAAAGGCCTCAAGGACGCAGTCAACTAAGCGTTTTTTCTTTTCAGAGACCAGAAAAGCCGGGCTTGCCCGGCTTTTCATTTTCGTGGCCTACGCACGTACACACGACCAGAAAAGCCGGGCTTGCCCGGCTTTTCATTTTCTACGCCCTGCGCGGGTACACGAGACCAGAAAAGCCGGGCTTGCCTGGCTTTTCATTTTTGTGCCAGACGCTGACGCGACGGCGGCCGGCTTATGCGGTCGGCGCCTCGGCGCGCATCAGACCTTCCTTCTTGAGATCGGCCCAAAGCGCCGCGGGCAGTTTCGCATCGAGCAGCGAGCGATTGCTCTCGACTTCGCTCGGCCGCTGGCCACCGGGGACCACTGAGACGACCGAAGGGTGCAGCAGCGGGAATTGCAGGGCGGCCTCGATCAGCCGCACGCCATGGCGCTTGCAGACGCTCTCGATACCGCCGACGCGGTCGAGGATGTCCTTAGGTGCTTCGGAGTAGTTGTAGTAGGCGCCGGGCTTCGGTCCGGTCGCCAGGATGCCGGAGTTGTAGGGGCCGCCGAGAACGATGCCGATGCCGCGTGCCTGGCAGAGCGGCAGGAAGGACGTCAGCGCTTCCTGTTCCAGGAGCGTATAGCGCCCGGCCAGCAGGAACAGGTCGAAGTCGCCGCGCTCGGCCAGCGTCTGCGCGACCTGCCACTCATTGATGCCGCCACCGAACGCCTTGATCACGCCCTGGTCGCGCAGCGACAGCAAGCCGTAATAGCCCGAGCGCATGAACTCCTCGATGCGCCGGTCGGAGGCTTCCTTGCTGCCATGCGTGAAGATGTCGACATCGTGCACGAAAAGGATGTCGATCCGGTCGACGCCGAGGCGCTCAAGCGAGGCTTCGAACGAGCGCATGACACCGTCATAGCTGTAGTCGTACACTTCGCGGCGCGACGGCGTGTCGAAGAATTTGCCGATGCCGGTGCGCTCTTCGGGCGGGCAGGCGCGCATGATGCGGCCGACCTTGCTCGACAGCACATAGTCGTCGCGCTTCTTGCCGCGCAGGAACGGGTTGAGCCGCGTTTCCGAGAGGCCGAGCCCATAGAGCGGCGCGGTGTCGTAGTAGCGGCAGCCGGTCGCCCAGGCGGCCTCCAGCGTGGCGTTGGCGTCCTCGTCCGAGACGGCACGGTAGAGGTTGCCGAGCGGCGCCGTGCCGAAGCCGAGCTCGGTGAAACTGATGCCGCCATTGCCGATGCGGTCGAAATGCCGTGTCTTCATATGCTGCCGTCTGCCTCGCTTGATTTGTCTGACATGACACTATCACGCCTGTGATCAGGCAAAAGCATCGCTGCGCGTTGGACACGCATTTTCGCGGTTGCTAGCATGAACGAAATCAAGCTGTTCGTAGCAGCAAGAGCGGCAAATCCCAGGGGTGATTTTTGATGGCAGGTTTGCGGTGAGCAACAAGAGCAAAAGCCTGTTCGAGACCGCGCTTGAGGAGCTCGGCGGCGTGCTGGCACGCATCGACGAAAGCCGGATCGACGCCGCCTGCAAAATGCTGGCCGGCGCGCGACAGATCGTCGTCTATGGCTGCGGCCGCGAGGCCTTGCAGGTCAAGGGTTTTGCCATGCGGCTCTACCATTTGGGCCTGCCGGTTTCCGTGGTCGGCGACATGAACACACCGCCGCTGGGGCAGGGCGATGTCTTCCTGGTCAGCTCCGGGCCGGGAGAGACCTCGACCGTGCTGACCCTGATGCAGATCGCGCGCCAAGCAGGTGCAGCCAATCTCCTGTTGACCGCCCAGGCCAAAGCCAGCGCGGCAAGGCTTGCCGACTTCACCCTGCTCATTCCCGCGCAGACCATGGCCAACGATCAGGGGGCGCAAAAAACATCGGTCCTGCCGATGGGCTCGGTGTTCGAAGGCGCGCTGTTCCTGCTGTTCGAGGTGATGGTGCTGAAGCTCAGGGAATTGAGTGGCGCGTCGCCCGAAGCGATGCGCGCCCGCCACACCAACATGGAATAGATCATGCGCTACGAACTGATGCTGCCACACCAGATCCGCAGGGCGATCGCCGAGAATTGGCCGGTCGCTCTGCCGCTTGGCGTGCTCGAATACCATGGCGAGCACATGGCCGTCGGCATGGACACGCTGGCCGTCGTCAAGACGCTGGAGCTGTTCGAGAAGGAGAGGGACGTCGTCATCCTGCCACCCTTCTACTACGGTGCTGCGAGCTACGCGGTGGCGCCGCCGGAAGGCAGCGGCTCGGTGCAGGTCGGCGGCAATGCGCTGGCGCCGTTCGGCGAGGAGCTGTTCTACAGCCTGCTGCGCATCGGCTTTCGCAACATCCACGCCATCATCCACCACCAGACCGAGAATTTCGCCGCCGGCATGCCGACCGATCTGGCGTTCAAGACCGCCGGCCGCCAGGCGATCTTCCGCTTCCTCGAAAAGGAGCGCGGCGAGGGCTGGTGGGGTTCGCAAGCGATGGCCGACTACTATTCCGGGCACGCCGCGGGTGAAAATTTCTTCAACTGGGTACAGGTTCATCCGCTGATGCCGGCTGACATGAACGGCAAGTACCCGTTCGACCATGCCGGCATCGGCGAGACATCGCTGATGCTGGCGCTATGCCCGGAGGCTGTCGATGCCGGTCACTTCGAGGACAACAAGAGCTGGTACACGGCGAGCGCCACGGATGCTTCGGCGGAGCTTGGGCAGAAGGGCGTGGCTATGATCCTCGATCACCTGCGCACGATCCTGAGGAGCTAGCTACGAGATTGTCGGGCGGCTTTGGTAGTTCGTCATCCTAGGGCGAAGCAGGAGCGAAGCGACGTCGCGGAGACCCTAGGATCCATGCCGTGACCGCAGCTTGCTCCGCCCTAGGATGACGAAGTGATGGAGCCTGGCGCCACTCGCCCTACTTCACCGCTCCCGCGGTCATGCCCATGATCAGATAGCGCTCCAATGCGATGCCGATGACGGCGAGCGGCGCGATGGCCGCCGTGGCGAGCGCCGCCATCGACCACCAGTTGATGCCTTGCGAGCCGGTCTGGCTTGCCACCATGACGGGGATCGTCTTGGCGTCGGTCGAGGTCAAAAGGGCGGCGAAGAAATACTCGTTCCAGCACAGCACCATCGCCAGGATGAAGGCGGCGACCATGCCCGGCAGCGCGATCGGCATGACGATGCGGAAGAAGGCGCCCCAGATCGACAGCCCGTCGACAAGCGCTGCTTCCTCGAGCTCGACCGGGATCGAGTTGAACTGGTCGCGCATGATCCAGATGACGATCGGCAGCACCATCAGCGTGTAGAGCAGGATCAGCCCGACGCGCGTGTCGAGCAGGCCGACCTCCCGGTAGAGCACCAGGAAAGGCAGCGCCAGCACCACCGGCGGCAGGATCAGCTGCGACAGGAAGAAGAACGAAATATCCTCGTTCCTGAACCAGGCGAAATGATAGCGATAGCGGGTGAGCCCGTAGGCGGCGAGGCTGCCGATGACGATGGCGAGGCTCGACGCGCCGACCGAGGTGATCACCGAATTCATGAAGCGCTTGAGGAACTCCTCGCGCACCGTCGAGGTCTGGAAGATCGAGTCCGGCGACAGACCGAGCGAGCGCCAGCCCTTCCAGTCCGGCTGGAAGTCGACGAAGGGGATGAGATGGCCCTGGGTGACGTCGACCGCGGTCTTGAACGAGGTCGTGATCGTCCAGTAGATCGGGAACAGGCAGATGAACGCCCAGAAGGCCAGCGCCCCATAGATGAAGACGCGGCTGGCGAGGAAGCTCGCCGGCGAGCGGATCTCTGAGGCGACATATTCGGTGGTCTGAACGCTCATCTCAGCTCAATTCACATTTCGGACAAAACGATTGGCGAATTTCAACAGCCACGTGACGAACACGACGATGATCACCAGATAGGCCATCGCCAGCATGGTTCCGTAGCCGACATTCGAACGGTCGCGATATTCGCGGTAGATGAAGCTCGACACGGAATCGGTGGCGCCGCCCGGGCCGCCCGACGTCACCGTAATGATGATGTCGGCAAGCTTCAGCTTGAAGATGATGCGCAGGATCACCGCCGTCACCGACACCGGCAGCATCAGCGGAAAAGTGACCTGCCAGAAGGTCTGCCACGCACTGGCGCCGTCGACGCGTGCGGCTTCGAGCACCTCGCGCGACATCGCCTGCAGCCCGGCCAGCAGCATGATCATCATGAACGGAATGAAGGTCCAGGCATCCAGTATCATGATCGATATGCGCGCGATGATCGGGTCGGAGAAGAAGGCCGGATTTTCCCAGCCGAGATGGCGGGCCAGCGTTGCGGCCGGTCCGAACCGGTATTCCATCAGCGACTTGCCGATCATCCACGACACCGCGACCGGCGACAGCATCAACGGCATCAGGAAGACGACGCGGAAGAATTTTCGCGCCCGGATCTGTGCGTTGAGGAGCAGCGCCAGGCCGAAGGCAATGACATATTCGACCGCCACCGCCAGCACATAGAGCACCATGTTGAACAGCGCGTTGCGGTAGTAGGGATCGGCCAGCATCTGCCAGAAATTGTCGAGCCCGTTGAATTTGCGGCCACTGAAGGAACTGAGGTTCCAGTCGGTGAGCGCGATGTAGAAACCGAACAGCGTCGGGAAGATCACCATGGCGATGGTGAACAGCAGCGCCGGCAGCAGGAACAGGGCACGTTGGCCGTCCTCGCCGCGCGTCAGCACCTGGCCGACGCCGATCGCCACGCCCCACAGAACATAGGCATAGACGACAGGGCGCCAGGTCTCGAAGCCGATCGTATCGGCGCTGCCCTTGTAGAGGATCTCCAGCACGATCGTCGCCAGCAGGCCAAGCGTCGCAACGGCCATCAGCGCCCAGCCGAACCGTTTGCGGCCTGGAGAGATCAGATCGGAAGGGCCGGCATCTGCCGGCCACTGGTTCGCGGTCGAAGTCTGGTCAGCCACAAATCTCGCCCGTTTGAAGGCTCTCGAGGAGCCGGAGCCGGTCTAAAGTGGTCCGGCGTTGCAGCCGGACCACGGTTCATAGGCCAGCCTACATGCCGAGCGAAGCTTTGTAGAGCTTGATCTGGTTGTCGCGGCCGATCTGGTCGGTCAGCTTCTCCCAGGCCGCCGCAATGGCGTCGGCGCCTTCCTGCGCCTTCATCTTGCCGGCGAAAGTGTTGGCCAGGATGTCCTCGGCGGCGCTGTAGTACTGGAAGATGCCGGGGATGCGTGGCTCGATCGCCGCGTTCGGATGGTTGTAGCTGTCGGATTCCGACTTGAGGTAGGAGGTGATGAACGCCTCGTCGTAGCCGGCCGCCACCCATTCGGGAATGTCGAAATGCGAGTTGCGGTAAGGCTGGAAGCCCGATGGATACATCGCCGTCCAGATCGACAGGTCCTTGCCGCCGAGATGAGCGGCGGCGGACCATGCCGCCTTCTTCTTCTTTTCGTCGGCATCGACGCGGGCCATGACATAGACGCCCCAGCCGAGATAGGCGCAGTTGGGCGCATAGTTCGGGCCGCTGGCGAGTTTGTCCCAGGCGCCGGTCTTCGCATTATAGACATCGTCCGAGCCAGGCAGGATCGAGAAGCCGGTGACGTCGCCGACGACGGAAGAGTCGTTGGTCTTGACGTTGGAGCCGACATCGCCCCACCAGGTGACCATCGAGCCGGTGCCGGCCAGGAACTGCTGGAAGGCGGTCGTGTTCGGATCGGCGTTGATCTGGTCGGCGGGTTCGGAGGGCAGCGCGTCGATGACGTCCTGGATGGCGCGCACCCAGGCCGGATTGTTGACGCGCGGCTTCATCGTGTCGGCGTCGAACAGCCAGGCCTTGTCGTCGGGGTGCTTGGCATAAGCGGTGGCGCGGCTGCCAAGGAAATAGAAGCCGAAGCCGCCCCAGGGCTTTGGCGCGTCGAGATAGCCATAGACGTCCTGGTCCTTGAGCTTCTTGCCCTTGAGGAACTTGGTCGCCGCCTGAACCTGCTGCCAGGTCTTCGGTACGCCCCATTCACCTTCGCCGCCGCCGTCCTTCCAGGCCTTGGCGAGGTCGGCATCGGCGAACACGTCGGTGCGGTAGTTGAAGTTGTGCGCGTCACCGTCGACGGTCACGCGGTATTGCTTGCCGTCCCAGGTGCCGACCGGCGGCTTCAGATAGCTGACCAAATCGTCGAAATCGATCTGGGTCTTGACCCAGTCGGGCATTTCCGAGGTCAGGCCCTTGCCGCAGACATCGCCTTCGAACGGCGCGCCCATTTCGATGATGTCGAAGTCGACGGTGCCGGTCGCGATCGACTGCTGCAGGCGGGCGTTGTAATCGGCCTGCGCCAGGTCGATCCAGTTGATCTTGGCGCCGGTGTAGGTCTCCCATGGCTTCAGGAAGCCGCGGAACAGCACATTGTGCAGGTTCTGGTTGTTGAGACCCATGAAGGTCAGCTCGACGCCGGCGAATTCGCCTTCCTTGACATTGGCCTTGGTCGCCTCCAGGCAGAGTTCACCGACCTTCTGGAAATCGGCGTCCGTCGGCTGGCCTTTGCCGACGCCGGGGATCTGCAGGATTTTTGTGCGCAATTCGCTTGCCGCGGAGGCCGGGCGCGTCAAGGCGCCAAGTCCGGCGCCGGATGCGGCTGCGATCGCGGCCATGCTGGCCGCACCCTTCAATATATCGCGCCTTGTGGCGCCGGCTCGAACCAGTTTGTCGTAAAGACCCGTTCTCATCGCCTATTCCTCCCAGAACATTCAGTGTGAATAAATCGGCCAACTGTCGGACGCTGGAGCGCCAACGATGCTCCCCGGTTCGGAAACGAATTAGGCAGGACCCCACCCTGCGTCGATTGAAATTCCCTGCGGATCGGGTACCAACATTTTGACCGGCGCCTGCCACTATTCTCACAACCAAACGCCGTGTCAACGAGAGCGGGTTTTTATCTATAAGAGACCGACTTGCCCTGGCAGGTCGCGTTGGTTAGCTTCTGCGCCTACGGCCAATGGAGCCGATGGGGGAGATATGGCGCAAGTCGCGATCAGCAAGGTGGCCAAGGCCTTTGGAACGGTCAAGGTTCTGCACGAAGTCAGCGTCGATATCGCAGACGGACAGTTCGTGGTGCTGGTTGGCCCTTCGGGTTGCGGCAAGTCCACCCTGCTCAGGATGGTGGCCGGGCTGGAGACCGTCTCCGCCGGTACGATCGCCATTGGCGACCGCGTCGTCAATCATCTGCCGCCGGCCAAGCGCGACATCGCTATGGTGTTCCAGAACTATGCGCTCTATCCGCACAAGACGGTCGAGCAGAACATGGCCTTTGCGCTCAAGCTCAGGAAAACCGATCCGGCCGTGGTCGCCGAGCGGGTCAAGCGCGCCGCCGACATCCTCGACCTCAATCCCTATCTGAAGCGCTATCCCCGCCAGCTTTCCGGCGGCCAGCGCCAGCGCGTGGCCATGGGCCGCGCCATCGTGCGCAATCCGCAGGTCTTCCTGTTCGACGAGCCGCTGTCCAATCTCGACGCCAAGCTGCGTGTGCAGATGCGCACCGAGATCAAGGAACTGCACCAGCGGCTTAAGACCACCACAATCTACGTCACCCACGACCAGATCGAAGCCATGACCATGGCCGACAAGATCGTCGTCATGCGCGACGGCCGCATCGAGCAGGTCGGCGCGCCGCTCGAACTGTTCGACAGACCGGCCAACCTGTTTGTTGCCGGCTTCATCGGTTCGCCTTCGATGAATCTGCTCAAAGGAGTGATGCGCAAGGGCGACAAGCCTGGTGTCGATATCGCTGGCACGCTGTTCCCGATTGCACCAGGCAATGCCGCGCAGGACGGCCAGGCGGTCGTCTATGGCGTACGCCCGGAGCATCTCGAGATCCATCCCGATGGCGTGCCGGCGAAGATTTCGGTGGTCGAGCCGACCGGCTCGGAAACGCTGGTGTTCCTGCGCTTCGGCGAAGGCGAGATGGTGGCGCTGTTTCGCGAGCGCCACGACTTCAAGCCGGGCGACACGCTCAAGCTGAAGCCAAGGCTCGACCAGATCCATCTTTTCGACGCAGAGACCGGCAAGCGTCTCTGATCCCAACTCACGAGGAATACCATGCTCAAAGGCATCAACCCGCTGCTCAATGCCGACGTGCTGCAGGCATTGCGGGCAATGGGGCATGGCGATGATCTGATCATCGCCGACACCAATTTTCCGTCCGATTCGGTGGCGCGCCAGACGGCGCTCGGCCGCGTGCTGCGCATCGATGCCTCGGCGGCGCAAGTGGTCAAGGCGGTGCTGTCGCTCTACCCGCTGGACACGTTCGTCGACGATTCGGCCGCGCGCATGGAAATCGTCGGCAAGCCCAGCGAAATTCCGCCCGTGCAAAGCGAAGTGCAAAAGGAAGTCGACAACGCCGAGGGCAAGTCCTGGCCGATGATCGCGGTCGAGCGCTACGCCTTCTACGAGCGGGCCAAGCAGGCCTATTGTGTCATCCAGACCGGCGAGCGCCGCTTCTATGGCTGCTTCGCCTTCCGCAAGGGCGTCGTGCCGCCGGATGCGGAGTAGCGGCATGGCTTCGAGCAAGCCGGTCGTCATCCTGGGTGTGTTCGTCGCCGACACCGCCTACAGGGCGCAGCGGCAGCCGCGCATGGGCGAAACCATCCTCGGCACATCCTTCACGCTGGGGCCGGGCGGCAAGGGCTCGAACCAGGCCGTGGCCGCCGGCAAGCTCGGCGCCGACGTCACCTTCCTCACCCGGCTCGGCGTCGATCCCTTCGCCGACATGGCCAGGCAGACCTGGGCGCAGGCGGGCGTCAAGAATGCCGTCATCGACACGCCGGAAAGCTACACCGGTGCCGCCTACATCTTCGTCGAGGAGACCACCGGCAACAACGCCATCATCGTCAGCCCCGGTGCCGCGATGCTGATCTCACCAGCCGATATCGAGGCCAATGCCGGGCTGATCGGCGGTGCCGGCGTCTTTGTCACCCAACTCGAACAGCCGATCGAAGCAGCCATGCGGGCGCTGGAGATCGCGCGTGGGGCAGGGGTGACGACGATCCTCAACCCGGCCCCGGCGGCAAAGCTTCCCGACCGCATCTACACGCTGTGCGACTACCTCACACCCAACGAGACCGAGACGGAGGAACTGACCGGGATGAAGGTGTCCTCGGTCGAAGAGGCGCGAGCCGCTGCGGACAAGCTGCTTGAAAAGGGCGTCGGCACGGTCATCGTCACGCTGGGCGACAAGGGCGCGCTTTTGCACTCGAAGACCCGCTCCGACCATGTTCCAGCCGTCAGTGCCGGGCCGGTGGCCGAAACCACGGGGGCAGGCGATGCCTTCAATGGCGGCCTGGCCGCAGCACTGTCGCGAGGCGTGGAGCCGCTGCAGGCGGTGCGCTTCGCCTGCGCCGTCGCTGGCATTTCGGTGACCCGGCCAGGGACCGCGCCGTCAATGCCGACGCTTCGGGAGGTCGAGGCGCTGCTGGCTGGGGATCAGATCGGCTTGGCTGACTGGCCGCTGACGCCGCCTCCGGCCAGTTCTTGAGGCCCTATGGTTTTTTCGAACGCAAGCTTGTGGAGATATTGCGCAGCGGGCCTGTGAAGCGCCAGCTTCTGGACTGATGCAAGGCCGCGACTTGCAGCTGGCACGCTTGCAACCTTTGTTCGATCTCGTCCTTCTCGTTCCTGGCATCCGAAGCGGCGCTCTGCAGCCCGACGCTGCTTTGGTGAGCCGCCTCAAGCTCACTGCGCAACCTTGAGATTTCAGAATGCAATGTCGCCTTCTCGGCTTCAGCGCCTGCAAGCATCGGTCGGATCGTCTGCACATCCTCCCAGGCAAGGCGCGCTACCAGATCCCCGACGGCACGGCGCATCTGCTCGCTCCAGGCCCTGGGATCAACGCGCATGAGGCGCGAGTATTCGGATTGTTCCTTGCTGGCGTTCGGTATCCAGACTCGCAAGGCCGAAGGCCACCAGCCGGCTCTGTCGGCGATATCAAGCAGTGTGGCGAGTTGGGATACTGCGGAGTGCCGTGATTTTTTCCATGCGGCGCTGAAATGCAGGACGGTTGGAACGCGGCAATAGGTGAAGGGGTTTCGCGGATTCTCGCGCATGATTCGCCGCCACAATTGCCAGTCCCCGGCCGATGCGACGTCTTCGGGCCAGACATCTCGCGACGGCAGGCAATCGGCCCGATACAGGAAGCAACTGGCGGGTATCGTGTTGCCGACCTCAGTGAACACCCTGAACTCGTCGGCCAGGTCCAGATTGGTCAGGAAGGGGGCTGCGATGCCATCGGTGGAAACCCACAGCGCCTGACTGTACGCGATGGCAGCTCCAGTTTTGAGGCCATCCGCCAGGATCTCAAAATGATCCGGAAACAGGAGGTCGTCATCGGCGGCAAAGCCAATCAACTCGCCGCGTGCCTCACGCAGCACGATGTTGCGGTTCGCGTAGCCGAAGTTCGGCGCCTTGGGGAGATCGAAGAAACGAATGCGGCTGTCATGGAAGGCTTCGACCACCTCGGCCGTGCCGGCCGCGCAGCCGTCGCCGACGACCAGCAATTCAAAATCATCGACGGTCTGGTCCAGCACCGATTGGATAGCCACACCGATGACATCCACGCGCGAGTGCGTCGGCATGAGGATGGAAAAGCGGGGCTTGCTCACCATCCCTTCGCGCTGCCGAAATCATGGGGGATGAGATCGGTATCGATCGGCAGGCGGTACTTATCGGGATTTGCGTGGTCGTATTGTATCGTCGGGAAATTGATGGCGACCAAATCGGATGTTCCGATGTTTCTGTCGGCATGCCAGACAAATTTCGGAATGTTGACTAGACGTGGATGATTGCCGGAGAGGTAAACCTTCGAAACCTTGCCATATGTGCTGGATTCGGGGCGGGGGTCATAAAGGACCAGTTCCATCTCGCCGCTGATCACAAAATAGCGGTCCTCATGCAGCTTGTGCAGGCCCCACCCTTTCACCACGCCAGGGCGAATTGTGAACATGTAGGAAAAGACCAGCGGGTCGGCATGCCAACCCCAGCGCGGGTCATAGATCTCGGTGACGCTGCCGCGGTCGTCATTGTGCCGGATGCTGTCGAAAAAAGACATGCCGTCCACAAGCGGCGTAGTGCTTTGCCGCTGCTCGTCCAGAGTCCGTTGATCCTGCTTGGCGGCGGCAAGTGTTGTCTCCAGAAGATTCAGGCTGGGGTGATCGCTCATGAACAAAGCTTCCGTTTTTGACCGTCTTAGCCCGACCTTCTTCTCACAATTTTCGATGGATGTCCTGATCGGGCTAACAGGTACGTGCAGCCATGATGACTTTTTTGGGCACGTTGTAGCTTCGATGGGAGCGGAGACAGGCGCGCAGCGGGGGGCCACCGACAAGATTGGGCGGCGCCTTGCTTTGCGCCGGTGAACGCGACCAGAGCGTGACGTCGTCAATGCCGAGGCGTTCTTGCGTCCATGCTTGGGAGATTCAACTCAGATACGAGACAATCCGAGTTGCCTCATCCAAGAAGATTTTTGACAATTAATGTCGACATTTCTCCGAAGCCAAGGACTTGATACCCTTGGGAGAAATGGCGCGAGTGACGGGGCTCGAACCCGCGACCTCCGGCGTGACAGGCCGGCACTCTAACCAACTGAGCTACACCCGCGCATGGCGAACACGTGTCAGCCGTGTTCGTCGTTGGGGCGCTGGATAAGGGGTTCGCCACCGGGTGTCAAGCGCGACAGGACAGCATAACAGCAAACAGGAGAAGGTTTTTTGACAGCCGGCGTTTTGTTGGCAAAACCGGCATGCAACCAGGGCGTCCTGCGCTCATTTGGCCTTGCGAAGCCGGTGCCGACCGCTTAAAGGTCCGGCCCGGAGCGGGCGATTAGCTCAGTTGGTAGAGCGCTTCGTTTACACCGAAGATGTCGGCGGTTCGAGCCCGTCATCGCCCACCATTCCAATCACATCATCCATCCACTGCCGCGTCAGTGGCGAAGCCCACGGTATGGAGTGGCTGGCCGTCCATCAGCCGCTGCATCACAAACCCGGCGCAGGTCGGCATGGATGTTTTTTGGAGTTCAACAGCTCGGCAGCTTCCGGATAACCCTCGGCCAGCAATGTGGCCACGATCTCGGCTGGGTGGACACCGCCCTCCGCCAAAGCATGAGCCCGTTGATAAATATGACTGGTTCTGATGTTGTCGACCATTCGCAAGCACCTCCGTTGATTAGCATCCGATAAATAACCCTTGAGATGCGTTTGTGTTCTGTGCAACTTATGAGAGTTCGGTTCGTCTGGAAGCTGATCGGGAGTAATCAATTGGGGAGGGAGCTTTGTTCAACTACCTGGATGACGACATTGTAAATTTGAGGCGGGATAACAACACGGAGGCGCAATATTATTGGGGCGACAAGTGTGAGATTCTGTCGTCAACGCCGAAGACGCTGCGGGTTGCGATTCACGGCGCCCGTGGAAAGATCGATGAAGGCATTATAGATGCCCGAACCGCCATGCGGAATAGTGGGATCCTTCGGCTGTCGATGGTTGACGTGCAGCAAGGCGATGGTTTGATCTTGGAAACGCCGGAAGGAAGAGTGGTCTTTATCGACGGCGGCGATAATCAGCTCTTTGCCCGGCATGCGAATGCTCGGTTTCCCGGGACAAGCGAAGCGGATCCGCTGGTCGTGGAACTCATTTTGATAACCCACGGGGACGCAGATCACTTTGAAGGTTTGAGCGAACTGCGAAAATCGGAAACCGATGCGCGCGTGGGAAAGCGCATTTTTGTCGCGCCAAAGCGCATATATCACAACGGTATTGTCAAACGGACGTCCAACGATAGTTCCGGAAAGAAACGCCCGGAGGGCGAGATGTTCGGGCCGACGACAAAGGTCGGCTCGGATACCTTCATCACCGGCCTGGTCGACGATCAGGCATCGGTTCCCAAGGGAGAACGCAACTCCAAGTTTGACGCCTGGGTCGAAACCTTTTCCGCCTGGGAGCCGCGGGTACAACAGGTGACGGGGAGTCCGATCGAGAAACGTCGGCTGGATCATCTGGCCGTTGGAGCCTTCGATTTCCTGTCCGGGGAAGGGATCCAGGTGGAACTGCTTGGGCCAATCGTCGAGTCGGTGTCAGGCAACCCTGCACTTCGCTTCTTGCGCGCGCCACCGGACGACGCGAATCTGATGCTGGGAACTAACCCTGCCACGAAACAGGGCAGTCTTTCCGCCTCCCACACGATCAATGGCCATTCGATCAACTTCCGCCTGAGATTCGGCAATGTGCGGTTCTTTTTCACCGGAGACCTGAACCAACAGGCCAGCCAAAGGATGCGCGAAGCGATGCCGTCCGCCGCTCTTCGGGCCGAGGTGTTGAAGGCGCCACACCACGGTTCTGCCGACTTTGACATGGAGCTGCTGAAGGAAATTGGCGCAGTGGTGTCGCTGATTTCGTCCGGCGACGAAAGCGAAGCCAAAGAGTACATTCATCCTCGCGCCACGCTGATGGCAGCACTGGGCAAAGCCTCCAGAACGACCCCAGCCGTGATATTCTGCACCGAACTGGCGGCCTTTTTCAAAACCCTCGGATACGTCGTCGACCCACAGAAGCCGACGGACAAGGTCTTCGCGTTCGAGCGAACGAATTTCGGCATTGCGCACGTTCGAACCGACGGCGAGCGCGTCCTGGCATTCACCCATTCAGGGAAGAAATTCATGAACGAAGCGTACCGGTTCTCGGTCTCGCCAACCGGCGACGTCAAGTTTGCTTCGGCCGTCACAAAGCGCAGTGCACCCAAGCTTGGAACCTGAATCAAGTCGATTGAGAGCGTGTTGTGATCAAGGCGGCAGGAGCCGGAAGTCATTGCCCTCCGGCAGCAACTGCCCGCCGTCGACGACGATGGTGGTGCCGGTGATATAGCTGGCATCGTCGGAGGCGAGGAACAGGAAGGCATTGGCCACGTCGCGCGGGCTGCCGAGGCGGCCGAGCGGAATGGAGTCCTCCATGTTCTTGATGTAAGCCGCGCCGCGATGCAGCTCGATGGCTTCGGTCAGGATGTTGCCGGGCTCGACGCCGTTGACGGTGATGCCGTAGCCGGAGAATTCCAGTGCCGCGGCGCGGATGAAGCCGTTGATGCCGGCCTTGCTGGCCGAATAGTGGCCATGGCCCGGGCTGGTGACATGCGGGCCGGTAATGGACGAGGTGTAGAGCATGCGGCCGAAGCCTTGCGCCTTCATCGGCACCAGGGCCGCGCGGCTGGCATTGAAGGTGCCGCGCAGATTGACCGCCATGACGCGGTCCCAGTCATCAGTGCTGGTGTTCTCGATCAGCTGCCAGGGATAGATGCCGGCATTCTGCACGATGACGTCGAGGCGGCCATGGAGTTTGAGCGCCAGCGCCACGGCGGCCTCGGCGTCGCTCATTTGCGAGATGTCGGTGCGGATGAAGGGGACGCCCAACTCGCCAGCGGTGGCTTGCCCGGCCTCGACCTCGGTGTCGGCGAGCACCAGCCTCGCGCCTTCCTCGGCAAAGCGTAGCGCGATGCCCTTGCCGATGCCGCGGGCGCTGCCGATGATCAGCGCTACCTTGTCTTGTAACCGATTGGTCATGCGAGCCGTCCTGTCATGCGAGTCTTTGGCGAATGGTTTGCTTGAAGGCGTCGAGCAGCACGGCCGCCAGCACCAGCAGGCCGTGGATGACCTGGGTGAAATTGGCCGGCAGGCCCATCAAATTGATCGCCGTGTTGATGGCCGAGAGCAAAAGCACGCCGGCATAGACGCCGGGGAGGGTGCCGACACCGCCTTTCAGGCTGACCCCGCCGATGACGACCGCGGCGAACGCGTTGAACAGCAGGCCGACGCCGAGATTGGCGGTGGCGCCCGACGTGCGGATCGCCAGCAGCCAGCCGGCAAGGCCGGCAATGGCGCCGGCGAGAACGAAGGCGATGATGAGATTGCGGTTCACCCGGATGCCGGCGCGGAACGTCGCCGTCTCGTTGCCGCCGATCATCACCAGATGCCGGCCGAACGGCGTCTTGGCCATGATCAGCGAAAAGACCACGAAACAGCCAACCGCGATCCAGGCGGTGAGCGGCAGGCCGACCAGGCGCTGGATGCCGAACCAGCGGATGGCCGGCGCCAGGTCCTGCGCCGAGCGGCCGCCCGACACGACCAGCACGAGGCCGCGCACCCAGATGTAGGACGCCAGCGTGATGATGAAGGCGCTCATCTTCACCTTGACCACCAGATAGCCGTTGAAGGCGCCGATGAGGCCACCGACTGCCAGCGCCAGCAGCAGCGAAACCGGAACCATCAGCCATTCGGGATGCAGCTGCACGCCCATGCCGATGCCCGACGAGCAAAACAGGATGCCGACCGCCATGGCGCTGAGCGCTGCGACGGATTCGACCGACAGATCCATGTGGCCGGCGATGATCACCAGCGCCAGGCCGATCGACATGACGCCGAGCACGCTGGAAGCCTCGATGATGTTGGCGAAAATGCCGAGCTGAAAGTAGTTCGGGACGAAGATGGAGAAGACCACCAGCACGAACAGCAGCATGAACCAGACGAGGTTGTCGAGTACGAACTCCAGGGCTTTGCGTGTGCGCGGGTTCATGGGCTGATCCGGTTGGCGCCCCGCGAAATCAACTCGATTTCGTCGGGTTAAGGCGCGGATTCAAATTCGCCACGGCCTTTCGGACGCGGCGGTGTGAAGGGGCAGGCTCCGGGCCGTTACGGCCCGGAGCGCTTTCAATGACTATTCGACCGACTTGACGGTGTCCGTCGGTGGCTTCTGGTTGCCCCAGAAGGCCGGATTGTCGACGTTTTCCTTGGTGATGGCGGCACCGGGGATCTTGATGTTCGGACCCCAGGCTTCCTTGGTCACGGTCGATTTCAAGCCGAGCACGTCGTATTCACCGGGCTTGATCTCTTGCTTCTTGACGATCTTGTCCATGAACATGGCGACAGCCGCGGCCTGCGCGTAGAGCGGCTGCTCGATTTCGGCGTTGAGCCAGCCCTTGCGGATCAGGTCGAGGCCGACCGGCGCGCCGTTCGAGCTCATCAGCATAACGTCGCCCGGCTTCTTGCCGGCCGCCTCGAGCGAGGCGACGGCGGCGACCGAAAGGTGAGCGGCATGGCTGAAGATCAGGTCGATGTCGGGGTTCGCCAGCATCTGGTCGGCAACGATTGTGCCGGCATTGCTGGCCTCCCATTGCATGGCCGGAAGCGAGATGATCTTGACGTCCGGAAACGCCTTCATCTTCTCCTCGAAGCCCTTCTGGATGTCGAGCGTATAGGGGTCGCCCGGATCGCCGAGCACCTGCAGGACCTTGCCCTTCACCGAACCGTGCTTTGCCTTCAGCAGCTTCTCGGCCTGGTCGGCGGCGACGTAGCCGATCTCGACCGTTCCGGCGACAGAGGTGAAGTCGGATGGCGTCGAGGTGATCTGGCGGTCGAACTCGACCACCGGGATGCCGGCGGCGCGGGCTGCCTCGATCGACGGTTTCAGGGCATTGAAGTCAACTGCCGCCAGGATGATGGCCGCCGGCTTCAGCGCGATGACATCGTTCATCTGCGATTGCTGGGCGTCGGTCTTGTTGTCGGCGTTCAGCGTCTTCATCTCGTAGCCGGTCTGCTTCAGGAACAGTTCCAGCGCGCTCACCGAGCCGGTCTGAAACTCGTCCAGCAGGGTCGGCACCATATAGTAGACGATACCCTTGGACTGGGCGAATGCCGGCGTGAGCGTGGCAAAGGCCAGTGCAAGGATACCGAAGACAGCAAGAAGTATTCGCTTCATGTCGTTCGCTCCTCTTAAGCCGGACCCCTCTTTGTCCCTCAGCCTGTCGGTCCGGCACCGGCAAGCGTTTCACCGGTGATCATGTTGATCACCGCATCGGGACTTGTTTTGTTGCGCGCGACATCGCCGGCCACAACGCCTTGCCGGATCACCACGATCCGGTCGGCGACCTGGAAGGCCTGCTGCATGATATGGGTGATGATGACGACGCCGATGCCCTGGTTCGCCACCTGGCGGATCATGTCGAGACCGCGCCGCGTCTGTTCGACGCCAAGCGCTGCGAACGGTTCGTCGAGCAGCACCAGCTTGCCGCCCCAATGCACGAACCGGTTGAGCTCGATGGCTTGCCGCTGGCCGCCCGAAAGGTGCTCGACATTGGCGCGCAGCGAGGGAATGCGGGTGCCGGCACTGGCCAGCGCCTTTCCGACGACGGCTTCCATGGCGCGCTCGTCGAGCACGGGAATGCCAAAAACCTTCCTGGTGATTTCGCGGCCCATGAAGAAATTGGCGACCACGTCGACATTGGTGCACAGCGACAGGTCCTGGTAGACGGTCTCGATGCCGGCTGCCTTGGCCTCTGCGGGCGACCGGGCAAGGAACTCCTTGCCCTCGAACAGCATTCGGCCGGAGGTCGGCTCCAGTCCGCCGGCGATAATCTTGACCAGCGTCGATTTGCCGGCGCCGTTGTCGCCCAGCAGCGCCACGACCTCGCCCTTGCCGATCGAGAAGCTGATGCCCTTGAGCGCTTCGATCGCGCCATAGTTCTTGGTGACGTTGTCGAGCACCAGCAGGGGTTCACTCATGCCGCAATCTCCCTGCCTTTGAGAAGGTCGCGCTCGCGTTCGCGTTCGGCCGCGAACATCTGCCCGAAGCGGGGTGACAGCACCCCGGAAACCGCAAGGGCGGCGGCGCCGCGCAGCACGGAATGCTGCCCGCCGCGTGCGACCACAACCCTGGGCGTGGTGCGGTCCTTGCGAGCCGAGACGGAGTTGTGCAGGCCTCCGGCTGAACCAGCCAGCATTTCGAGCAGGTCGGTGGACGCCAGCCCGCCGAGGATGACCGTCTCCGGGTCGAACAGGTTCTCGATGACGGCGACGGCGTTGTGAAAGATCGGCGCGACTTCGGCGACCCAATCCGCCTCGCTGCCGTTCCAGCGCCGGAGCGCCTCGAGCGACAAATATCTTTCGAGACAGCCGCTGTTGCCGCACGGGCAAGCCTCGCCACCCGGAATGACGGGAATGTGCCCGATCTCGCCGGCATTTCCCCAGGCGCCGCGCAAGGCGCTGCCGTCATGAACCATGACGCCGCCAAGGCCGACACCGAAATAGAGATAGTAATATTCGGAAAACTGGGCGCCGAGGCCGTAGAGGCGCTCGCCCATGGCGGCCGCGGCCATATCGGTTTCAAAGAAGGCCGGCAATCCGGTGGAGGCCGCCAGCCGTTCGCGCAGCGCCACATCCTTCCAGCCGGTCATGGTGGTCGGCCCCACGAAACTCATGGACTCCACGTCGAATGGGCCAGGCAGGGCCATGCCGACGCCCAGCACCCGTCCGCCAGCCCGCAGTCTGGTCAATTCCACCACCATCGCCCCGATCAGCTCGAAGGCATGGTCCGGCATCGCGTTCGGCGCCTCGCGGTAGATGCTCTCGATCACGTCGCCGCTCAGATTGATCAAGGCGGCGCTGATACCAAGCGGAGTGATGTGGATGCCGACGGCATAGCCGCCCTCGGGGTTGATCCGCAGCGTTGCCGGCGGCAGGCCGCGCCCCTTCGGCTCTTCGCGCAGCGACAGGATGTAGCCCTGATCTTCCAGTTCGCGAACGATGGTCGATACGGTCTGGACGGTGAGGCCGACGCGCCGGGCGATCTCGCCGCGCGCGATCGGGCCGTGAAGGCGGATGGACTCGAGCACGATGCGCCGGTTGTACGGCCGCCCGAACTCCTGATTGGTCCCCCGCAGTGCCATGCCTTGCGCCCCTTAGGAGAGAGTAGCTTCGCATCGCTTATTTATTCAGTCAAATGGAATTCAAAAATAAACTCATGGCGAGGTTTTCCAAGGGAAGGCCGTGGAGGGCGTATTCGGTCCAGGACCTGCCCACGCGTCGTCCTGGCCGATTGCCGCCATGGTGAAACCTCTTCAATGGTGAGCGAACCCCGCGACCGTTGATCTGACAAAGCATGGAGCAAAGATGATTGAATTGCCGTTTGCCCGCGACGAGTACCAACAGCGGCTTCGCAAGATCCGCACCGAGATGGCGAAGCGCGATCTCGAGCTCCTTGTCGTCAACGACGTTGCCAACCAGCATTACATCACCGGCTATGACGGCTGGTCGTTCTACACGCCGCAGGTGGTGCTGGTTCCAATCGAGGAGGTCGAGCCGGTCTGGATCGGGCGCGCCATGGATGCGGCCGGCGGTCTTCTGACCGCCTGGATGAAACCGGAAAACGTGGTCGGCTTTCCGGAAGATCATGTTCAGCGCGTCGATCGCCATCCCATGGACTGGATCGCGAGCTGGATCGTCGCCAAGGGCTGGGGGAGCAGACATATCGGCATCGAACTCGAAGCCTATTATTTCTCCCCCAAGGCGCACGCCCGGCTTGTCGCCGGACTTCCCAATGCGAAATGGCATGATGCCGACCTGCTGGTGAACTGGATCCGCGCAGTCAAATCAGCGCCCGAGATCGCCTATTTGCGCAAGGCATCGACCCTGGCCGAAGCGGCCGTCACGCGGGCCTTCGAGGTGATCGCGCCAGGTGTTCGCGAGTGCGATGCTATCGCCGCCATCCAGGCGGCGCAGATAGCGGGCAGCCCGGATTTTGCCGGCGACATCACCGCGCTTCCGCCGACGATCCTCGGTGGCGAGAATGCCTCGGCGCCGCACATCATGTGGAGCGACAGGCGGTTCGGAGAAAACGAGACGATCGCGCTGGAACTTGCCGGGGTCTGCCGCCGCTATGCCGCAGGCCTCGCCAGGACCATGCAGCTTGGCAAGACGCCGACAAATGTTTCCGACACGGCAAAAGCGGTGATCGAGGGCATGGACGCGGTGCTCGACGCGGTCAGGCCGGGAACGTCAGCCGAAGCCGTCGAAGCCGCCTGGCGCAAGGTCATCCAGCGCCATGGACTGAAGAAGGAATCGCGCATCGGCTACTCCATCGGGGTCGCCTATCCGCCGGACTGGGGCGAGCATACGATCAGCCTCAGGCCGGGCGACAAGACCGTGCTTGAACCGGGCAACGTCGTTCATTCCATCCTCGGCATGTGGATGGACGGCTGGGGCATCGAGATCAGCGAGACCATCCTGGTCACCGAAACCGGCCATGAGACCCTGACGAAGTTCCCGCGAGAGATCCATGTCAAATCCTGAGGGTTCGGCCACGGCGGATGGTGTTGCGAAAACCGTGACGACTGATATCGCCGCCGGAATTCTCGATCGGATGATCGAGGTCCGCCGCCATCTGCACCGCAATCCCGAGCTTTCGAACCAGGAGGCCGGCACGCAGCGCTATCTCAGGCAGATGCTGGTGGATCAGGGAATTGCCGACATTCGCGACGTCGCCGGCTTTGGCCTTGCCGTCGATATTGTCGGCACCGGCAAGCCGTCGAATCGAAAGATCGCCATTCGCGCCGACATCGATGCCTTGCCGATCGAGGAGGAGTCCGGCGTCGAGTATGCATCGACGAATCCAGGCGTGATGCATGCCTGCGGTCACGACGCCCATGCATCGATGGCTTTCGCGGTCGCCGCGCATCTTCACCAGTCGCGGGAGAGTTTTGGCGGTACCGTTCGCCTGATCTTCCAGCCGTCGGAGGAGGACGAACCGTCGGGCGGCAGGCGGGTGGTGGAAGAGGGGCTTCTCGACGATATCGACGCCGCCATCTGCGTCCACGTCGATCCGTACACACCGACCGGCAAGATCGCCGTCGGCTCCGGTCCCTACACTCTGGCCTGCGACACGTTCGATGTGGCCGTCATCGGCTCGGCGTCGCACGCGGCAAAACCGCATGAGGGTGTCGATGCGTTGGCCGTGGCTTGCTCCCTGGTGAGCGAATTGCAGAAGATCGTTTCACGCGAGATCGACCCCTACGATCCGCTGGTGATCTCCGTGACGGCCATCAACGGCGGCAACGCCTACAATATCACCGCCGGCAGGGTCACGTTGAAAGGCACCATCCGCAGCGGCAGCGACGCCACCCGCGAGCGGGCCTGGCGCCGCATTCGTACGATAGCCGATGGGGTAGCGACAAGCCACGGCGCGCGTGTCGAGGTCGACATCCACAAGGGCGAACCGGGTGTCGTTAACGACGTCGAGATGACTGAACTGATTGCCGCCAGCGCCAAGGCCTGCATCGGTGCCGACAACGTCCTCAACACGCCCGGATGGACGATCGCGGACGACTTTGGCTACTACAGCGAGAAACGCCCGTCGGTCTATTTTCGGCTGGGAATCCGCAACGAGGAGATCGGATCGGTGTTTCCGCTCCACCATGCCCGGTTTCGTGTCGACGAGGCCGCGCTGAAGGTCGGCGCGGCCACCCTGGTTGCGGCAGCGACGGCGTTTCTGTCGATGGAAGCGCCTTAGTCAGCCATCATGATGGTCATCGGCGCATGGGACAGGAGCCCAGGATCGCTTACAGATACTGGGCGACCTTCTTGCCGACCGTGAGGAAGCGCAAGGGATCGATCGCTTCGCCATTGTGGCGGACTTCGTAGTGCAGATGCGGGCCGGTCGAGCGGCCGCTGCTGCCGGTCTTGCCGATGACGGCGCCGGCGTCCAGTTTCTCACCGACGGTGACGTCGATCTCGCTGAGATGCCCGTAACGTGTCGCAAAGCCATTGCCGTGGTCGACTTCCACCATGCGGCCATAGCCGCCGTTCCAGCCGGCCTTGGTGACGGTGCCGGGCGCGGTGACCTTGGCGGCCATGCCGATCGGCGCCCTGAAATCCATGCCGGAATGCAGTGCCGCGGTGCCGAGGATCGGGTCGGTGCGCACGCCGAACGGGCTGGTGACGGAGTGGCCCGGCGCGGGGTTGGTCAGCGGCAGCTGGCGCGCTTCCTTCTTGAGATGGTCGAGGGCGTCAAGCGCTTCGTCCAACTCCTTGACCTTGCTGTCGAACATCATCGAACTGTCGACCGGAATGAGCGGTCCGCCGACATCGCTGTCGCCCTTGCCGAAGTCGCTGTCGACGGGCAGTCCGGCCGCCTCGAGCGCCTGGGTGATGGCATCGGCGCTCTTGTAGGCATTGTCGGCAAGCGTGCTGATGCGGGTCAGTTGATCGCTCTCGATGGATCTCAGCGATTGGTTGATCGAGACGAAGAGCTTGTCGGCACGATCGGCGGCTGAATCGCTAGGCAGCGGATCGGAGCGGGTCGACCACAGCGAGAACGGCCTTGTGTCGCCGGCGCCGGGATCGGCGCTCAGGCTGGCGACCGCATAATTCGTCGCGGGCTCCTTGATGCTGCCGGTCACTTCGGCGCGTTTGTCCGGCTTCGCAACCGCTGCCGGATCTTCGGCCGGCGCTGCGCCGGCTTCGCTCTCGGCGCGTTCGAGCAGCGGGCCAAGGCGGCCGTGACGCTGGCTCAGCTGGCTCTGCCGTTCAAGCAGTTCGCTGACCTTGGTTTCCATCAGCTGCTGGTCGAGTAACTGCCGGCTGGTGATGCGGTCGACCTGGGCGCGAAGCGCCGAAATTCGATCTTCATAGGCTTGTTGCATGCGCGCTTGGCGCGCCGTGGTGGCGCCGATCAAATCGTCGCGCAGCACGAGATAGGAGGTGGCCATGAGGTAACCTATGGCAATGGCGGCCAGCGCCGAGCCGATAAAGGCCGCCAGCCACGGCCGGATCGTGAAATGCCTGATCTCGTTGCCCCGGGCGATGATGACCGTATGGGGCTCCTTACGCCTGCCGAAGACTGCGGACTGACCGGTTGCGTTCACGGGACCAAGCTTTCGTTTACGACACCACGACAGCTTGACTACACATTATTAAGGTTAACAAAGGCTTGCAGCGCCGGCTTGTCCGCAGTGATTGCCCGCCAGGCGTGCGCAAGGTTGTAAGGTAAACCGGGCCGGCATCGCCGGCAAATCTCAAAGCGCACGAACGGCCTCGAGCACCTCTTCCGCATGGCCCTTGACGCGGACCTTGCGCCAAATCCCAGCGATCCGCCCGTCGCGGCCGATCAGGAACGTCGCGCGCTCGACCCCCATATACTTGCGGCCATACATCGATTTCTCGACCCACAGATGGTAGGCCTCGATCACCTTGCGCTCCTCGTCGGCGGCTAGGTCGATGGTGAGATTGTATTTCGACTTGAACTTGTCATGCTTCTTGACGGGGTCGGGCGACAGGCCGATCACCACGGCGCCGGCCTTCTCGAAGTCCGGCTTCAGCTGCGAGAAGCTGATCGCCTCCTGCGTGCAGCTTGTTGTGTCGTCCTGAGGATAGAAATAGAGCACGATGGGCTTGCCGGACGATGCGGCAAGGCTGACTGATCCGCCGCCGTCCCGCGGCAGGTCGAATTGCGGCGCGAGATCGCCTACGTCGAGGTCAGCCATACCGATGCCCTTGTTTGAGGTTACGCGCGAAGCCACACCGATATAGTGTCGGACGGGGATTCGTCCACGATCGAGTTCGTACAACGGAAAATTGCGTGGATCAGGAGCGACCGCAGCACGAGAAGATCCGGTTCAGGCGTGATGAGATCACCGACCTGGGGACCTTTCCGTCCGCCTGCCGTGTGCCGCCGCTCGGTCAGGCGTCGATCGGACGCGGTTTTCGCATTCTGTCGCGACTGTTCGCCGGTCTGGTCGCTTTCGTGCTGCTGGCCGCCATGCTCGTTTATCTGGTTGGCGCCTCCGGCATCGGAGCCGACCGGCTTCGCACCGAGGCGGAAACGGCGCTCGAGAAACTGGCGGGCGTCGATGTCAATGTCGCGGTCGGGCCTGCCCGCATCACGCTCGACGGTTCGAGTTTCATCGCGCTCCAGGTCAGCGACGTCAGCTTGAAGACATCGGACGGCAAGCCGATGGCCGATGCCGGCCGCGTGCGCTTCGGCGTGCGTCTGTTCCCGCTGCTGTGGGGAGATGTGCGGCTGACCAGCGCCAGGATCTCGGATGCCCGCATCGTCGTGGCGGCGATGCCGTCAGGCGGCGACTGGACCGCCGGCCTGCGCAATGCGGACGGCCTCATCGATCCGGAGAAGCTGTCCGCCGCGGTGTTCGGAAACATCAACCACGCACTCGATGCCGTGCGGGAGGATTCGCTGCGCCGGATCGACCTTCGCAATGTCGAATTCGTGCTGCCCGAAACCGGAGCGATCAAGCTCGTCAAGATCACCGACGCCACCGTCGTGCAGTCAGGCCCGGGCGGCATGCAGTTCTCGTCCACGGCGGATATCGACGGCAGGACGGCTACCGTTGCCGCTTCCGCCTCCCGCGATATCGCGGCGCACCGCGTCACGGCACTGGATGCGAGCGTCGATCTGGCCGATACCGGCGACATGGCGGCCGCTGCCGGCAAGCTGGGAACCGTCGCGCTGAAGCTGACGGGATCGGAAGGGTTCGGGGCGAACGCATCGCGGCTGACGGCCGCTTTGTCGTCTACGGGTTCTGTCCTCGATCTCGGCACGCGAGGACTGCTGCCGGCGGACATCGATATCAATGCGACGCTGGTTGCGGGCAGCAACAAGATCCAGGTCGACAGATTGCTGCTGAATACCGGCCGCTCGACATTCGATTTCGCCGGGTCGATCGGGCCGAAGCCGGCAAGCGGAGCGGTGGGTGAAGAACCCTCCTATCGCTACGACCTGACCAGCGACGGGTCGTCGCTTGCGCCTTCGGAGTCGCCCGAGCCGGCGCTCACCTTCCTCGCCCGGATTGCCGGGGTCTACAATACGGTGAGCCACAAACTGATCGCCGAGCAGATCGCGCTTCGGTCCGCCGGCTCCGGCGAGGTGCTTGGCACCGCTGCCGTGGCGTTCGTCGACGGCAAAGTGCCGGGGATCAATCTGGCGTTCAACATCCACGACATGCAGGTCTCTCACGTCAAGCAGCTGTGGCCGTGGTTTTCGGCGCGCAATGCCCGGCTGTGGGTGCTGGCCAATCTGTTCGGCGGCCGTGTCGTCGACGCCAACCTTCAGTTCCAGGTGGTGCCGGGCCGGCTCGGCAACGGCGTGCCGCTTTCGGCCGATGAGGTGTTCGGCCGCTTCCAGATCGAGGGATCGCGATTCGACACCGCTGGCCGCATCCCGCCGATACGCGACGCGGTCGGCGTCGTCGGTTTCCACGGCAACGATGTCGATATCTCCCTATCCTCGGGCACCGTCTACATGCCCAGCGGCCGCACCGTGGCGGCCAGCAACGGCACGCTGACGGTCAAGGCGGCCAACCGCCCGCCGGTCGTCGGCGCGCTCGACATCGATGTCGACGGCGACGCATCTGCCGTTGCCGAACTCGCATCCTACGAGCCGATCAACGCCATGCGCCATGTCGGCATCCTGCCGGAGGACCTGTCGGGCAGCGTCACCGGCCACGTCAAGGCGGATATTCCGCTGCAGTCCGGTGTCGACTCCTCAAAGCTCGATTGGCTGGTGTCGCTCGACTACAGCGGCATGTCCTTGGCCAAGCCCTTCGAGGGCCAGATCGTGACGGATGCCGACGGTTCGATCACGGTCGATCCGGAGAAGGCGGTGATCTCCGCCAAGGCATTGCTGAACGGCATTCCGGCCGAACTCGATCTGGTAGAGCCGCTCAGGGATGACGGGCCGGCGCGCAGCCGCAAGGTGGCTCTGGTGCTTGACGACAAAATCCGCGCCGCCGCCATGCCCGGCCTGAAGCCGCTGCTTGCCGGAACGGTGAAGGTGGCGATCGACAAGAACGGCAGCGGCGATCAGAATGTCTCGGCCGATCTGACCAACGCCAGGCTGGACATTCCCTGGGCGGGTTGGAGCAAGGGGGCAGGGGTCCCCGCCAATGTCACCTTCGTCATGACCAAGTCCGGCGACACCACGACGTTGTCCGATTTTGATCTCGACGGAAAGACGTTCTCCGTCGACGGCAGCATCGTGCTCGTCAATGGCGCCTTGTCGTCGGCGCGGTTCAGCAAGGTCACCTTGAACAGGGGCGACGACGTTGCCGTGTCGGTGAAGCGGTCCGGCAAGGGCTATGCGGTCGACATATCGGGCAACGCGCTCGATGCCCGCTCGCTCATCAAGCAGTTCACCTCGGACGTCGACACGGCGACCAAGACCACCGGTTCCGACGCCATTTCCGTCAGCGCCGATGTCGACCGGCTGACCGGTTTCCACGACGAGCAATTGTCCAATCTGAAGCTCGACTACAGCGCGGCCGGCTCGCGGGTGAACGGGCTGAAGGTCAGCGCCACGGCAAGTTCAGGCGCCGCCATATCGATCAGCAACACCACTGGCGCCGGCCGGCGCGCGCTCAACATGCAGTCCGCGGACGCCGGCGCCATCCTGAGATTCCTCAACATCTACGAGCACATGGAAGGCGGCGCGATCACGCTCGCACTGGCCGGGCCGAGCGACGGATCGCTCAAGGGCAAGGTCGACACCAGCAACTTTTTCGTCGTCAACGAACCGAAACTCGCCTCCATCGTCTCGACCACGCCGGCCGGCGACAACCGCAGCCTCAATCAGGCGGTCAAGGGCAAGCTGGACACATCGCGGGTGAAGTTCGAACGCGGCTACGCCGAGATCGACAAGGGCAGCGGCTATCTGAAACTGGCCAATGGCGTGCTGCGCGGACCGCGCATCGGGACGACGTTCCAGGGCACGCTCTACGACCAGAACAACAACATGGACATGACCGGCACATTCATGCCGGTCTATGGCCTCAATCGCATCTTCGGCGAATTGCCCATCGTTGGCGCGCTGCTCGGCAATGGTCGCGACCGCGGCCTGATCGGCGTTACCTACCGGCTCAAGGGCAATGCCAACAAGCCGCTGCTGGACATCAACCCGCTGTCGGTGATCGCGCCTGGAATATTCAGGTCGATCTTCGAGTACCGGTGATCGAGTTCAGGCAGGTCGTATCAGAATGTGTTTTTTCTTTCCCAAAGAAAGCTTTACGACGTTTTCCGGACTCAAATCCTTCGAGGTCACCAGCCGGCGCTCGTCGCTGACAGGCTCGTCGTTCAGGCGCACGGCACCGCCCTGCACATGCCGCCGCGCTTCGCCGTTCGACGCCGCCAGTCCGGCGGTGACCAGCAGCGACAGGATGCCGACGCCGGTTTCGAGCGCTGTCTTGTCGACCTCGACGGTCGGCAGCGACTCCGCGAGCGCGCCTTCCTCGAACGTCTTGCGCGCCGTATCGCTGGCTTGCTCGGCGGCTGCACGGCCGTGCAGCAGGGCGGTGATCTCGGTGGCGAGGATCTTCTTGGCCTCATTGATCTCGGATCCGCCGAGCCGTTCGAGCCGCGCCACCTCGTCCAGCGGCAGCGTCGTGTAGAGCTTCAGGAAGCGGGCGACATCGGCATCCTCGGTGTTGCGCCAATACTGCCAGAATTCGTAGGGGCTCAGGATCTCCGCATCGAGCCAGACCGCGCCCGAAGCCGACTTGCCCATCTTGGCGCCCGACGAGGTGGTGAGCAGCGGCGTCGTCAGCGCATAGAGCTGCGCATCCTCCATGCGGCGGCCGAGATCGATACCGTTGATGATGTTGCCCCACTGGTCGGAGCCGCCCATCTGCAGGCGGCAGCCGAGACGCTTGTAGAGCTCGACGAAATCATAGGCCTGCAGGATCATGTAGTTGAATTCGAGGAACGACAGCGACTGCTCGCGATCGAGCCGCAGCTTGACGGAATCGAACGCCAGCATGCGGTTGACGGAAAAGTGACGGCCGACGTCGCGCAGGAAATTGACGTAGTTGATCTCCATCAGCCAGTCGGCATTGTTGACCATGATGGCGTCGTTCGGACCGCTGCCGAATTTGAGGTAGGGCATGAAGTTGCGGCGGATGCCGGCTAGATTATCTTCGATGTCCTGCGGGGTCAAAAGCTTGCGCGCCTCGTCCTTGAAGGACGGGTCGCCGATCATCGAGGTGCCGCCGCCCATCAGCGCGATCGGCCGATGACCCGTCTGCTGGAGCCAGTGCAGCATCATGATCTGGATCAGCGAGCCGGCGTGCAGGCTCTTGGCGGTGGCGTCGAAGCCGATATAGGCGGTCACCGTCTCTTTGGCGAAGATAGCGTCGAGGCCGGCATCATCCGAAGTCTGGTGGATGAAACCGCGCTCGCTCATCGTGCGCAGGAAATCGGATTTGAAGGCGGACATTGTTTCTTTCCCGAAAGCGCCCGGCCAGCGTGGCTCGGACGTGTATGAACGCGGGCGTTTAGCATCCAAGCGCGATCAGCAAAAGTGGTTTCCGGTTTTGCGTCTGATCGCGCGCCAGACAAAGGTCCAGCGATCAGCAAAAGTGGTTTCCGGTTTTGCGACTGATCGCGCGCCAGACAAAGGTCCAGCGATCAGCAAAAGTGGTTTCCTGTTTTGTTGCCCGCGCGGATGGCGTTTGCGAATCCTTGCTTCGTCGTTTGGGCTGGCGTAATGAGGCGCCGCGCAGGGGCAGGGCCTGAGGCGCCGCGACGGGGCCATCCCGCAGATCAGATCCGGAAAGCTCCGCGATGAACAGGAACTATCTCTTTCTCTTTCTGTTCAGCGTGCTGATGACGTTCAGCGGACTGGCGAGCCTTCCACCCGTCGACCGCGACGAATCCCGTTTTGTCCAGGCCACGAAGCAGATGGTCGAAACCTCCGACTATGTCGACATCCGTTTTCAGGATGCCTCGCGCTACAAGAAGCCGATCGGCATCTACTGGCTGCAATCGGCGGCCGTGGCGCTGAGCGGCGAGGGGGCGGCGGCGCCGATCTGGGTCTACCGCCTCGTCTCCATGCTTGGCATTGCCTTGGCCGTAGTCGGCATTGCCTGGACAGGCACCAAGCTGTTCGGGGCCAATGCCGGTCTCGCCGCCGGCCTGATAATGGCGGCTATCTTCGCCACCGCCTTCGAGGGTCGTGACGCCAAGACCGACGCCATGCTGCTGGCCTGCTGCGTGGCGGCGCAAGGCGCGCTCGCCCAGATCTATCTGGCATCGCGCCGCAACGAACCGGTAGCCGCCCATTTGCCGTGGATATTCTGGGCCGCTCAAGGCCTTGGAATCCTTATCAAGGGGCCGGTGGCTCCGCTCCTGTCGGTGCTGACGGTCGCCGCCCTGTTTGCCTTCGAGCGCGACTGGCGCTGGCTCCTGAAGCTGAAGCTCGTGCGCGGTGCCGCTCTGGTGCTGCTCATCGTGTTGCCCTGGGTCGCCCTCATCACCTGGAAGAGCGGCGGCGCCTTCCTCAGTGATGCCGTCGGCAAGGACATGATGGCCAAGGTCGCCTCGGGCGAGGAATCGCACGGCCTGCCGCCGGGCTTCTACATGCTGACCTATTCCTTGTTCATGTGGCCGTTCGGTCTGATCGCGGTCGGCGCCGGGCTGCAGGCCCTCAACCGTCTGCGCGACGATCCCCGGCTGCGTTTCTGCCTCGCCTGGTACATTCCGTTCTGGCTGGTGTTCGAGCTGATCCCGACCAAGCTGCCGCACTATGTCCTGCCGGCCTATCCCGGCATGGCGCTGCTGATCGGCTGGCTGCTGACCTTGCCGCCGCAGGAAGCGAATGCGCCGCTCAGGCGCTGGCAGGATTGGTTGTGGTGGTCGACCGCATTCGGTCTTGCCGTGGTCAGCCTTGGCCTTGCGGCGGTCTGCGTCGGAGCGCCGATCTATCTCACCGGCGCCTTCTCCTGGTGGAGCATCCCAGCCGCCGCGGCAGCACTGGGGGCGGGCTATCTTGCCTTCTCGCGGGAGTTGCAGGTTCCGCTTCCTCGCATCGGCGCCGTCGCGGCTTGCGCGGGCATCACCTATGGGCTGTTGTTCGGCGTCATCGCGCCTTCCCTGAAACCGATCTGGCTGAGCCCGGCGATCGAGGCGGCGTTCCAGGCCAACAGGCCTTGCGACACCACGGTGCTCGCTTCGGCGGAATATCACGAGCCGAGCCTGGTGTTCCTGGTCGGCACCAAGACCGTCCTGACCGATGTCGATGGCGTCGCCAAGCATCTGCTCGGCGATCCTGCCTGCGCCCTGGCGCTGGCGCAGGTCGGCGACGAGCAGAAACTGAATGGGCTGCTGGCGGCGCAAGGCAAGTCGGCGAACCGCGTTGCCGAGGTCGACGGCCTCAACTATTCATCGGGAGACAAGCTGTCGCTCGGCCTCTATCGTGTAACCCAGTGACGGGGTGTAACCAAGTGACGGCTCGCCGATGCCCATGACGGCAACAATGGGGTCGAATTTCCTATGCTGGTGAAATCACGCCCGCCCGTTTCGAGCCTGCTCCTTGGGGTAGGGCGCCGGTCGCTCGACAATTTTCGCGATACGTTGCAGATCGCCAAAAGCCGCCTTGCCACCCGTCCGGCCAGATACCCGAACGTTTTGTGGTCGGTCTGGGTGCTGGTCTGGATTTTGCTGACGGCGGCGGCGTTTGTTCGTCTCGACACCCCGGCCGGAATGCTTCACGGCAAGTGGTCGGCGGGATTTGCCCGGACTGCCGACTTTTTCACCCAGTTCGGCCTGGGTGGCTGGTATCTCATTCCCTCAGTGCTTCTGCTTGTCGCCGCGAACCTGACGGATTGGCGAAGCCTCTCCCGGCGCTCGCTGATGCTGCTCTACAACTGGACCTGCCTGGCTTTTCTGGTGCTGTGCGCCACCGGCCTGTCGGGGCTCGCCGTCAATGTGCTGAAATATGCCATCG
Source organism: Mesorhizobium sp. M1066 (assembly GCF_040318635.1). Taxonomy (NCBI): domain Bacteria; kingdom Pseudomonadati; phylum Pseudomonadota; class Alphaproteobacteria; order Hyphomicrobiales; family Phyllobacteriaceae; genus Mesorhizobium; species Mesorhizobium sp. M1066. The sequence goes on from NZ_JAMYMR010000004.1 coordinate 137,003, forward strand.
GCCGGGCTCGCCCGCTCTATTTCGAGGACTTTGGCGTGCTGACCCTGCACCCCTTCGCTTTCGATGCGCGCTTCGCCGGCTTTCCATCCGGCCATGGCACGACGATGGGCGCGGTGTTCGGGGTCGCTTTGCTGTTGTTTCCGCGGCGCTGGCACATCGCCCTGGCGATCACCGCCTGCATCGCCTCGACCCGTATCTTCGTTGGCGCGCACTATCCCAGCGACACCGTCGCCGGCTTCGGCCTCGGCTGCGCCTTCGCGCTTGCCTGTGGGCTGGTCTTTGCCCGGCTCGGCTTCATCTTTCGTCCGATGCCGTCGGGATTGCCGGTCTGCAAGAGGACGTTTCGGCTGATCGGACCGACAAGGAAGGCTGCCTGAGCATTCGAAGTTCAGTTGCCGTCCAGCCCGCCATAGGATCTGACCAGGCCGGCCATGCCGGGCGAAGAGTGCTCTTCGCCTTCGAGCCCTTGGGCAACGCCGACGCGATCGGCGACCGGGCGGTTCTGGCTGACCTTCCACTTGCCGTGGATTTCGCTGATCTCGATTTCCAGCCCGATGATGCCCTTGATCTGCGACTGGATGAAGGGCGCCGGCGCATCGGTCACCGCCCAGGGCGCGGTGCGGGCGCCTTCCTGGGAGACGGTCAGATCGGCGATCTGCTGCGCCAGCCAGTCCTGGTCATCGATAACGTTGACGGTGCCGCGAACCTGCACGATGGCATAATTCCAGGTCGGCACCACCTTGCCGGTCTCGCGCTTGGTCTCGTACCAGGACGGCGTCACATAGGCATCGCTGCCTTGGAAGACGATCAGCACCGGTGAAGCCGGATTTTCGGCCAACAGGCGCCATTGCGGGTTGGCCCGCGCCAGATGGGCGCGCATCCTGCCGTTCGGCCCGATTTCGGCGTCGAGCAGGAACGGGATGGCGTTGGCGACCGGCCCCTCGGGTCCGTTGGAAACCAACAGGCCCAGCGGATGCGTCCGGATCAGCCCGTGCAGGATCTCCGGCCGCGTTTCCCTGAAATGAGGAGGCTCGTACATCGCCGTCCGTTCTTTTCTTGTTTATCTCAGCCGCTTCGGACGCGGATCCGACAATTCGCCGGCCAGCCGGCGGTCGAGATAGTCGGCGCATTCCTCGAGCAGCAGGTCGGCATCGTTGGCGAAGAAATGGTTGGCGCCTGGCAAGGTCTTTTGCGTGATGGTGATGCCCTTCTGCGTGTGCAGTTTGTCGACCAGGCCCTGCACATCCTTCGGCGGCGCCACCTTGTCGGCATCGCCATGGATGATCAGGCCCGATGACGGGCAGGGCGCCAGGAACGAGAAATCATAGGTGTTGGGCTGCGGCGCGATCGAGATGAAGCCTTCGATCTCCGGCCGGCGCATCAGAAGCTGCATGCCGATCCAGGAGCCGAAGGAGTAGCCGGCGACCCAGCAGCTCTTGGAATCGGGATGCAGCGACTGCACCCAGTCCAAAGCGGCGGCGGCATCCGACAACTCGCCGGTGCCGTGGTCGAATTCGCCCTGGCTGCGGCCGATGCCGCGGAAATTGAAGCGCAGCGTGGTGAAATCCCGCTTCTGGAACATGTAGAAGAGGTCGTAGACGATCTTGTTGTTCATCGTGCCGCCGAATTGCGGATGCGGGTGCAGGACGATGGCAATCGGCGCGCTTTTTTCCTTGGAAGGCTGATAGCGACCCTCCAGGCGGCCGGCAGGACCGGTGAAAATGACCTCAGGCATAAAATACTCCACTTGGTAATACGAACGCGCGGTGCCTGGAACGTTTCCTCTGGCCTTGACGCAGGGCGAGCGTCTTCTTAGAAGCTAGTTTAGAATTGTTCAAAACTGGGTGGCAAGACATCGAGCCCGGCCACCCGCGCCGCAAGCCGCGTAAATAGGACGGCTCGCCTTGGAATTTCAAGGAAATAACGCCATACGACATCGGAATGGCTTCTGACGGGACTTGACGGACGAAAATGGCCGTAAAACGCGCCTATCTCGATTATAATGCCAGTGCGCCGCTGCTTGCCGCGGCTCGCGAGGCTATGGTCGCGGCCCTTGACGTCGCGGCCAATCCGTCATCGGTTCACGCCGAGGGGCGCGCGGCCCGCCGCCTGATCGAGACCGCCAGGCGTGACGTGGCGGCGCTCGTCAACGCCAAGGCGGAGCATGTCGTGTTCACCTCCGGTGCCACGGAAGCCGCCTCGACGCTGCTGTCACCCGACTGGCAGATGGGGCGCGGCATGGTGCGCATGAGCCGGCTTTACGTGTCGGAGGCCGATCATCCCTGCCTGTTGAATGGCGGACGGTTCCCGGCAGCGCAGGTGACGCGGATCGGCGTCGACGCCAACGGCATCGCCGATCTCGGCGCCTTGGCGTCGGCGCTCGGCGGTCATGACAAGAGCGAAGGCCTGCCGCTGGTCGCCATCCACGCCGCCAACAACGAAACCGGCGTCATCCAGCCGATCGATCGCATCGCCGGGATCGTCAAGGCGGCGGGCGGTATCCTCGTTGTCGACGCCGTGCAGGCCGCGGGGCGTGTTCCGATCGATCTATCAGCGGGTTACGCCGATTATCTGATTCTGTCCTCGCACAAGATCGGCGGTCCCAAGGGCGTCGGCGCCATCGTCGCCGCTTCGGATCTGATGATGCCGAAGCCGTTGATCAATGGCGGCGGCCAGGAAAAGGGCCATCGCGGCGGCACTGAAAACCTCGCTGCCATTGCCGGTTTTGGCGCGGCCGCCCGCGAGGCCCTTGCCGGATTGCCGGCCATGGATGCGGTGCGCCGGCGCCGCGACGAGATCGAGGCCATCGTGAAAACGCTGGTGCCGGACGCGGAAATCTTCGGAACCGGTGCGCCAAGGCTTGCCAACACGGCATTCTTCGCTATTGCGGGCGTCAAAGCCGAAACCGCGCAGATCGCCTTCGATCTGGCCGGTGTGGCGCTGTCGGCGGGCTCTGCCTGTTCGTCGGGCAAGGTCGGGCCGAGCCATGTGCTGAAAGCCATGGGCTACGGTGACAGTCTCGGCGCCTTGCGGGTGTCCATCGGACCCGCGACCGGCGCGGAAGACGTTGAGCTTTTCCGCACCGCGCTTGCAGGTATTGCCGCACGTAGGGCGGATAGAGAACGGGCCGCGTAGCGGTTGGACGAATTTGGGCCTTTCGGCCTGGTAGAGCCGTGTGTTTCATGCTGGCCGGGTGAATTTCCGGTCGAAGCGCACTATATGAAACTTACGCTGCCGCGAGCGCCTTTTTGGGTTCGTTTTTGGCGGTGCCATAGTTTGAAAACTGTCGGGCCTTGACCCCGGCGTGGATGGAGAACGCATATGCCTGCTGTGCAGGACACGATCGATCGGGTCCGAAAGATCGACGTCGACCAATACAAATACGGATTCCAGACCGAAATCGCGATGGACAAGGCCCCCAAGGGCCTCAGCGAAGACATCATCCGTTTCATTTCGGCCAAGAAGGACGAGCCGTCCTGGATGCTGGAATGGCGTCTGGAAGCGTATCGCCGCTGGCTGACGCTTGACGAGCCGACCTGGGCGCGCGTCCACTATCCGAAGATCGATTTCCAGGACATCTATTTCTATGCGGCGCCGAAGAGCACGCCCGGCCCGACCTCGCTCAGCGATGTCGATCCCGAACTCTTGAAGGTCTACGAAAAGCTCGGCATTCCGCTGCGGGAGCAGGAAATCCTTGCCGGTGTGCAGAAGACCGATGCCTCGGAGCTCGAGGAGGTCAGCGACAATGTCTACAAGTCGGGCCGCGTCGCTGTCGACGCCGTGTTCGATTCCGTCTCCGTCGTCACCACCTTCAAGAAGGAACTGGCGCAGGCCGGCGTCATCTTCTGCTCGATCTCGGAAGCCATCCGCGAGCATCCGGAGCTGGTGAAGAAGTATCTCGGTTCGGTTGTGCCGACCTCCGACAATTACTACGCGACGCTGAACTCCGCCGTGTTCACCGACGGCTCGTTCGTCTTCGTGCCCAAGGGTGTGCGCTGCCCGATGGAGCTGTCGACCTATTTCCGCATGAACGAGAAGAACACCGGCCAGTTCGAGCGCACGCTGATCATCGCCGAGGAGGGGGCTTATGTCTCCTATCTCGAGGGCTGCACCGCGCCGCAGCGCGACGAAAACCAGCTGCACGCGGCAGTTGTCGAACTGGTGGCGCTTGACGATGCCGAGATCAAATACTCGACGGTGCAGAACTGGTACCCCGGCGACGCCGAGGGCAAGGGCGGCATCTACAACTTCGTCACCAAGCGCGGCGACTGCCGTGGCGACCGCTCCAAGATTTCGTGGACGCAGGTCGAGACCGGCTCGGCGATCACCTGGAAATATCCGAGCTGCATCCTGCGGGGCGACGATTCCCAAGGCGAGTTCTATTCGATCGCCGTGTCGAACGGCTATCAGCAGGTCGACAGCGGCACCAAGATGATCCATCTCGGCAAGAACACGTCGAGCCGCATCATCTCCAAGGGCATCGCCGCCGGCTACTCGCAGAACACCTATCGCGGCCAGGTCTCGGCGCATCGCAAAGCGACCAACGCCCGCAACTTCACCAACTGCGACTCGCTGCTGATCGGCGACCAGTGCGGCGCACACACCGTGCCCTACATGGAAGCCAAGAATTCGACGGCGCAGTTCGAGCACGAAGCGACGACGTCGAAGATTTCCGAGGACCAGAAATTCTACGTCATGCAGCGCGGCATTCCCGAAGAGGAAGCGATCGCGCTGATCGTCAACGGCTTCGTCAAGGATGTCATCCAGCAACTGCCGATGGAATTCGCGGTCGAAGCGCAGAAGCTGATCGGGATTAGCCTTGAGGGCTCGGTCGGCTGACCGGATATATATTCAGGAAACGAAAAAATGCTTGAAATCAGAAACCTGCATGCCCGCATCGTCGATGACGGCACCGAAATCATCCGCGGCTTGAACCTGACGGTGCAAGCCGGCGAGGTCGCCGCGATCATGGGGCCGAACGGCTCGGGCAAATCGACGCTGTCCTACATCCTCGCCGGCCGCGAGGACTATGAAGTGACCGAAGGCGACATCCTCTACAACGGCCAGTCGATCCTCGAAATGGATCCGGCCGAGCGCGCAACGTCAGGCATTTTCCTCGCCTTCCAGTATCCGATGGAGATACCGGGCGTCGCGACCATGGAATTCCTGAAAGTGGCGATGAACGAGCAGCGCAAGGCGCGTGGGGAGGAGCCGCTGAAGATCCCGGAATTCCTGAAGCGCGTGAAGGAAGCCGCCGCCTCGCTCAGCATGGACATGGCGATGCTGAAGCGGCCGCTCAATGTCGGCTTCTCCGGCGGCGAGAAGAAACGCGCCGAGATCCTGCAGATGAAGCTGCTGGAGCCGAAATTGTGCGTGCTCGACGAGACCGATTCCGGCCTCGACATCGATGCGCTGAAGATCGTGTCCGACGGCGTCAACGCGCTGCGGGCGCCGGACCGGGCGTTCCTGGTCATCACCCACTACCAGCGCCTGCTTGAGCACATCGTGCCCGACACCGTGCACGTGCTCTACAAGGGCCAGGTCATCAAGTCAGGCGACAAGTCGCTGGCGCTCGATTTGGAAGCCAATGGCTATGCCGGCGTGATCGGCGAAGCAGCGTGAGATGCCAGAGGGCAGTTTGATGAATATGCACGCACAACCGCAGCGGACACCGGCCGAGACAGCGTTGATCGACGCGTTCGGCGACCGATTGTCGCTGCTGCCGGGCGACGGCGCGGTGATGCTGAAGCGCGACGACGCCATCGAGACGATCAAGCACGGTCTGCCGACGCGGCGCGTCGAATCCTGGCACTATACCGACCTGCGCCGGTTGCTGAATACCGTGCCGGACTTCGACCCGGCCGCCATGGCTAAAGCCATCGCACCGATCGTCGAAGGTTCCGCCGTGGTGTCGATCCTGAACGGCAAGTCCGACGCCAAGGTGCCTGTCCTTGAAGGCGTCACCTTCCAGCGCCTTTCGGAAAAGCTGATCGACGGCAGCATCGCACCGGGGCTCGATCCCTATGGCAGCGACGACGCCATCGGCGCGCTGAACACGGCTTTCGTTGCCGATGGTTATTTCATCGATATTGCCGATGGGACGAAGCTGGAAAAGCCGATCGAACTGCAGAACCTGCAGGCCGGCGGCCAGACCCATGTGCGCCTGCCCGTGCGCGTCGGCGCCAGCGCCAAGGCCGTCATCGTCGAACGGCAGACGGGTGATGGCGCTGCCTTGAGCAGCTCGGTAAGTCAGATCGTGCTCAACGAGGGCGCCGAGGTAACGTGGCTGGTCGTCCAGGAGCAGCCGGAAACGGCGACGCATCTGGCGCAGTTCAAGGCCCATATCGGCAAGAATGCCAAGCTGACCCTGTTCGTCATGAACGCCGGCGGCAAGCTCGTGCGCCAGGAGATCATGGTCAGGACGACTGGCGAAGGCGGCGATTTCAAATTGCGCGGCATCAACCTGCTGGCCGGCGACACCCATACCGACGTGACCATGGTGCTCGACCACGCCGTGCCACACACGACCTCGACGGAGATCATCCGCAACGTGGTGACGGGCAAGGCGCGCGGTGTGTTCCAGGGCCGCATCAACGTCCATCAATATGCGCAGAAGACCAACGCGAAGATGGCCTGCAACACGCTGCTGCTGTCGGACGATGGCGAGTTCTCGACCAAGCCCGAGCTTGAAATCTTCGCCGACGACGTGATTTGCGGCCATGGCGCGACGGTGACCGAGATCGACCGCAACCATCTGTTCTACCTGATGGCGCGTGGCGTCGACGAGAAAAGCGCGCAGGGGTTGCTCGTGAAGGCCTTCGTCGCGGAGGTGATCGAGGAACTGGACGACGAGACGATCGTCGAGGCGCTGGAAGCGCGGCTCGACGGCTGGTTCGTGGCGCACGGGTGACCTGATGAACGCTCCAGGCAAGATCGGAGATTTCTACGACGTCGAAGCGATCCGCCGCGATTTCCCGATCCTGTCGCGGGAAGTCTATGGCAAGCCGCTGGTCTATCTCGACAATGGCGCCTCGGCACAGAAGCCGCAGGCGGTGCTCGACGCCATCCAGCACGCCTATTCCCAGGAATATGCCAACGTCCATCGCGGCCTGCACTTCCTCTCCAATGCGGCGACCGACGCATATGAAAAGGCGCGGGAAACGGTGCGCCGTTTCCTCAACGCGCCGAGCACCGACAACATCGTCTTCACCTCGAACACGACGTCGGCCATCAATACCGTCGCCTATGGCTATGGCATGCCCAACATCGGCGAGGGCGACGAGATCGTGCTGTCGATCATGGAGCACCACTCTAACATCGTTCCCTGGCATTTCATCCGCGAGCGGCAGGGCGCGAAACTCGTCTGGGTGCCGGTCGACGATCTCGGCGTCTTCCACATCGAGGAATTCGAGAAGCGCCTGACCGACCGCACTAAGCTCGTTGCCATCACGCAGATGTCGAATGCGCTGGGCACGGTGACGCCGATCAAGGAGATCGTGCGCATTGCGCATTCGCGTGGAATTCCCGTCCTTGTAGACGGCAGCCAGAGCGCCGTGCATATGCCGATCGATGTGCAGGATCTCGACTGCGACTTCTTCGTCTTCACCGGCCACAAGGTCTACGGCCCCTCGGGCATCGGCGTGCTCTACGGCAAGAAGGACATCCTCGCTGGCATGCGGCCCTTCATGGGCGGCGGCGAGATGATCGAGGAGGTGACGGAAGACATCGTCACCTACAACGAGCCGCCCCACCGTTTCGAAGCCGGCACGCCGCCGATCGTCCAGGCGATCGGGCTGGGTGCTGCATTGGACTATATGGAATCGGTCGGCCGCGAGCGCATCGCCGCGCATGAGGAAGATCTCAAGAATTACGCGCATGAGCGGCTGCGCGCCATCAATTCGCTGCGCATCTTCGGCGATGCGCCTGGCAAGGGCGCCATCATCTCGTTCGAGCTGCAAGGCATTCATGCGCATGACGTGTCGATGGTGATCGACAGGCAGGGCGTTGCTGTCCGCGCGGGCACCCATTGCGCCCAGCCGCTGTTGAAACGCTTTGGCGTAACCTCCACATGCAGGGCATCGTTCGGCATGTATAATACCAGGGCCGAAGTCGACGCTTTGGCCGAGGCGCTCGAAAAAGCGCGCAAATTCTTCGGATGACGATTTTTTTGGGTGACGACCATGGATGACGCAAGCATCGCTGCCGAGACCACTCCGGAAACCGCGCCCAATGCGCTGGTTTCGGGATCGGCCATTCCACCCGACGAGCTGGCGCGGCTGACCGACGACATCGTCTCGGCGCTGAAGACGGTCTACGATCCGGAAATCCCGGCCGATATCTATGAACTCGGCCTGATCTACAAGATCGACATCGAGGACAATCGCTCGGTCAAGATCGACATGACCCTGACCGCTCCGGGCTGCCCTGTTGCCGGCGAAATGCCCGGCTGGGTGGAAAACGCCGTCGGCGCCGTCGAAGGCGTGTCCGGCGTCGAGGTCAACATGACCTTCGACCCGCCATGGTCGGCCGACCGCATGTCGGAAGAGGCGCAGGTGGCGGTGGGTTGGTACTAGCCCGACAGAGGCTGGTGCACTTGCGCCAGGGATAAAACTTCACCATTTTAGGTGAGGAATCATTCGGCAGGCCTTGAACCTGCATGGAATGGAAGGAAAAAGAATGGGACGCTTCGCCGTCATCACGATGACCGAAAAGGCCGCCGACCGGGTGCGCGAGATCGTCGCCACCCGCGACAACGCGCATGGCATCCGCCTCGGCATCAAGAAGGGCGGCTGCGCCGGGATGGAATATACGGTCGATCTGGTGACCGAACCCAACACCAAGGACGACCATATCGAGCGCGATGGCGCGCATGTCTATGTGGCGCCCGAGGCAGCGCTATTTCTGTTCGGCACCGAGATGGATTTCGAGCAGACGACGCTGCGCACCGGCTTCACATTCCGCAATCCGAATCAGAGTTCGGCCTGCGGTTGCGGCGAATCCGTCGAACTCAAGCCGGCCGACCTGAAGGCGCTGGCAGAAGCACGCGCCTCGGCCTGATTTTGCTTCGCCCCGTCTACGGGGTGAAGGACGCTAATCCACCCACATCCCCGTCCGCCTGTGCCAGTCGGCGATCGATTCCTCGGGATAGACGTCGAAGACCTTGTCATGCTTGCCAACCACCGGCTCCACCCAGCTCGCCTTGTATTTCAGCATCAGGTGCACCTTGCTTGGCGGAATGGGTAAATCGCTGTCGATCGCCGAGGCGAAGGGATGCACCAGTTCCGGCCATGTCGGGTCGTAGAGCCAAAGGGCCGCCCCGCATTTCTTGCAGAAATTGCGCTCGCCGGTCGAGATTTCGCAATGCGGATGCTCGTCGTCCTCGATCTCCGCCCGAAAGACGCCGAGGCTGCGCTTGCCCCTGATGTTCAGTGTTTCGTTGTCGGCACCGAGATTGATGGCAAACCCGCCGCCGCCCTGCTGCTTGCGGCAGATCGAGCAGTAGCACAGCATGAATGGCGCCGGCGTGTGGCTCTCCACCTCGAAACGCACGGCATTGCAGCGGCAGGACCCTTTGAGCAGGACGGGCATGGCGGGAAACTCCGATCGACCTCACACAACCTGTCAGCATGATTTTGGTTGCGGCGATGACAAGGCCAAACGCCGGTGACATGATCGCGGCATGGACAATGAACGCATCGCCGAACTGTTCGAGGGCCTCGGCCCGGTCAGCATCCGAAAACTGTTCGGCGGCAAGGGAATCTATTTCGACGGTGTCATCGTCGCCATCGTGCTGCGCGGTGAGTTGATGCTGAAGGCCGACGAGCAAAGCGCGCCCGAGTTCGAGGCCGCCGGCTGCGCGCAATGGACCTATACCGGCTCGCGCCACGGCAAGCTGGTCGCCATGCCCTACTGGAGCGTTCCAGACAGCGCTTTCGATGATCCCGACGAGATGACGATCTGGGCACGGCTCGCCTATGAGGCGGGGCGGCGGGCGGGGAAGTGACGCGCAATATTTGGGAACGTCGGCGGGCCAGCACCCCCCTCTGGCCTGCCGGCCATCTCCCCCGCAAGGAGGGAGATGGGCAGTTTCAGCGTCTGCCTGCTTTTTTCAATGTTGAAGATTGGCGGAGGTTTGATGACATCCGATCTCCCCCTTGCGGGGGAGATGTCCGGCAGGACAGAGGGGGGTGCTGTCCCGCCGACGTTGGCCTACAGCGCCTTGGCAATCCTCGCCGCCAGCCGCGCATTGTTTTCCACCAGCGCGATGTTGGTCTTCAGGCTCCTGCCGCCGGTCAGTTCGAGGATCTTTCCCAGCAGGAACGGTGTCACCGCCTTGCCGGTGACATGTTGTGCCTCGGCGGCCTTCTGCGCGGCGTCGATATAGCCCGCCATCTCCTCAGCCGGGATTTCATGGTTTTCCGGCACCGGATTGGCGATCAGCATGCCGCCGGCGAGCCCCAGCGCTGCCCTCGTCTGGTAGAAATGCGCGATCTCTTCCGGCTCGTGCAAGGTCAGCGGCGCGCGGAATGGCGAATGCCTGGACCAGAAGGCCGGCATCGTCTCGCAGCCAAGGCCGATCACCGGCACGCCGCGCGTCTCCAGCACCTCCAGCGTCTTTTCGATGTCGAGGATTGCCTTGGCGCCGGCCGAGACGACGATGACCGGGGTGCGCGCCAGCTCGTCGAGATCGGCGGAAATGTCGAAACTCTTTTCGGCGCCCTTGTGCACGCCGCCGATGCCGCCGGTGGCGAACACTTTTATGCCGACCATATGCGCCGCGATCATGGTGGCGGCGACCGTGGTGCCACCGGTGCGCCCTTGCGCCACGGCGAAACCGAGATCGGCGCGCGACAGCTTCATGGCGTCGCCCGTCATCGCCAGCGATTCGCGCTCGCCATCCGAAAGCCCGATCTTGATGCGGCCGCCAACCACGGCGATCGTCGCCGGCACGGCGCCGCCATCGGCGATGATCTTTTCGACATCGGCCGCCATGGCGCCATTGTCGGGGTACGGCATGCCATGGGTGATGATGGTGCTTTCCAGCGCCACCACCGGCCGGCCGACCGCCAGGGCCTGCGCCACCGGCGCGTGGATATCGATGAAGGGGCCGGCGGTCTCAGGGGTCATCAGGGTCTCCAATCCGGAATGCCGCGCGTCCGTCGGGACACCAGGCAACATCGCGGCACTATGAATTCGCCGGTCTCATGCCACTTCCCTGGCATCCGGCACAAGAGCCAATGCCTCAGTGAAATCAGCCGCGGTGAACTCCGGAACGGCGTTGGCGCTTTCGATGGCAAGCGTCGCCCCGGCAATGCCTTCGCGCAGTGCTGACCGCAGGGGCAGTCCGCGCAGCAAAGCAGCGACCGTTGCGCCCGCCAGGGCATCGCCGGCCCCGGTGACGTCAGCGACCTTTCTTGGCGGCGGCGGCAGGATCGAGAAGGCGCCGGCTTCATCGAAGCCCAGCATGGGCTCGCTGCCCGCCGTCACCACGCCGCTGACGAGGCCGCTGCATCGCAACCCGTCGACGACCTCGCGCTCCGTGGCGTTCGCGGCGACGCCGGCCAGCACCATGGCCTCGCGCCGGTTCATGAAGACCAGCGAGAGCTCCTTCAGCACCGGTATCAGCCGCGTTACCTTGGCAGGCGAAATTGCAATGGCGAAGACTGGCTTGCCGGCGGTGAGCGAAACCAGCCGCTCCAGTGCCGTCGTCGGCAGGTTGGCGTCGCAGAAAACGGCATCGGCGGCAGCGATCACCTCCCGCACCTTGGAGCGCCTGATCTGCTTGGGAAACGCCAAATCATAGAGCGCCATGTCGGCAAAGCCGACGATCAGCTCGCCTTCGCTGTCGATCAGTGCCGTGTAGCTCGGCGTTGTGCGGTCGAGGAAGACCGCCGACAGGTCGGTAATGCCTGCCTCGGCAATGGCCCGCGAAACGGTGTCGGCAGCGGCATCGCCGCCGCGAACCGACATGAGCGACGCGGAGACGCCGCGCCGCACTGCACTGCGCAAAGCGTTGAAGACCCCGCCGCCGACATCCTCACGCATCGTGCCGGGATTGGAGGCAGCCGGCACGTAAGCGCCGGACACCTGGCCGCGCCGGTCGATATGGGCGCCGCCTACGGCCAGTATGTTCGCGGATTTCAGCATGCCGGCGATATGACCTTTGTTATTCCAGCCGCACAAGCGCTAGGCTGTGCGACGGAGCTTCGCATGCAAGGCGGCGATTCGGCAGATCGAAACAACCGAGCCGTCTGGCCCAACGTGTGGTGCATCCCTGATCGAATCCTTGGACAAAAAAAGAACAAATCCGGATATCGTTTGTTTTTCAGATATTTGACCCCTCTTGCCAAATGAGAACAAAAAAGGTACAAATAGGCAGGGATTACGGATTGTCCGGCCTTCATTGACGACCAAGGGGTGATGTATCATGGCTCAGAATTCTTTGCGGCTGGTAGAGGACAAGGCAGTGGACAAATCAAAGGCTCTGGATGCGGCGCTGTCGCAGATCGAGCGGGCTTTCGGCAAGGGCTCGATCATGCGGCTCGGGGCCAACGATCAGGTCGTCGAGATTGAAACGGTGCCGACCGGCTCGCTTGGCCTCGACATCGCGCTTGGTGTCGGTGGCTTGCCGCGCGGTCGCATCATCGAGATCTACGGGCCGGAAAGCTCGGGCAAGACGACGCTGGCGCTGCACACGGTGGCGGAAGCCCAGAAGAAGGGCGGCATCTGCGCCTTCGTCGATGCCGAGCATGCGCTCGATCCGGTCTATGCCCGCAAGCTTGGCGTCGATCTCGAAAACCTCCTGATCTCGCAGCCGGACACCGGTGAGCAGGCGCTGGAAATCTGCGACACGCTGGTGCGCTCCGGCGCCATCGACGTGCTGGTGGTCGATTCGGTCGCGGCGCTGACGCCACGCGCCGAAATTGAAGGCGAGATGGGCGATTCGCTGCCCGGCCTGCAGGCCCGCTTGATGAGCCAGGCGCTGCGCAAGCTGACCGCTTCGATCTCGCGCTCCAACACCATGGTCATCTTCATCAACCAGATCCGCATGAAGATCGGCGTTATGTTCGGCTCGCCTGAAACCACCACCGGCGGCAATGCGCTGAAATTCTACGCTTCGGTGCGTCTTGACATCCGCCGCATCGGCTCGATCAAGGACCGCGACGAGGTTGTCGGCAACCAGACCCGCGTCAAGGTGGTCAAGAACAAGCTGGCGCCGCCCTTCAAGGTGGTCGAATTCGACATCATGTTTGGTGAGGGCGTCTCCAAAACCGGCGAACTGGTCGATCTCGGGGTCAAGGCCGGTATTGTCGAGAAGTCTGGCGCCTGGTTTTCTTATAATTCGCAGCGTCTCGGCCAGGGCCGCGAAAATGCCAAGCTGTTCCTGCGTGACAATCCCGACACGGCACGCGAGATCGAGTTGTCGATCAGGCAGAATGCCGGGCTGATCGCCGAGAAATTTCTCGAGAATGGCGGCCCTGAGCGCGGCGAAGACGACGGTTTCGAGGAAGAATCCGGCGCCATGTAACAGCTTCGTGCGCGATGCCGGCCGGAGTTCGGCCATAATCGCGTTCTATTTTCTCAGGCTTATGTAATTGAGTTCCGCGTTATTGCGTTTCGAAACCGCCGGCCCAGTGCCGGCGGTTTTGCGTTTTGGCGGCGAAAACAGGCCGGTTCGAATGGCCGGCAAAGGCCGTGGATTGGACCAATTCCGTGTTTCTGGACAGGGTGAGGCGCGGCGGCTAAAAGGCCAAGTCCTAATCTTCTAAAAACGCAGAGCCCATTTCCGCCGGTTTGCCGGCGGCTCTTCCGAAAAGGCAGCATTCATGAGTGGCGTGAACGAGATCCGGTCGACATTTCTCGACTACTTCCGCAAGGAGGGTCACGAGATCGTCGCGTCGAGCCCGCTGGTGCCGCGCAACGATCCGACACTGATGTTCACCAACGCCGGCATGGTGCAGTTCAAGAATGTCTTCACCGGTTTGGAGAAGCGGCCCTATTCGCGCGCGTCGACCGCCCAGAAGAGCGTGCGCGCCGGCGGCAAGCACAACGATCTCGACAATGTCGGCTACACGGCACGCCATCTGACCTTCTTCGAGATGCTCGGCAATTTCTCCTTCGGCGACTATTTCAAGGAGCGCGCCATCGAGCTTGCCTGGAACCTGATCACCAGGGAGTTCGGGCTGAACAAGGACAAGCTGCTGGTCACCGTCTATCACACGGACGACGAGGCGGCCGGTTTCTGGAAGAAGATCGCCGGGTTTTCCGACGACCGCATCATTCGCATCGCGACATCGGACAATTTCTGGGCGATGGGCGATACCGGACCCTGCGGGCCGTGCTCGGAGATCTTCGTCGACCGCGGCGAGCACATCTGGGGTGGTCCTCCCGGCAGCCCGGAGGAAGATGGCGACCGTTTCCTGGAATTCTGGAACCTGGTGTTCATGCAGTATGAACAGGTGACGAAGGAGGAGCGGATCGACCTGCCGCGCCCCTCGATCGACACCGGCATGGGCCTGGAGCGCATGGCGTCCATCCTGCAAGGGGTGGAAAGCGTCTTCGAGACCGATCTGTTCCGCCACCTGATCGACGCCGCCTCGTCCGCGATCGGGCATGGTCCCGACAAGGAGACTGTCGCGTCCTACCGGGTCATTGCCGATCATCTGCGCTCGTCCTCCTTCCTGGTCGCCGATGGCGTGCTGCCTTCGAACGAAGGCCGTGGCTATGTCCTGCGCCGCATCATGCGCCGCGCCATGCGTCATGCGCAGTTGCTCGGTGCCAACGAACCGCTGATGTGGAAGCTGGTGCCGGCGCTGGTGCGCGAAATGGGTCAGGCCTATCCGGAACTGCTGCGCGGCGAACAGTTGATCACCGAGACGCTGAAGCTCGAGGAGACCAGGTTTCGCAAGACGCTGGTGCGCGGCCTCGGCCTGCTTTCGGAGGCGACCGAAACGCTTCATGCCGGCGACATGCTGGATGGCGAGACGGCCTTCAAGCTCTACGACACCTATGGCTTCCCACTCGATCTGACGCAGGACGCGCTGCGCCAGCGCAGCATCTCTGTCGATCTTGCCGGCTTCACCAATGCGATGGAGCAGCAGAAGGCCGAGGCGCGCAAGCACTGGGCCGGCTCCGGCGACGCGGCCACCGAGACCATCTGGTTCTCCGTGCGCGAGAAGGCCGGCGCCACCGAGTTCCTCGGATATGAGACTGAAGCTGCCGAAGGCATCATCCAGGCGCTGGTCAGGGACGGCAAGACCGTCGACAGCGCCGGCAAGGGCGACGCGGTGGCGATCGTCGTCAACCAGACGCCGTTCTATGCCGAGTCCGGCGGCCAGATGGGCGACACCGGTGTCATCTCCGGCGAGGGGTTCTCGATCGAGGTTTCGGATACGCAGAAGAAGGCCGACGGGCTGTTCGTGCATGTCGGCAGGGTTGCCAGCGGCACGGTCAAGACCGGTGCCGCCGTCGAACTGAAGGTCGACCATGCCAGACGCTCGAGGCTGCGCGCCAACCATTCCGCGACGCATCTGATCCATGAGGCGCTGCGCGAGGTGCTGGGCAGCCATGTCGCGCAGAAGGGCTCGCTGGTCGCGCCCGAGCGCCTGCGCTTCGACATCTCGCACAACAAACCCATTTCATCGGAGGACCTCGAAGAGGTCGAGCGCATGGCCAACGAGATCGTCGTGCAGAACGGCCCGGTGTCCACGCGCCTGATGTCGGTCGACGATGCCATTGCCGAAGGCGCCATGGCGCTGTTTGGCGAGAAGTATGGTGACGAAGTGCGCGTCGTTTCGATGGGCACGGGCGTGCATGGCACCAAGGCCAACAGACCCTATTCGGTCGAGCTCTGCGGCGGCACGCATGTCAGGGCGACCGGCGACATCGGTCTGGTGCGTGTCGTGTCGGATAGCGCGGTCGCCGCCGGCGTGCGCCGCATCGAGGCGCTGACCGGCGAAGCCGCGCGCAAACATCTCGACGAGCAGGACCGGCGTTTGAAGGCGACGGCGGCCGTGCTCAAGATTTCGCCGGCCGATGTGCCGGCCCGCGTCGAGACACTGCTCGAAGAGCGCAAGAAGCTCGAGAAGGAATTGACCGAGGCGCGCAAAAAGCTGGCGCTGGGCGGGGGATCGTCAGCCGATGCTCCAGCCGCCAATGAGACGGTCGCCGGTGTCGGCTTTCTCGGCAAGACGGTCTCCGGTGTCTCGCCTAGGGATTTGAAGCCGCTGGCCGATGCCGGCAAGAGCTCGCTCGGCTCCGGCGTCGTCGTCTTCGTCGGCGCCGGCGAAGACAACAAGGCAACCGTCGTGGTGGCCGTCACCGACGACCTCATCGGCCGCTTCAGCGCCGTCGACCTTGTCCGCGTGGCCTCCGCCGCATTGGGCGGGCAGGGCGGCGGCGGGCGGCCCGACATGGCCCAGGCCGGTGGCCCCGACGCTTCCAAGGCCGATGATGCGATTGCAGCGGTGAGGGCGGCACTCGAAGCGGCGTAGGCAAGTGGGTTGAATTAGAGCAACGGTTGGAGGGCCAACGCCCCCCTCTGTCCTGCCGGACATCTCCCCCACTTGGGGGAGATCGGACGTCGCATCGGCTTTCGCCAATCTACCACCTGGAAATAAAACCGCGCCGGAATAGGCGCCTTAGCGGACGCTGCCAATCTCCCCACTCGTGGGGGAGATGACCGGCAGGACAGAGGGGGCGCTGTCCCGCAGGCCTCTCAATACTTATCGCGGGCTTGTTCAGTCCGCACGAAGCTCGGCCGAGCCGCAATGCGCGCATACCAGTTCTGGATATCCGCGAACCGTGCCAACAGGCCTTGCCCTTCGGCGACATTGAGGAAATAGGCGATGATGGGTGCCGCGTGCAGGTCGGCCAGCGTGAGCTGGTCGCCGAGCAGCCACGGTCCGGGAGCCTTGAGTGAGGTAAGCACCCCGAGCACCGTTTCGGCCTGGCGCAGCCCGCTGGCGATCAGCGCCTCGTCGGGGGCCTCTTTCTCCAGCCGCTCAACGGCAACATCCCAGACCATCGCGCGATAGCCATAGGCGTCGAGCATGCCGATGATCTGGCCCATCCTGGCGCGGCCGCGCGCGTCGGCAGGCTGCAGCGTCGGCCCGTCGAACGCCTCGTCGACATATCTGGCAATCGCGCTCGTCTCGAAGAGCCGAAACCCGTCATGCTCGAAGGCCGGGATGCGGTCGAACGGATGATGCTCGAAATACCAGGCGGGAACGCCCTCGGCGGCAAAGACATCGACCGGCACAAACTCGTAGTCGATGCCTTTTTCCGCGAGTACGAGGCGGACGATGCGCACATAGACGCTGTACTCCGCCCCGTAGACGATGGGCTTGCCCATCTTGCTTACTTGTCAGGCCATCGCCTTCTGCAGGTTCTCGTCGATCTTGTCGAGGAAACCGGTGGTCGACAGCCAGGGCTGGTCGGGGCCGATCAAGAGCGACAGGTCCTTGGTCATGAAGCCGGACTCGACCGTCTGGATGCAGATTTTTTCCAGCGTTTCGGAGAAACGCTTCAGGTCGGCATTGTCGTCGAGCTTGGCGCGGTGCGCGAGGCCGCGCGTCCAGGCGAAGATCGAGGCGATCGAATTGGTCGAGGTTTCCTCGCCCTTCTGATGCTGGCGATAATGGCGGGTGACGGTGCCATGCGCGGCTTCGGCTTCCACGGTCTTGCCGTCCGGTGTCATCAGCACCGATGTCATCAGGCCGAGCGAGCCGAAACCCTGCGCAACCGTGTCGGACTGCACGTCGCCGTCATAGTTCTTGCAGGCCCAGACATAGCCGCCCGACCATTTCAGGGCGGAGGCCACCATGTCGTCGATCAGGCGGTGCTCGTACCACAGCTTCTTCGACTTGAACTCGGCCTCGAATTCAGCCTCGTAGACCTCCTGGAAGATGTCCTTGAAGCGGCCGTCATAGGCCTTGAGGATAGTGTTCTTGGTCGACAGATAGACCGGATAGTTGCGCAGCAGGCCGTAGTTCAGCGAGGCGCGGGCAAACTCGCGGATCGAGTCGTCGAGATTGTACATGGCCATGGCGACACCGGCGCCGGGCGCGTCGTACACATCGTGCTCGATCACCTGTCCGTCCTCACCGACGAACTTGATGGTCAGCTTGCCCTTGCCGGGAAAGCGGAAATCGGTGGCACGGTACTGGTCGCCGAAGGCATGACGGCCGACGATGATCGGCTTGGTCCAGCCGGGCACCAGGCGCGGCACGTTCTTCATGATGATCGGCTCGCGGAAGATGGTGCCGCCGAGGATGTTGCGGATGGTGCCGTTCGGCGACTTCCACATCTTCTTCAGCTTGAACTCCTCGACGCGCTGTTCGTCGGGCGTGATCGTCGCGCATTTCACGCCGACGCCGTGTTTCTTGATGGCGTTGGCCGAATCGATGGTCACCTGGTCGTTGGTGGCGTCGCGGTGCTCGATGCCGAGGTCGTAATATTCAAGCTTGAGGTCGAGATAAGGGTGGATCAGCTTGTCCTTGATGAACTGCCAGATGATGCGGGTCATCTCGTCGCCGTCGAGTTCGACGACCGGGTTCGCCACCTTGATCTTCGCCATGAAAGAATGCCTCGTTGCTGGGATATGGGACGGCCTTGCCCGCGTGGCGTTGGGCCGGGAGATGTCGCCCGTATATCAAAGCGCTTTTGGCCACGCAAACGGCGATCGGTCACGAATTGGAGGCCAGAGCCGTCGTCATTTGCGAATGCTTCATTTTCACGGCCGAATGTGGCAGGGACGCTGAAATGCCGCAAACAGCAGTTCATTGACAATCATGCCCGTCACTAAAGATCCCGATAGCATTGCAGTCGCCGGCCCGGCGATCATCCTCGTCGAGCCGCAGCTTGGCGAGAACATCGGCATGGTCGCGCGCGCCATGGCCAATTTCGGTCTGTCGGAGCTGCGCCTGGTCAACCCGCGTGATGGTTGGCCGAGCGAGAAGGCGCGCGCGGCGGCCAGCCGCGCCGATCATGTCATCGACGCCGTGAGAGTGTTCGACGATCTGGCCTCGGCGCTCGCCGACCTGAACTTTGTCTTCGCAACCACGGCCAGGCAGCGCGACGGCTTCAAATCCGTGCGCGGGCCGGTGGAGGCGGGCAGAATGCTTCGGACACATCATGCAATGGGACAACGCACTGGCATCCTGTTCGGACGCGAACGCTTCGGCCTCTACAATGACGAGGTCGGCCTTGCCGACGAGATCGTCACTTTCCCGGTCGATCCCGATTTCTCTTCGCTCAACATCGCCCAGGCCGCGCTGCTGATGTCCTACGAATGGATGAAGTCCGGCCTGGAAGACGAGACCAAGACCAATTTTTCCGGCCCGGACATGAAGCCGGCAAGCAAGGAAGAATTGCACGGCCTGTTTGCGTATCTGGAAGGCGCATTGGAAGCGCGCGGCTATTTCCGGCCGGCACCGAAGAAGCCGAAAATGGTCGACAATCTGCGCGCGGTGCTCACACGCCCCGGCTTTGCCGAACCGGAGCTCAAGGTGCTGCGCGGCATCATCTCGTCGCTCGACAGGTTTTCTCCGGCGATGCCGCGCGGCGACGGGTCCCCTGGCGACGATCCGCGGCGCTTGCCCGCTGCGGCCGCGCGTGCCCGCAAGGCGGAGGCGGCGCGCCTTGCCGACACCGGCAAGGACGATGACATACCGCCGCTTGGCGGAAAAGGAACCGACAATGACTGAGCGGCCGATCCTGATGTTCGATTCGGGCATCGGCGGGCTTACCGTGCTGCGCGAGGCACGCGTGCTGATGCCCGACCGCCGCTTCATCTATGTCGCCGACGACGCTGCGTTTCCCTACGGCGCTTGGGAAGAGCCGGCGCTGAGGGCGCATATCCTCGAATTGTTCGGCAAACTGCTTGAGCGGTTTGCGCCGGCCATTTCCGTCATCGCCTGCAACACCGCCTCGACGTTGGTGATCGATGCGTTGCGCGATAGATTTCCCGAGCATCCTTTCGTCGGCATGGTGCCTGCGATCAAGCCGGCGGCGGAACGCACGCGCTCAGGGCTGGTTTCGGTGCTGGCGACGCCCGGCACCGTCAAGCGCCAATACACGCGCGACCTGATCAGCAAATGGGCGCAGAAATGCCATGTCCGCCTGGTCGGCAGCGACAGGCTGGCGGGACTGGCTGAGATCTACATGCGTGAGGGCTTCGTCGATGAAGAAGCCGTGCGCACCGAGATTACGCCGTGCTTCGTCGAACATGATGCGCTGCGTACGGATATCGTCGTGCTCGCCTGCACACACTACCCCTTTCTGGCCAATCGCATGCGCAAGACGGCTCCCTGGCCGGTCGATTGGCTCGACCCCGCTGAAGCGATCGCGCGCCGGGCGCTGTCGCTTCTCGCCGACATCGATCCGAGCGGTCGTGGCGAGATGCTGCCTGAAGGCTCCGACCTTGCCGTCTTCACATCGAAAAGAGCCGATTTCCCGACCCGTCGCCTGATACAGGGCTTCGGGCTGGCGATGTCGTGATTGCGAAGCGGAACATCACGGCAGTCGTTGCGTTTTTCTCCAGATTCTAACGGGAGAAAGAACCATGCCAGCCACCTCGAAAGCCCAGCAGAAAGCCGCCGGCGCGGCTCTGTCGGCCAAGCGCGGCGAGACCAAGAAGAGCGAACTGCAGGGCGCTTCCAAGGGAATGTACGAATCGATGAGCGAAAAGCAGCTCGAGGAATTCGCCGAGACGAAGCGCAAGGGCCTGCCGGAGAAGAAGTCGAAAGACTAAGGGTAAGCATCCGGAATCAAAGAGCCCGCGGCCAAGACCGCGGGCTTTGAAATGATATCGGCCGCCTGAGACCGTATAGGAGCCTACCAGCGCCCGCTGCAGCGCATGATCTTGTAGCGTATGACCTTCTTGTGGCCGTGCCGCCAGATAACCTTCTTCTTGATCACGATGCGGCAAGCCTGGTGATGCCGGTGTCCTTGCCAATGCCTGGCCTCCGCCGGCTCCGGTGTCAGGACCGCCATGGATCCCGCCAACACAGCGGCTCCTGTCAGGGTAAGGAAGATTTTCTCATGCGAATGTAGCTCCTCTGCTCCGGTCCCTTCCTGATGCCGCTGGCGCAACCTCCCGCCACTGCACTCAACCCAGAGACGCTATATCGTCGCCATGGCCTACGCCAGCCACAAGCTTGACACCGGTTAAATCTCCGTTTAATCAGCGCCCCAACACCGGGCCGCAATGCCCGGTGGTTTTCTTTAAGTGCGCAAGATGCGTGGAAATCCAATTCTACTATCTTGTTTGAACTGACGTGTCCCGTGGGTTTTCCGCCGCGTTGCGTGGGAAAACCCTGTCAGGTCTCGAAAACGGAGGCCAGAGGAGGGCGCGTTTCCTTCACCCGGACCATGAGGTTCCGGGTGTATTGTTTTGAAAAGGGAATGCGATGAGCAAGCGCGAATCCGCGAAGTACAAGATCGACCGCCGTCTTGGCGAAAATATCTGGGGCCGCCCGAAGTCCCCGGTCAACAAGCGTGAATACGGTCCTGGCCAGCATGGCCAGCGCCGCAAGGGCAAGCTTTCCGATTTCGGCCTGCAGCTGCGCGCCAAGCAGAAGCTGAAGGGTCACTATGGCGATGTTTCGGAAAAGCAGTTCCGCAAGGTCTATGAAGAGGCTGACCGCCGCAAGGGCGACACCTCGGAGAACCTGATCGGCCTGCTCGAATCGCGTCTCGACGCGGTCGTCTACCGCGCCAAGTTCGTGCCGACCATTTTCGCCGCCCGTCAGTTCGTCAACCACGGCCACGTCAACGTCAACGGCAAGCGTGTCAATATCGGCTCGTATCGCTGCAAGCCGGGCGATGTCGTCGAAGTGCGCGAAAAGTCCAAGCAGCTGGTCATCGTTCTGGAAGCGGTCGGTCTCGCCGAGCGCGACGTGCCGGACTACATCGAAGCCGATCACAACAAGATGGTCGCGACCTTCTCGCGCATCCCTGGCCTTGCGGACGTTCCGTTCGCCGTGCAGATGGAACCGAACCTGGTCGTCGAATTCTATTCGCGCTAAAACGAGCGCGTTCTGCGATACCAAGCAAAGGCCGCCCGTAGAGGCGGCCTTTTCTTTGTCGGTCATGTCCGCTAATCCGGCGCTCTGGGCCACTGAAAGCGACATGCCATGAACATGCTTCCAGACATCGAACCGGTCGACAGCGAAGGCGGCTTCCATCCGCTGTTCGCCGACGTGCCGTCCTCGGTCGAATTCAACAAATTGCGCAAGCGGCTGCTGCGGCTGACCCGGCAGGCGATCGAGGATTTCTCGATGGTCAAGCCCGGCCAGCGCTGGCTCGTTGCCCTGTCTGGCGGCAAGGATTCCTACGGCCTGCTCGCCGTGCTGCTCGACCTCAAATGGCGCGGGCTCTTGCCGGTCGATCTTCTGGCCTGCAATCTCGACCAGGGCCAGCCCAATTTCCCCAAACATATCCTGCCGGACTATCTCGACAGATACGCCATCCCGCATCGCATCGAGTATCAGGACACCTATTCCGTCGTCACCGACAAGCTGCCTGCGGGCAGCACCTATTGCTCGCTCTGCTCGCGCCTCAGGCGGGGCCATCTCTACCGCATTGCGCGCGAGGAGGGGTGCTCGGCGCTTGTGCTCGGTCACCATCGTGAGGACATTCTCGAAACCTTCTTCATGAACCTGTTCCATGGCGGCCGTCTCGCCGCCATGCCGCCAAAACTGCTCAACGACGACGGCGACGTCATGGTGCTGCGGCCATTGAGCTACTGCGCCGAAGCCGATCTGGAAAAATTCGCTGCCGCCATGCAATTCCCGATCATTCCCTGCGATCTCTGCGGCAGCCAGGAAGGTCTTCAGCGCAATGCCATGAAGGCGATGCTCGAGGATCTGGAAAAGCGCATGCCGGGCCGCAAGGATACGATGCTGCGCGCACTGTCCAACAGCAGGCCATCGCATCTGCTCGACAGAAAGCTGTTCGATTTCGCGGCGCTCAACGAGACCCTCAGCACAAGGCTAGACATATCCGATGACATTTGACGACACCGCGATCGACTGGCTCTCTGGCCTTCTGTCCGACGCCGCAATGGCCGAGATCATGCCGCGCTTTCGCCGGCTTGGTGAGGGCGACATCCGCCAGAAGACGTCGGCTGCCGACCTGGTGACCGAGGCCGACGTCAACGCCGAGCGGCTCATCACCGCCAGGCTGCGCGAGCGTTATCCCCAGGCGATGATCGTCGGCGAGGAGGCCTGTTCCGACAATCCGGCACTGCTTGATGGTCTGGGCGATGCCGATCTGGCTTTCGTCATCGACCCGGTCGACGGTACCTTCAACTTCGCGTCCGGTGTGCCGCTGTTCGGCGTCATGCTGGCGGTCGTGGTCAAGGGCGAAACCGTTGCCGGCATCATCCACGATCCCGTCGGCAAGGACTGGCTGATCGGCGCCAGGGGCGCCGGCAGCCATATCCGGCATGCGCATGGCAGCATCGAGAAGGTGCATGTCGCGGCACCCGCGACGATCTCGGAGATGACCGGCTCGGTCTCCTGGCAATATATGGCCGAGCCGGAGCGGTCGCGGCTGGCGCGCAACCAGACGAAGATCCTGTCGCAGTTCGCCTATCGCTGCGCCGCGCACGAATACCGCCTGCTGGCGAGCGGCCATGCCCACTTCGTCGTCTACAACAAGCTGATGCCGTGGGATCATCTGGCCGGCGTGCTGATCCATGCCGAGGCCGGCGGCCACGCGGCGCGCTTCGACGGCAGCACCTATCTGCCCTCGCATCTCGGCGGCGGCCTGCTTGTCGCGCCCGATCGCGAAAGCTGGCACGAATTGCGCCGCGAACTCTGGGCGGCACAGGATTAATTGCTGCGTTAGCCGAAGGAGCGGTGCAATTTCACGCAAATCCGGAGGCTCTCGAATGAAACCTCGGTTCGCATTTGTCGCGGCGGCTCTTGCCGCCGCTTTGTTTGCCAGTTCCCTGGAAGCAAAATCGCAAGAGCGCAGCTGTCGCAGTCCGGATCCCGTCGATACGATAAGGGAGATGTCGGACGCTATCTATGCCTGCTGGAAGCCGCCACCCGGAACCGCGGGCATGTCCCTCACGTTGCGGTTCTCGCTTCGCCGCGACGGCACATTGATCGGCAAGCCTCGCGCCACATATTCCGATCTGGGCGCCGATGCCCAGCTCAGCCGGGCCTTCGTGGCCTCAATCCTCAAGGCACTGGATGAAGCTCTGCCATTGCCCTTTTCGCACAGCATGGGTGGAGCAATCGCGGGGCGCATGCTTGCTCCTCGATTCACGGCAGCTCTTGAAGGTGCCTCCTAATGCAAGTCGGTGATGTGCCCTGAAACGGGCGGGTTCTGTGGCTGGAACATCTTGCCGCGCTCGGCGATGAAGATCATCAGCAGCGCCGCGACCGAGACACTGCAGAAGCCGGCGGCCAGCGGCGTCACCGTGCCGTTGAAGGCCTGACCGATCAGCGTGCCGAGAATGCCGCCGAGAAACGTCTGCATGAAACCGAGGATCGACGACGCCGTGCCGGCCAGTTGGCCAAGCGGCTCCATGGCCAGCGCGTTGAAGTTCGCGCCCAGCGCACCGAATGGAAGCATTGCGCAGGCAAAGAACGTGATGAACAGCCAGAGCGGCATCTTCATTTCCAGCGAAATCACCAGCCAGGCAAGGCTGATGACCAGGAACAGGAGCAGTGCGCTTTGCGACAGGCGGCGCATGCCAATGCGGCCGACAAGGCGCGAGTTCAGAAAGTTGGAGAAGGCGAGCACGCCCGCAACCCCGGCAAAGATGACCGGGAACATCTCGCCTACATGGAAGATGTCCACATAGATCTGCTGCGCCGAAGCGATGAAGCCGAACATGGCGCCGAAGATGAAGGTGCTGGCGAAGGCATAGCAGATCGCAATGCGGTTGGTGAGCACGATGCGAAACCCACCGACAATCGAGTTCACGGTCAGCGGCCGGCGATGTTCGGGATGCAGCGTTTCAGGCAGGCGCAGCAGCGACCAAGCCGAGACGAGGAGCGCACCGACGGCCATGGTGACGAAGATCCAATGCCAGGTAGCAAACAGCATGATGAACTGGCCGATGCCGGGAGCAATGACCGGTATCGCCATGAACACCATGAAGATCAGCGACATCACCTCGGCCATGCGCCGGCCGTCGAACGTATCGCGCACGATCGAGACGGCGATGACGCGGGTCGCCGCCGCACCGATGCCTTGTACGGCCCGGCACAGCAGAAGTGTTTCAAAGCTTGGCGCAATGGCGGCAGCCGCCGCCGCGGCGACATAAATCACCAGCCCGGCGACCAGCGGTGCGCGACGCCCGAAGCGATCCGAGATGGGCCCGAAGAACAACTGTCCGCCGCCGAAGCCCAGAATGTAGGCCGTTATGACGTACTGCCGGTGGTTTTCATTTTCGACGCCGAGCGAGGCGCCGATCTGCTGCAGCGCCGGCAGCATGATATCGATGGCCAGCGAGTTCAGCGCCATCAGCGCCGCGCACAGGGCGATGAACTCCCAGCGCGGAATGGGCAGTTTGCTTGCCGATTGCGGCTCTGGTTTTGACTGGTCCACGGCAAGTCCGATCTTTCAAACGAAAATGCGCCGGCGGGCCGGCGCATTGGCTCGTCTTGGTCCTGGGTTCAGGACATGAAAATTGCCGAGCTGCCCCCGACGCCTTTGTGCATGACCCCGAAAATCAAAATCAACCTTCGGATGGCAATATGCACAAAACAGAAATCAGGCGGCGCCTTTGACGCTGACGCCCTTCTCGACCAGGAACGTCTGCAACTCACCGGCCTGGAACATCTCGCGGATGATATCGCAGCCGCCGACGAATTCGCCCTTGACGTAGAGCTGCGGGATCGTCGGCCAGTTGGAATATTCCTTGATGCCCTGGCGCAGTTCAGCGGAGTCCAGAACGTTCACGCCTTTGTAGTCGGCGCCGATATAGTCGAGGATCTGGACGACCTGGCCGGAAAATCCGCATTGCGGGAAACCGGGCGTGCCCTTCATGAAAAGGACGACGTCGTTGCCCTTCACTTCATTGTCGATGTAGTCGTTGATACCGCTCATGGAAAATCCTTTCCCGCCTGTGGGAGTCAGGCTCGAAACATATCCCTTCAAATAAACCCAACGATTGCTCGAAACAAGACGTTAGCCGTGCCGTGGCTGAAATGGCGCAAAGGATGAGCCGTGTTGGGCCAAGCGCTAAGGGTCAGTCCGGAACGCTGGTCTGCAAGGCGAGTGCGTGCAGCACGCCACCCATATTTCCTTTCAGCGCGTCATAGACCATCTGGTGCTGCTGCACGCGGCTTTTCCCTCGAAAGCTCTCGGCCACCACCTCGGCCGCATAATGGTCGCCGTCGCCGGCGAGATCGCGGATCGTCACCTTGGCGTCCGGAATGCCGTCCTTGATCAGTTTTTCGATGTCGTGGGCATCCATTGCCATGGCAAAATCCTGTTTCGAGCGGCCGGCAGCCGGCCATAAGATGAGAGTCGGGCGAGCCTAAAGCCTTTCCGGTCCGGATTGAAGCCGTTCTGTCCCACCAACGGCAAGACGGTTCGATTGCTTCAGAGAAAGACTAGGCCGGTGGGCTTGCTTCATCCTCGGCAACGTCGTCACGTGTCGAGAAAGCACGGCCAAGGCTGAAGGCAAGTACATAGAGCGGCAAGTTGAGCACGAGGCTGACAATGGGAAGATAGCTCGTCATTTGCCAAGCCGGCGAGAAGAACGCCTGGCCGTAGCCGTCGCAGGT
Source organism: Mesorhizobium sp. M1066 (assembly GCF_040318635.1). NCBI lineage: Bacteria > Pseudomonadati > Pseudomonadota > Alphaproteobacteria > Hyphomicrobiales > Phyllobacteriaceae > Mesorhizobium > Mesorhizobium sp. M1066. The sequence goes on from NZ_JAMYMR010000004.1 coordinate 163,756, forward strand.
CAACGACGAGCCGTACTCCCACAACGCGCCTACGACCACCGCGCTGGCAAAAAGCTTGATGCAGGTGACGATATGCCTTGCCCGTGCCGGATCCGGCGCCAGGCGGTCCCACAGAACCAGGCAGACGATCGGGACCGCGTAGATGAGATTCTGCGCGATGAGCATGGCGATGGCGCCATTGGCCGCGGCAAGGAACTCCGCGCGCGTTTCCAGCCGCATGCACACCTCACTTGAGGTTGTCGACAGCAGGAAAAAGACGAACGGTCCCAGGAGCCAGAAGAAGAACAACGACGGCCAGAAGACGACTGCAAGCAGCGCCCGGGCAGCCAGTTTCCTGTGATTGATCATGAGTTTCCCGAAAAACCGTTTCCACTTTTCGGGATCATGCTCTCGTCAACTGGCCTGGTCCATGAAGCGGGGGAACCAGCCTTCGTGCGCCGCGGAGAGTTCGCTGACCGGGATTGCCCTGGCGTCGCCAAGCTTCAGCGCGCTGCCCCCGGTCGAGCCGATCCACGGCGCGAAGATGCCGAGTTCGCCCTGCTGCTTGCGAATGGCGTCCCATTCGTCACCATGCGGATCGATCGACAGCGTCAGGAGATAACGGCCCTGATCCTCGCCGAACCAGACTGGGATCGGGTCGGTGCCGACAAGCCCGGGAACGGCGGCGCCGATTCCGGACGCCATCGCCATCTCGGCAAGTGCAACGGCGACACCGCCATCGGAAACGTCGTGCGCCGCCGTGACGACACCGGATGCGGTGAGCGCGCGCACATGGTCGCCGACGCGCTTTTCGTGATCGAGGTCTACCGGCGGCGGCGGGCCATCCGTGCGGCCGTGTATGTCCCTGAAATAGACCGATTGACCGAGATGCGTTCCCCAGGAGGCCGGCGCGCCGACCAGCAGGATCATCTGGCCCTCGGCCGCAAAGCCGGTCCGTACCATCTTCGACCAGTCGGCGATCAGCCCGACGCCGCCGATAGTCGGGGTTGGCAGGATGCCCTGGCCGTTGGTCTCGTTGTAGAGCGAGACATTGCCGGAGACGATCGGGAATCCGAGCGCACGGCAGGCGTCGCCTATGCCTTTCACCGCGCCGACCAGCTGGCCCATGATCTCGGGCCGTTCCGGGTTGCCGAAATTGAGGTTGTCGGTTGCGGCCAGCGGCAGAGCGCCGGTGGCGGTCAAATTGCGCCAGCATTCGGCCACCGCCTGCTTGCCGCCCTCATAGGGGTCGGCCTCGCAATAGCGCGGCGTCACGTCGGACGAGAAGGCGAGCGCCTTGGTCGCATGGCCTTCGACCCGGACCACGCCGGCATCGCCGCCTGGAAGCTGCAGCGAATTGCCCTGGATCAACGTGTCATACTGTTCCCACACCCAGCGCCGGGAAGACAGGTCGGGCCCGCCGAGCAGCTTCAGCAGCGCGTCTGCAACGTCGGCTTGCGGAATGTCATTGGCGGCCAGCGGCGCCGGCTTCTTCGGTTCGGTCCACGGCCGATCATATTCCGGAGCCTTGTCGCCAAGATCCTTGATCGGCAGGTTGGCGACCTCGTCGCCCTGGTGCAGAACGCGGAAGCGCAGATCGTCGGTGGTCTTGCCGACGATGGCGAAATCGAGCCCCCATTTGTGGAAGATCGCCTCGGCTTCCTTTTCCTTTTCCGGGCGCAGCACCATCAGCATGCGCTCCTGGCTTTCCGACAGCATCATCTCGTAGGCGCTCATGCGCTCTTCGCGCACAGGAACCTTGTCGAGATCGAGCTCGATGCCGAGGTCGCCCTTGGCGCCCATTTCGACCGCCGAGCAGGTGAGGCCGGCGGCACCCATGTCCTGGATGGCGATGACGGCGCCCGAGGCCATCAGTTCGAGGCTGGCTTCCAGCAGGCATTTTTCGGTGAAGGGATCGCCGACCTGCACTGTCGGGCGCTTCTCATCGATCTTGTCGTCGAATTCGGCCGAAGCCATGGTGGCGCCGCCGACGCCGTCGCGGCCAGTCTTGGCGCCGAGATAGACGACCGGCAGGCCGACGCCCTTGGCTTCCGACAGGAAGATCGCATCGGTTTTGGCAAGGCCCGCCGCAAAGGCGTTGACCAGGATGTTGCCATTGTAGCGGGCGTCGAAATTGACCTCGCCGCCGACTGTCGGCACGCCGAAGGCGTTGCCATAGCCGCCGACGCCGGAAACCACGCCTGAAACGAGGTGCCGGGTCTTGGGATGGTCAGGCGAGCCGAAGCGCAGCGCATTCATTGCCGCGATCGGCCGCGCGCCCATGGTGAAGACGTCGCGCAATATGCCGCCGACACCGGTCGCCGCGCCCTGGTAGGGCTCGATGTAGGAGGGGTGATTGTGGCTCTCCATCTTGAAGACGACGCAGTCGCCGTCGCCGATGTCGACCACGCCGGCATTCTCGCCCGGGCCCTGAATAACCTGTGGACCGGTGGTCGGCAGCGTACGCAGCCACTTCTTCGAGGATTTGTAGGAGCAGTGCTCGTTCCACATGGCCGAGAAGATGCCGAGTTCGGTAAAGCTCGGCTCGCGCCCGATAAGGTCGAGTATGCGCTGATACTCGTCGGGCTTCAGCCCGTGCGCGGCGATGAGCTCGGGGGTGATCGGCACGGAACTGGAAATGGTCATGAGCGGCGATTTTTATCCGGGGGGCGTTGGGATTTTGAGTCCCGTCTTATCGCAAGCTTTGAGGCCGATACACCCATGGATTGACGAAAAACGACGGAAAACCGGACAAAGCCACGGAGTGTCAGGAGAAGCTGTCGTAGCCGGCACGGCCTTCATCGAGAAGTCGCCGGATCACCGCGACGCCTTCGGCGATGTCCTTGCGCTGCCGTGGCTGCGAAATACCGAAGCGGACGCCGTGGAAAACCTGCTCGGAACGGCCGGCCTTGAACTCGTCCTCATCGTCGATCAGCACGCCATGCTCCAGGCAGGCGTTCTTGAAGGTGCCGGAAAGCCAGGGGTCGGGCAGGGTCAGCCAGACAAAGGGCACCCTGTCATGTGACTTGAACGCGAAGCCGGCCAAAGTCTCGCGCACGATGGCGATGCGGGCGCCGATTTCGGCGATGCTGCGCTTGCGTATCTCATCCGCCTGACCTGACAGCACCAGCCTTGTATTCACCTCCGCCAGCAGGAAGGGCATGCCGCCGGTCATCATCTTGTGGGCGACGCGGATGCGATGGCGATAGGCAGGCGGGCAGGAAAGCCAGCCGCCGCGCACACCCGCCGCAACCGATTTCGACAGGCCGCCTGCGACAATGGTGCGTTCAGGCGCATATTCGGCCAGCAATGGCGTCGGATCATCGGTCAGATTGCCATACAGATCGTCCTCGATGAGGACGACATTGTATTCGCGTGCGACACGCGCGATTGCTTCGCGGCGCGCCGCCGACAAGGTCACCAGCGTGGGATTCTGCGCCGTCGGCATCAGGAAGACCATCCTGGGATGCTTTTGCGCACAGACACGCTCGAAATCCTGCGGGTCGAGGCCCTCGTCGTCAGACGCCACCAGCGCGGTGCGCCGTCCGATCAGGCCGGCGCTGCGGGAAATCTGCGAGTAGGTCAGGTGCTCGAAGGCGACGTAGTCGCCAGGCATGGTGAGCGCCGCGATTGCCGCCATCACCGCCGCATGTGTGCCGAGCGTGGGAACGATGGTGTCGGCACTCGGACGAAACGAATTGCGCGCCAACCAGCGGGCGCCGGCTTCGTACCAGCGGTCGGGAAAATCCCGCGTGTAGCTTGAAATCTCATGTGGATGGTCCTGCGCCGTGCGCGACAGGACACCGGCGACGATGTCGCCCTGGCCGATATCGGGTGCTGCGGTGCTGTCGAAACGCAGCTTGCCTTTAGGCGCATCGATATAGCGTGTGCCTTCGCCGCCGACGTCCGGAGCCGGAAAATCCGGCTTCGCGCGCTGGCCGAGCACATAGGTTCCACGCCCGACTTCGCCGCTCACCAGCCCACGCTCGCGCAGCAATTGATAGGCCCGGCCGACCGTGCCGACGGTGGTGCCGATGTCGTAGGCGAGGTCGCGTTGCGGCGGCAGCTTTGCGCCGGCATCGATCACGCCGCGATCGATGTCCGTTTCGATGGAATCCGCAAGCCGCTGATACAGGGGTCCGGAGCCGGTGGTGAGGTCGGGGAGCCAATTTGTCATGGTGACAATTTTCTATATTGCACCCATACATGAGTCAATACATATCAGATGCGTGCCAAAAAGGGTACAATTTGGAATTCTGGTAGAAAGAAAATGAATACAATCGCCACAATCCGTCATTCGAGCGCCGAGTTATCGGGCCAAGCGACAACACGTCCATCGGACCGGAGCGGCTTTGTCAGCCGTCTGGTGCGTCTGGTCAGATCGCTGGCGAGATGGATCGACAGCCTGCTGGATCGCCGCCGCAGCCGGCTGGCGCTGCTGGAAATGACCGATGATCAGCTCAAGGATATCGGCGTCTCGCGCTGCGATGCCCACCGTGAGGGCATCAGGCCGTTCTGGGACTGAAAGCTAGCGGAGTTTTGATGCCCTGATGCGTGCAATGCCATGGTCCGCAAGGACGGCGACCACGCACAGCACGAGAAAAAGTCCGGTGATGGCCAGCGCCGAGATGGCAACGCTGGGCGAACCGTTCTTGGCGACGTCAAGGAAGGGATAGGGCACCTCACCGGCAAGCGGTGCCCGTACCAGCGCATAGATCAGATAGGCGACGGGATAGAGCATCCACCAGGAAATGTCGCTCCAGCGCGTCCTGCCGTCAGCGCCCGATATCAACCACCACAGCACGAAGAGCACCGGCGTCACATAATGCAGCAGGACGTCGCAGAGCAGGAACAGCCCCTGCGGCTGCCAGAGTTGTGCCAGGACCGTTGCATAGATGATAAAAACCAGCGCGATCGAAGCGGCAACGCCGGCCCGCATCCGCGCGCCTGCAAAGGCCGGCAGCCAGGCATAGAAGGTGGGTGACAGCAGCGACATGTACACCAGCACCGCGCCGATGTTGGTCAGGATGGTGAAGAAGCTGAAGACGAAAATGACGGAGCCAAGCAGGCTGCGGCCTGCTTCCATCGATGCCGGAATGCTGATGCAGAACTGCAGGATGAGCCCGGCCAGACCGATGACCAGCCCCACAATCTGCAGAAAGCGGCCCATGGGCTAGACCGTCGCGGCGCAGGCCGGATTGCCGGTCTGCCAACGAGCGATGTCCGAGCCGATGCGGGCGCCGAGCGGATCGTTCATCAGCGGTCCGAAGACGTCGACACGGCTAGAATTGCCTTGCGCCTGCACGACCAGCAGTGGTTTGCCGCCATAGTGCTTGGCCGGCACCAGCAGGAAACGCGGCGTGCCGCTGAATGAATTCAGTTCGTTGGCCATCTGATATTGTTTGAAGGCTGGGTCCTTGCTGGCGATCCAGCATTTGTGGGCAGCGATCGCCACTTGTTCCATGGCCAGCAGCGCAGCACTTTTGCCTGAGGGAACAGGCGTGCTCTTTGGCGTCGACTGGCAGGATGCCAGCACAAAGCCCGCCGCGGCGACCAGCGCGATCGTCTTCGACTTGATCAAGCGGCACCCATCTCAAGTTCGGACAGAAAAATCTTCAAACCATCGGTCATCTCGCCCCACACCCTCGACAATGCCGGGTGTTGCGAGGCGATCTGCTGGTAGGCGTCGAATTTGGGATAGGCGTCGAGCAGGTCGTGGCGTCCCGTCATGGCGCGGAAATTGTTGAAGATGAACCGCGTCGGCGTCAGCCAGGCATCGGCGAAACTAATGTCGTCGCCGAGTGCGAAGGGCCCTTGCGCCATGCGGGCCTCGATCGCCGCCAGTCCATGATGCAGGCGGGCGAACTGGGCGTCGATCTCGGCATTGTTTCGCTTCGGCACGGAATGAAGCTCGAAAAGCTTCATCATCGGCGTCAGCACATCGAGATCGGTGATACGGGCGAACATACGCACCAGCGCGCGGTCCTTGGAATCGGGCGGCAGCAGCGCCGGCTCCGGAAACCGTTCCTCGAGATATTCGGCGATGACCACCGATTCGACGATGGTTTCGCCCGAGCCGGTGATCAGCACCGGAATTCGGTTCATCGGTGAGATGGCGCGAAACGCTTCCGGGATCGGAAAACCGGGCGGCGGCGCGATGATCTTGAGTGGTACGTCCTTGATGTAGGCCAGTGCCCGCACGATCGACGAGTAGGGCGACAACGGCCGCGAATAGAGTTTCATGACCGTCTCTCTCCCCAATGAACCAGACTTGCTCCAAAGAGACAGGAATGTCCGGCTGTTTTCAAGCTGTTCGCTTCGATATCGTCAGGCGGCGATGCCGAGGGCGCTCTCGAACAGTCCGCGGCCGTCGGTGCCGCCATGGGCTGCTTCGATCAGGTTTTCCGGGTGCGGCATCAGCCCGAGCACATTGCCTTGGCTGTTGACGATGCCGGCAATGTCGTTGATCGAGCCATTGGGGTTGGTGCCCTCGGCATAGCGGAACACCACTTGGCCTTCGCCTTCGAGGCGGGCAAGCGTGTCGGCGTCGGCGAAATAATTGCCGTCATGATGCGCGACCGGCGAGCGGATGATCTGGCCCGGCTGATAGCGGCGGGTGAACATGGTGTTGGCATTGGTGATCTCGAGCTTCACCTGCCGGCAGACGAATTTCAGCGAGGTGTTGCGCATCAAGGCGCCCGGCAACAGGCCGGCCTCGACCAGGATCTGGAAACCGTTGCAGACGCCGATGACCGTAACGCCGGCGGCCGCTTTTTCGGCCACTGCCCGCATGACCGGCATGCGCGCGGCGATCGCGCCACAGCGCAGATAGTCGCCGAAGGAAAAGCCACCCGGAATGGCGATCAGGTCGACATCGGGGATTTCGGTGTCGGTTTGCCAGACGGTGACCGGCGGTGTTCCCGAAATCTTGGTCAGCGCCGCGATCATGTCGCGGTCGCGGTTGAGGCCAGGCAGGAGGACGACGGCTGATTTCATTTTGGTTCGTAAGGCCTCTGGGCTTCGGCGAGTTCGCGCAGGTCGAGACGTCTGTCTATGCGTTCAAGACGCTCGTCTTGCCGGGCGAGGATGCCGTAGATGTTGTGGATATCACTTTGCGTTGCCACCATGTGACCCCGCATCACATTCAACTCCCGTTTCGTCTCGGACACATCCTGACGAAGCTCACCGATTTCGTGATGCACACGCTTCATAAGCTCGAACATCAGCTCATTCGTGACTTCCGGCATAGTGCCTCCGACACAACCTCAGGTAAGCGTCACACTATAATTCTCAATCACCGTGTTCGCCAGCAGCTTGTCGCACATGGCTTTCAGGTCCGCTTCGGCCTTGGCCTTGTCGCTTTCCGCCAGCTCGACGTCGAACACCTTGCCCTGCCGGACAAGGCCCACGCCATCGAACCCCAGGCCGGACAGCGCGTGTTCGATCGCCTTGCCTTGCGGGTCGAGCACGCCGTTCTTGAGGGTGACGGTAATGCGGGCCTTGATCACGCTGGACATGCTCCTGTTCTGACTATCAGTTCGCAAGCCGCGATCAGTGCGGCTTGCCTTTGAGGCCGTCGGTCGAGGCGACAAGCACCGGGCCGGTCGGGCGCGGCGGCTCGTTCTCGTTCATGATGCCGAGGCGGCGTGCGACTTCCTGGTAGGCTTCGACGAGGCCGCCCATGTCGCGGCGGAAACGGTCCTTGTCGAGCTTGTCCTGCGTCGCCACGTCCCACAGGCGGCAGGAATCCGGCGAGATCTCGTCGGCGACGACAATGCGCATCATGTCGCCCTCGAACAGCCGGCCGCATTCGATCTTGAAGTCGACAAGCTGGATGCCGACGCCCATGAACAGGCCGGAGAGGAAGTCGTTGACGCGGATGGCCAGCGCCATGACGTCGTCGATTTCCTGCGGGCTCGCCCAGCCGAACGCAGTGATGTGCTCTTCCGACACCATCGGATCGTCAAGCGCGTCGGCCTTGTAATAGAATTCAATGATCGAGCGCGGCAGAACGGTGCCTTCCTCGATGCCGAGCCGCTTGGACAGCGAACCGGCGGCGACATTGCGCACCACCACTTCGAGCGGAATAATCTCGACTTCCTTGATCAACTGCTCGCGCATGTTCAGCCGGCGGATGAAATGGGTCGGAATGCCCATGCGGTTCAAATGGTTGAAGATGTACTCGGAAATGCGGTTGTTGAGCACGCCCTTGCCGTCGATGACTTCATGCTTCTTCTTGTTGAACGCGGTGGCGTCATCCTTGAAGAACTGGATAAGCGTGCCCGGTTCGGGTCCCTCATAGAGTATCTTGGCCTTGCCTTCATAAATGCGGCGGCGATTTTTCATCTGGATTTTTCTCTGGGGTTCCGGACAGGGCGGTATCAGACCATTTCCTGTCCGTCTGCCTGAAATAGTGCGGCTACGGTAGGGTTCAATGCCGGGTCTATCCCAATCACATCGTTTGCTCAATCGGCAAATCCTTCCAATAACCGCTTTCGGGACTGAAATGCCGCAGCGCAGCATGCGATGAAGCGTATTGACCGGCCCGCGACCTTTTGGTTTGTGCTTTGGCAACGCACATATTCACCGCCAACGAATCGAATTTGACCGGAGGGACGCCATGAGCAGCATGAAAGACCGCGAAGAGGGCTTTGAGCGTAAATTCGCATTCGACGAGGAGCTTCGGTTCAAGGCCTCGGCACGCCGCAACAAGGCGCTCGGCCTGTGGGCCGCCGAAAAGCTCGGAAAGTCCGGCGCCGATGCCGACGCCTATGCCAAGGAAGTGGTTATCTCCGACATCGAGGAAGCCGGCGACCACGACGTGTTCCGCAAAATCCGCGGGGATTTCGACGCGGCCGGCGTCGAGCAGTCGGACCACCAGATCCGCCGCACCATGGACGAACTGATGGCGCAGGCGATCGAGCAGATCAAGAACACCTGATCCGGGCCATGCGCTGATCCCGGCCATACGCTGGACCAATCGACCGCCCGGCCTATCCGGGCGGTTTTTCTTTGCCTTTGTCGCGATTTCCGGCTGAAACTGCCGGAGTTAACAAGGAAAGTACCCATGTCCCTGAAGTCCCGCCTCGCGGCCGATGAAACGTTGTTCACCGCATGGTCCGGCGTGCCGGATGCCTTGACCGTCGAGATCGTCGCCAAGCAGGGCTTCGATGCCGTCACGCTCGACATGCAGCATGGCGGCCATCACGAAGACAGCGTGCTGCGTGGCCTGGTGCCGGTGCTCGCTGCCGGCAAGCCGGCGCTGGTGCGCATTCCCGTTGGCCGTTTCGACATGGCAAGCCGCGCGCTCGATTTCGGCGCCGAGGCGGTCATCGCGCCGATGGTGAATTCGGTTGCCGATGCAAAACTGTTCGCCGCCGCCATGAAATACCCGCCGCTCGGCGAGCGCTCCTGGGGTCCGACCTACGCTTTTCCACGCCACGGCAAGGGCGACCAGGCCGAGTGGCTGCGCGACACCAACCAACGCACCATGGCCTTCGCCATGGTCGAGACGCGTGCGGCCCTCGATGCGCTCGACGGCATCCTTGACACGCCCGGCATCGACGGCATCTTCCTCGGCCCATCGGATTTCTCGATCGCCTGGAGCAATGGTGCGACCGTCAATTCGACGCTGGAAAGCATGATGGAGACGGTGGCATCGGTGGCCGAGCGCACCCGCAAGGCCGGCAAACATGCGGCGATCTACGTAGTCGAGCCGGCAATTGCCGGCCGGGTTGTGTCGATGGGCTATCGCCTGCTGGCCATGGGCTCCGAGCATTCGCTGATCGGGCTTGGCGCAAAAACGCTGATCAAGAGCGTCCGCGATTCGATTGGGTCCTGAAGAAACTCAGGGTTTCAGATCCGTCAGGAATTTGGCGAAGGTCATTGAACCTTCGGGCCACGGCCCGAAGCCTGAATCCGCGTTCAGATGACCGGTCTCGCCGGCATCGATGAATAGCGAGCCCCATGCACCGGCAATGTCTTCGGCGACATCGAAGGCGCAGAACGGATCGTTGCGGCTGGCGATCACGATCGAGGGAAAGGGCAGCGGCTCACGCGGGTAGGGGCCGAAGGTCATCAGGTGCCTGGGCCTGATCTCGGGATTGGCGACGTCGGGAGGTGCCACGAAGAAGGCCCCGGCGATCGGCTTGCGGAACTGCGGAATGGCTTGCACCGCGGTGGTGACGCCGAGCGAATGCGCGACCAGGACGACCGGCCGCTCGGCCTCGTTGACCGCCTTGGCGACGCTCGCCGTCCAGTCCTCGCGAACCGGCTTCGACCACTCGGCCTGTTCGACGCGGCGCGCCGTCGATAGTTTCGACTGCCAGCGGCTCTGCCAATGGTCGGGGCCGGAATTGGTGTAGCCCGGTACGATGAGAATATCTGCTTCCTTGACCTTCATGGCGCTGAGATAGCGAGCGGCATCGCTTCGTGCAACCGGCAGGAAGGCCGCTATTGATCATAATAGTGAACACCATGTTCGCTTCTTCGCGTCTTGTGTGAACGATGCCGATGGACGATCTGTGGTCAGGAAAAGAAACAGCCGTGCGCGGGAACCCTGACTTTGGAACTGACACGACGTACAATGATCGGCGGAGCGGGGCTTCTCGCTTTGGGAGCTTCATCGCAGGCCGGCCGAACGGAGCATTTGATGAGCGAGTTGCCTTTTGCCGCCACCACCCCAGTCAGCGTTGCCCGCGTCGGGTTGAAGGCGCGCGACGCGGAAAGCCTTGCCGCATATTATCGCGAAATTGTCGGTCTGCAGGAGTTGAGCCGTGCCGATGGTGCGATCACGCTGGGCGCTGCCAACCGTCCCTTGTTGGTGCTTGAGCAGGACGCTTCAGCCAAGCCGGATGATCCGCGCAGCGCCGGGCTGTTCCACACCGCCTTCCTGCTGCCCAGCCGCGCCGATCTCGGCCGCTGGATCAACCACGCTATATCGAACAAGATCGCGATCGAGGGCGCTTCCGACCATCTGGTCAGCGAAGCTCTGTACCTGACCGATCCCGAAGGCAATGGCATCGAGATCTATGCCGACCGCCGTCCGCAGGACTGGAAGTGGAATGGCGACAAGATTGCCATGGCGACAGAACGGCTGAACATTCCGTCCGTCGTTGCCGAAGTGCCTGCGGGTGACGCCGGCTGGCAGGGCGCGCCGGAAAACAGCATCGTCGGCCATGTCCACCTGCGTGTCGGCAGGCCGGAAGACGCCGAAGCCTGGTGGAACCAGGAATTCGGCTTCGACACGGTGGCGAAATATGGCGGCCAGGCGGTGTTCCTGTCGTCGGGCGGCTATCACCACCACATCGGCGCCAACGCCTGGCAGAGTTCGGGCGCCGGCCGGCGCGATTCCACCCGGTCTGGTCTGGCCTGGGTCGAAATGCGTTCGGACAATGTGACCAGCGAAACGACCCGTGAGGATCCGTGGGGCACGGTGATCAGGACTGTTCCCGGCAAGGCTTGATTTGAGGGCTGCGCCTGCAATTGGCGAAAGCCGAGGCGAGAGCGTCTTTCTCCCCGTCACTATACGGGGAGAAATGCCCGGCAGGGCAATGAGGGGTAGCGCCAAAATCGTGGGATTGTCGTTTCTGACAGAAAGCGCGATGAGTGACCATTGCCGAAGTCGGCACCGCCCCTCATCCGCCTGCCGGCACCTTCTCCCCGTATAGTGACGGGGAGAAGGGGACTGTGTCTCAGGCTTTGCCGAACACCCGCTTGAAGATCGTGTCGACATGCTTGGTGTGATAGCCTAGGTCGAATTTCTCGCGGATCTCGGCTTCCGGCAGCGCTGCGGTCACTTCCTTGTCGGCCAACAGTTCCTCAAGAAAATCAGCGCCTTGCTCCCACACTCTCATGGCGTTGCGCTGCACCAGCCGGTAGGAGTCTTCGCGCGACAGGCCCGCCTGCGTCAGCGCCAGCATGACGCGCTGCGAATGCACGAGGCCGCGGAACTTGTTCATGTTCTTCAGCATGTTGTCGGGATAGACGAGCAGCTTGTCGATGACGCCGGTCAGCCGTGACAGCGCGAAATCGAGCGTCACGGTGGCGTCCGGGCCGATCATGCGCTCGACCGAGGAGTGGGAAATGTCGCGCTCGTGCCAGAGCGCCACATTCTCCATCGCCGGCAGCGCCATCGACCGCACCATGCGGGCGAGGCCGGTGAGGTTCTCGGTCAGCACGGGGTTGCGCTTGTGCGGCATGGCCGACGAGCCTTTCTGGCCCGGCGAAAAATACTCTTCCGCTTCCAGCACTTCGGTGCGCTGCAAATGCCGGACCTCGATCGACAGCCGCTCGACCGAGGAGGCGATGACGCCGAGCGTGGCAAAGAACATCGCGTGACGGTCGCGCGGGATCACTTGCGTCGAAACCGGCTCGGGCTTCAGGCCGAGCTTCGCCGCGACATGTTCCTCGACATAGGGGTCGATGTTGGCGAAGGTGCCGACCGCCCCGGAGATCGCACAGGTGGCGATGTCTTCGCGCGCGCGCACCAGCCGCTCGCGGCAGCGCGAGAACTCGGCATAGGCCTGCGCCAGCTTGACGCCAAAGGTGGTCGGCTCGGCATGGATGCCATGGCTGCGGCCGATGGTGACGGTGTCCTTGTGCTCGAAGGCGCGGCGCTTGAGCGCTGCAAGCAGACCATCGATGTCGGCGAGCAGGATGTCGCTGGCGCGGGTAAGCTGCACCGCAAAGCAGGTGTCGAGAACGTCGGACGAGGTCATGCCCTGATGGATGAAGCGGGCGTCCGGCCCGACGAATTCGGCAAGATGGGTGAGGAAGGCGATCACGTCATGCTTGGTGACGCGCTCGATCTCGTCGATCGCCTCGACATCGAATTTTGCCGCCCCGCCCTTTTCCCAGATGGTTTTTGCCGCTTCCCTGGGGATGACGCCGAGTTCGGCCAGCGCATCGCACGCATAGGCTTCGATCTCGAACCAGATGCGGAACCGGGTTTCGGGCGACCAGATGGCGACCATTTCCGGCCGGGAATAGCGAGGGATCATCGGTCAGTCCTGACATATCGAGAAGTTTGCCCGCGTCCTAACAGAGGCGAGCAAAATGCTCAACGCCGCTGGCGCGCAAACCAGACGCCCGCGGCAAACAGAGCGATGAAACCTACTGGAAAATATAGCCGGATGCCCAGCACCCCGAACTGGTAGAGCGCAATCAACATCGTGAAGACGAACTGGAGAGCCCAGGTGCGGGTGAAGGCAGGTGCATGCCACTCCGCATAATACGAGCGGTACTGCAGGGCAAACAGCCCGGCGGTCAGGCCGATCGTTGCCGCGGCTAGGCACACGAAGGCCGCGGCAAAGGCGACTTCCCAGCGTCTTCCCTGCGAGACCAGCCGCGCCGCGAACAGGCCGATAGGAAAGGCCAGCGCAGCTCCCACCGCAAACAGCGCGGTGACAATGCGGATTTTCGCCGGCGTCTCCCAGTCGTCCAACAACAGGGTGACGAGCGCACTGGCGCCCATCGTCACAGCCCACAACAAGGCGCCGAAAAACGCAGTGCGCGGCGTCGGTATAGCGCGGCGAAGGCGGTTCAGCGAACGATCGCGCGGGGCGGGTGGGACAAGCTGTGTCACAGGCGGCCGGTCACCGCGATCCAGCGAAAGTCCGGGCCTTCAAAGCCATATTGGCGCACCGCGATCAGCACGGCATAGGCGCTGAGACTGTCCATCGAAAAGGTCTGGACAGCGCCGATGCGGTAGCCGTTCGGGCAACCCCGGCTTTTCGTTATCGCCTTATCCTCGTGCAGCAGCTTGGTGGTGCCACCATCCTGCGCCTCGATGCGCAGCAGCCGGAAGCCGTTGATCTCGCCCTGGCTCTCGCAGCCCTCGGTGTTGTTCATGCCGATCTCGTCGAGCCGGAACTCGAGCGGTGGGTCGACCGGCGAAAAGATCGGGCGCGGGTTGACTGCCATCCGGTGCGGATCGGCCGAAAGTTCGGTCACCGGGTTGAAACCGGCGGTGATGCCGCGATTGGCGTCCAACTCGGCCTGACTGACAATGGCTTCGCCTTTTTGCCGGGCCTGAAGGCGCGCCGCATCCAGTTTGGCATTCTCGTCCTCAAGCCGGACCCGGATCGGCGTGCCCTTGAGAAAGCTGTCGGTGCTGGTGTCGATGTAGTAGCGGTTGGCATAGGGAAAACCCGATCCATCCTGCACGCCATATTCCTCGAAAGCAAAGACGCTGCCGTCCTTGGTGAAGCCGAGGATTTCAAGTTCGGCGACATCGCCGGCATGAGCCGCGATCGAGGTGGCAAACTGTGCAAGCAGGCCAACGGCAAACAGAAAGAGCATTCGCATCGGTCTTCACCCCCGTGATCGTCTCAATCCACTAGCACGACAGAATCAAAACGTCGTGCGGTGCGAAAGCCGATGCATCCAATCGGCCCGTCATTTGTTATGGTCGGCAGTCCCAATGGAGAACCACCATGACCGACACCAGCAAAATTCGCGAGCATATGGAAGTCGTCGGCGCCGACGGCGTGCATGTCGGCACTGTCGACAAGGTCGATGGCCAGCGCATCAAGCTGACCAAGGCCGATAGCGGCGAGGGCGCTCACAAGGGCCATCATCACTATATTCCCCTGAGCCTGATTGCCGAAGTCGACGGGGAGAAGGTCTGGCTGTCGGCGAATTCCGATGTTGCGGTGACGTTCGAGGAAGAAAAGTCCGATCGGGTCTGATTGATCGCTTCACCTCAGGCGTGACGACCAGACCGGAAACAGATCGTTTTCGGCAGGCGTTGCCGCATAGACGCCGCGACTGATGGCGCGCGCCATGGTGGCGCCGGCGGCGGCGTAGAGATCGATTGCCGCATCGGCGGAGAGTTCGATACCGCTCGTGCCGGTCGCCAGCGCGAACACAAGATCGCCATCGGCCGGTGTGTGCGTCGGCCATATGGCGCGCACGAACCCGTCATGCGCCGATATCGCCAGGCGCTTGGCGGCAGCTTTTGTGAGCACCGCATCGGTGGCAATGACGGCGATGGTGGTGTTGCCGCCGGTCTCCATTTGCCTGCCAACATGCTTGTCGCGGTGTTTCAAAAGAATCCGTTTCGCATCGTCCGGCATCGGCGTGGGGTAACCAAGCCCGCCGAATTCGCCGCCGATCTCGAACGGTGCTGCCCAGAAATGGCGGGTTCGGCTGACTGTTACCGAGCCCGTCGGATTGACGGCGGCCAGCGCGCCGATGGTGACGCCGCTATCCAGCAGCGTCGAGGCGGAGCCGAGGCCGCCCTTTAGCCCCGAGGTCAGCGCACCGGTGCCGGCACCGATCGTGCCGAGTTGGAAATCGGCGGTGGCGGTTTGCGCCGCTTCATAGCCAAGCTCACGGTAGGGCGGATAACGGCCCCAATCCTTGTCGCCGCCATTGCGCAGGTCGAACAGGATCGCCGACGGCACGATCGGCACGCGAAAGCCACCGACCTCGAGGCCGATGCCGCGTTCACGCAACGCCGCCTGCACGCCGGAAGCCGCGTCAAGGCCGAAAGCCGAACCGCCCGAAAGCACCACGGCGTGCACCACATCGACGGAATTGTGCGGTTCGAGCAGGTCTGTCTCGCGCGTGCCCGGCGCGCCGCCCAGGATCTGAACGCCAGCCACCGTCGGCGCATCGCAAAGCACGGTCGTGACGCCGGACTTTTGGCTGGCGTCGGACGCATTGCCGACGCGCAGGCCGGCAACGTCGGTGATCAGGTTGCGCGGGCCGGTGCGAAACATCAGTTGCTTTCCAAAGGTGCGAAACGCGTGCCGTCGAAACGGAAGACGCGGTAGGGGCTCTGGCTGAGGTCGCCTTTCGCATCAAAGCGGATCGGCCCGATCGCCGTGGTGAAATCCTGTCCGGTCAGGGCCTCCGTCAGCGGCTTGCCCGAGCTTTCGGACAAGCTTGATGCCGCCTTGGCGATTTCGACCGCCGCAAAGGCCGGCAGCGTATAACCGTCGGGCACGACCTTCTGCGTGGCGAAGGCCGCCAGCACTTTTGGATCGGCGACATCGGCCCATTCCGGCGGTGCGATCATCAGCGTGCCCAAGGCATAGGGCACGTCGCCCGGCGGTGTGCGGAGATTTTCGCCGCCGGCAAAGACGATGCCAGCCTGAAGCTGTGCGGCATCGCGGCCCATGATGGCGATGTCGTCGCCGTCGCCGCCAGCAAAGACATGCGTCGCGCCGGCCTTCTTCAGCCGGCCGATCATGCCGATCTGGTTGTCGAGCTGTGGCCGGAACGTGTCTGTGAATACCGGCTTCAGCGCTGCCTGTTCGGCCGCTGCCCGCAACGTCTCGGCGATCTCGCGGCCGTAGATGGTGCCGTCGTCGATAATGGCGAACAGCTCGTTCTTCCACAGATGGGTGAGGGCAGAGGCGACGGTGTTGCGCTCATCGTCGCCGCGTGGTCCGAGGCGATAGACCGGCCAGCCGGTCTTGGCGCGGCGGTCGGTCAGGCTCTCGGTTCGCACGCCAATGGTGATGACGGGAATGTTGGCGTCCCTGAGAATAGGCATCGCCGCCTCGATCGCCTCGGTGCAGAGGAAGCCGACCACGATATTGACCTTGGCGGCGGCAAATTCCCTGGCCGCGGCAGCGCCGCCATCGGCGGTGCAGGCATCATCCACCGTCTTGAGTTCGATGCCGTTCGCTTCGGCGGCCAGACCGGTGCCGGCCTCGATCTGCTTGCCGAGAATGGCCGATGGTCCCGACAGGGGCGCTGAGACGCCGACCAGCAGCGTCTGGGCATCCGCACCACTGGCCAGAAACAGCCAGAACAGCGCCGCTATTGTTCTTGTCCTGGGTCGCATTCGAGCGATGGGGTCCTCCGTGCCGGTCTTATGCTCCTGGCACTCTTGCCGCCAAGACCTAAAGGCTGCCCGGCCTTGGTGCAACACGCGAATTTCGGGATATGGCTCAGGCACTTCGCTTGTGGCGGGCTATGTCTGGCCATATATGTCGGTAGGATCATGACCATGGAAAATTTACGGTGCTGAAGAAGAACGACATTGGGCCGCAGGCCTATCGCGATGCGATGAGCCACTTTGCCGGCCACGTCCATGTGGTCACCACCGACGGGCCGGCCGGCAAGCGCGGCACGACGGTGATCGCCGCCTGTTCGGTGTCGGACACGCCGCCGACGATCCTGGTCTGTCTCAACCGCGAAAATGCCAAGAATGAGCTGTTCGTGAAAAACGGCAGGTTTGCCCTGAACACGCTGGCCTCGCACCAGGAGCCGCTGTCGGTCGGCTTTTCCGGCATCACCGGCCTGCCGGTCGAGGAACGTTTCGCGCTTGGCGAATGGGATGTGATCTCTACCGGCGCACCGACGCTGCAAGGCGCGCTCGCCGTGTTCGACTGCGAATTGATCGACACCAAGGATCTGGCCACCCATCGTGTGCTTTTTGGCAAGGTGACAGGTCTGCGTATGGGCGATAATTTGCGGCCGCTGATTTACCACGCCCGCGGCTACCACGTACTGGAAAGCGGAGCGGCGGCGTTCACGGAGAAAGAATGACCGAGCTGAAACCGCGCGCCGCGCCACGGACGATCGACGAGACGCTCGATCTCCTGACCGGTGCGGACTATGTGGCGGACCGGTCGCTGGCGACCGTGCTGTTCCTGTCGTTGCGCATGAAGCGGCCGCTGTTCCTCGAGGGCGAGGCCGGCGTCGGCAAGACCGAGATCGCCAAGGTGTTGGCACAGGCGCTCGGTCGCCGGCTGATCCGCCTGCAGTGCTATGAAGGCCTCGACGTTTCGTCCGCCGTCTATGAGTGGAACTACGCCGCGCAGATGATCGAGATCCGCATGGAGGAGGCGGCCGGCAAGGTCGAGCGCTCCGCCATGGAGCGCAACGTCTTCTCCGAAAAATACCTGATCCGCCGCCCGGTGCTCGATGCGCTGACCGGAAAGACGGGCGCTGCCCCGGTTTTCCTGATCGATGAGCTCGACCGCACTGACGAGGCGTTCGAGGCCTTCCTGCTCGAAATCCTGTCCGATTTCCAGGTGACGGTGCCCGAACTCGGCACCATCAAGGCGGAAGAACCGCCAATCGTCATCATCACCACCAACCGCACCCGCGAAATCCACGACGCGCTGAAGCGGCGCTGCCTCTATCACTGGGTCGACTATCCCAATGCCGAGCGCGAACTGGAGATCGTGCGCCGCAAGGTGCCGCAGGCCAACCAGCGGCTTTCGGCCGAAGTGGTCTCCTTCATCCAGAAGCTGCGCCAGATCGAATTGTTCAAGGTGCCTGGCGTCGCCGAAACCATCGACTGGGCCGGCGCGCTGACCGAGCTCGACAAGGTGGCGCTCGATCCGGAAACCGTCTCCGACACGATCGGCGTGCTGTTGAAATACCAGGACGACATTGCCCGCATCGAACAGGGCGAAGGCCGGCGCATCCTCAACGAGGTGAAGGCCGAGCTTTCGGCGGCGGAGTAGGCGATGTCGCGCCCCGAGCCAAAAGAGGCCATGCCGCACGGGCGGATCGCCGACAACATCGTCTATTTTGCCCGCACCTTGCGCAAGGCCGGCATGCGGGTCGGCCCGGCTTCGGTCAAGGACGCAATCGAAGCGGTGCTCGCCGCCGGCATTGGTTCGCGGGACGATTTCTACTGGACGCTGCACGCCGTGCTGGTGTCCAGGCATGAGGACCACGCCATTTTCGACGAAGCCTTCCGGCTGTTCTGGAAGTCGCGCGAACTGATCGAAAAGATGCTGGCTATGTTTTCGCCGGTGGCACCCGACAACAGGGAAAAGCAGAAGCCACGCGCCGCTGAAAGCCGGGTCAGCCAGGCGATGTTCGAGGGCCACCAGAAGAACCAGCCGCCACAGGAAATTCCCGAGATCGAGGTCGACGCCCGCTTCACCTTTTCGGGCAACGAGGTGCTGCGGGCCAAGGATTTTGCCCAGATGAACGCCGCCGAGATGGCCGACGCCAAGAATGCGATCGCACAGTTGCGGTTGCCTTTCGACATGGTGCGCACCCGGCGCTTCAAGGCCGATGCGCATGGCCGCCGCATCGATCCGCGCGCCATGATGCGTTCGGCTGCGCGCACCGGCGGCGAACTGATTCTGCCGAAGTTCCGTTCGCCGCGCGAGGTTCACCCGCCGCTGGTCGTGTTGGCCGACATTTCCGGCTCGATGAGCCAGTACACGCGCATCTTCCTGCATTTCCTGCATGCGCTGACGGAAAAAAGGCGTCGCGTGCACACTTTCGTATTCGGTACCAGGCTGACCAACCTGACCCGGCAGATGCGCCACCGCGATCCCGATGCAGCGCTTGCCGACTGTTCGGCGGCGGTCAAGGACTGGTCAGGCGGCACCCGCATCGGCGACACGCTGGCCGAGTTCAACCTGATATGGTCGCGGCGTGTGCTGGGGCAGGGCGCGGTCGTGCTTCTGATCACAGATGGGCTGGAGCGCGACGATGTCGCCGGCCTGTCGGACGAAATGGAGCGCCTGCACAAATCCTGCCGGCGTCTGATCTGGCTGAACCCGTTGCTGCGCTTCGACGGCTTCCAGGCGCGCGCCCGCGGCGTCATGGCGATGCTGCCGCATGTCGACGAGTTCCGCTCGGTGCACAATCTCGATGCGCTCGCCGATCTCTGCGCGTCATTGGACAAGAAGTCGGCACGATCCGTCGATCCGCGCCGATGGCTGGAAGCTGGCGCGAGGCACGCCGCATAACCATATCTTTCCCATCCGGAAAACAGATCCCGAGAAAAACAGACTTCTGGAGAAACGGTCATGGAAAACAGCATTTATCTGGATGAGGCCCGCGACCCGCTGATCATTGCGGAGGGCTGGAGGAAGGAAGGCAAGGACGTGGCCATAGCGACAGTGGTCGAGACCTGGGGATCGGCGCCCCGACCCGTGGGCAGCCATCTGGTCATCGACGCCGACGGCAATTTCCACGGCTCCGTCTCCGGCGGCTGCGTCGAAGGCGCTGTGGTCAGCGAGGCCATCGACGTCATCGACAGCGGCAAGGCCAGGATGCTGGAGTTCGGTGTTGCCGATGAAACCGCATGGCAGGTCGGCTTGTCCTGTGGCGGTCGCATCAAGGTGTATGTCGAAAGGCTGGGCTGATCTCCAATGGATCCCTATGCACTGAAAACTTTGAACGTCGAACGCCGTGCCCGCCGCGCGGCGATCCTTGTCACCGACCTTGGTGACGGCCGCGACCGCATCGTGCGCGAGGGCGATCAGGTCGCCGGCGATCTCGGCGCTGCCATTGCCAAGGCGTTCCGCACCGGCAATTCCGGTTCGGTCGAAGCCGAAGGGCGGACTTTCTTTCTCAACGCGCATCTGCCGCAGCCGCGTCTGGTGGTGATTGGCGCTGTCCATATCAGCCAGGCGCTGGCGCCGATGGCCAGGATCGCCGGCTATCCCGTCGAGATCATCGACCCCCGCACCGCTTTCGCCACGCCGGACCGCTTTCCCGATGTGGCGCTTCATGCCGAATGGCCGGAGGATGTGCTGAAGCGCCAGCCGCTCGACAGCTACACCGCACTTGCCGCCGTCACCCATGACCCGAAGGTCGATGATTTCGCCCTGAAGGCCGCGCTCGACGCCAACTGTTTCTATGTCGGGGCGCTCGGTAGCAGGAAGACGCATGCCAAGCGGGTCGAACGCCTGCTGGCGCTGGGCGCGAGCGCCGATCAGATCGCCCGTATCCATGCGCCGATCGGGCTGGATATTGGTGCTGCCAGTCCGGCCGAGATCGCCGTTGCGGTGCTGGCCCAGGCGATCCATGCCTTCCGCTCGCGCGGTTTCGATGCCTCCGCATCGGCTCCAAAATCGAAATCGATTTTGGAAAAGCACGATGCGTAGATTCAAAGTAGTAGAGCGTCCTTTGCGCGTCCAAAAGGACGCGCGGCGCTCTACGGGCGCTGCGGCGTGAAATTCGGCCCGATCCCGATCGAGACCGCGGAAGGCGCGGTGCTGGCGCACTCCACCACCGCTGGTGAACGCCGCTTCCGCAAGGCGCACAGGCTGAGCGCCGAAGATGTGGCGCTGCTGCGGGCCGCCGGCATTTCGCAGGTCGTTGCAGCCGTGCTGGCTGCCGACGACCTCGGCGAGGATGCCGCCGCGCAGGAAATAGCTGAGAGCATGACCTTTCGCGGGATCGAGGCCAGGCCTGCCGCGACCGGGCGGGTCAACCTCCATGCCAAGGCGCCGGGCATCTTCACGGTCGATGCCGCTGCCATCGACGCCATCAATGCCATCGATCCCGCCATTACCATCGCCACGCTGGCGCAGCATGCGCCGGTCGAGAAAGGCCAGATGGTCGCGACCGTGAAGATCATCCCCTTCGCGGTCAGTGCAGCGCTGGTCGGCGCCGCGACAGAAATCTGCGCCGCAGGCGAGATCTTTGCCGTCAATGCCTACCGGCCCGTGCGTGTCGGCGTCATCCAGACGGTTCTACCCGGCATCAAGCCTTCCGTGCTCGACAAGACGCTGCGCGTCACCGAAGCGCGGTTGGCGCGTACGGGCGGCAGATTGACGGCCGAGCGCCGCACGCCGCATGAGATCGCTCCGGTGGCGGAGGCCACGGCTTCGCTGGCACGCGACAATGACATGGTGGTGATCTTCGGCGCCTCGGCGATGAGCGATTTCGCCGATGTCATTCCCGCGGCGATCGAGAGGGCGGGTGGTGCAGTCATCCGCGCGGGCATGCCGGTCGATCCCGGCAATCTGCTGGTGCTGGGCACGCTCGGCGGTAAGCACGTCATCGGCGCGCCCGGCTGCGCCCGCAGCCCCAAGGAGAATGGTTTCGACTGGGTGCTGGACCGGTTGATCGCCGGTATCGACGTGACCGCCAGGGATATTGCCGGCATGGGGGTCGGCGGGCTGTTGATGGAAATCCCGACACGGCCGCAGCCGCGCGAACCGCTGCCGGCCAAATCTCAGCTCAAGGTCGGCATCGTGCTGCTGGCGGCCGGCCGGTCGAGCCGCATGGGCGGGCCGAACAAGCTGCTGGCACTGTTCGACGGCAAGCCGCTGGTGCGCCGCACCGCTGAGCGGGCGCTTGGCTCGAAGGCGTCCAGCACTGTCGTCGTCACCGGCCACCAGCGCGAGCGGGTGCGCGCGGCACTGGCGGGCCTCGACGTGACCTTCGCCGACAATCCCGATTTTGCCGAGGGCCTGTCCACCTCGCTGAAAGCCGGCATCGCCTATCTGCCGGAAGATTCCGCCGGCGTGATGATCGTTCTCGGTGACATGCCTGATATCACGTCCGACGACCTCGACAGATTGATCGATGCTTTCCGCAAGGCCGGCGGCAATGCGGTGGTCCGCGCCTCGCATGACGGCAAGCGCGGCAATCCGGTGCTGTTGCCGCGTTCGCTGTTTCCCGCGATCGCCCATCTCGAAGGCGACACCGGCGCACGCCATCTGGTCGAGACCGAAGGGCTCGATGTCATCGATGTCGAGATCGGCGCGGCGGCATCTGTCGATGTCGACACGCGCGAGGCGCTGGAAGGCGCCGGCGGCGTGCTGCAGGATTGACAAACCCAAGCTGAATTACGCATGCCTTGGACATGTCTATTCGCCGCCAAATTTTCTGTGCCTTTGCAGTCGCGACCGCGTTGCTGTCTTCGGCCGCGCAAAGTCAGGCGTTGTCCCTAAAACCCTTCAAGGACGATCTCTTCGCCTATCCAGCCACGCTGTCGTCCGACACCAATGGCGCCTACACGGTCATCGATTACCGCGAGATGCGCGACATCAACCAGCGTGACCAGGTGCCCGAGCGGCGGGTGAACGCCCAATATACCGACGCCAGCGTGCGCAAGGTGCAGCAGGATCTGTTGCTGAAGACCGATGCCGGCGATGTCAGGCATGTCGCCGTCGGCAAGACCGAGGGCGCCGGCATCATCGTGCTTTACCTGCACGGGCAGGGCGGCAGCCGCAAGCAGGGTGTCGACGACTTCACTTTCGGCGGCAATTTCAACCGGCTCAAGAACCTGATGGCCAGCAATGGCGGCCTCTATCTCAGTCCTGATTTCCCCGATTTCGGCGATACGGGAGCGGCGCAGGTGGCGGCGCTGATCGGTCATTATGCCGAACAGTCGCCCGGCGCGAAGATCTTCGTCGCCTGCGGCTCGATGGGCGGCGCGCTGTGCTGGGAGCTGGCCGCGCGCAAGGACGCGGGCGGACGCATCAATGGTCTGCTGCTGCTCGGTTCGCTGTGGGATGAGAGCTTTTTCACCAGCCCGGCCTTCAAGCGCCGCGTGCCGGTCTTCTTCGGCCAGGGCAGCCACGACGTGGTCTACCCCGTGGCAAAGCAGGAGGCGTTCTTTCGCTCGATCCTGGCCAAATCGAAGACCTATCCGACCCGCTTCGTCCGTTTCGAGACCGGCACCCATGGTACGCCGATCCGCATGACCGACTGGCGCGGCACGCTCAACTGGATGCTATCGAAGGCGCCCTGACAGGCGCTGCCTGCAAGCCCATGTGACGCTCAAGGCGCAGTGTTGTAGTCGACGACAGTCTCGGGGTTTTGCTCGCCGTCATAGGATGCATCGACGTCGTACTGGACCAGCGAGAAATTGCCGTTGCGAAACAGATACGTGCCGGCGTCGGAAGCATCGCCGACCCCGCGCCACTTGTTGAACGTGGTGATCGTGTGGGCAGCCTCGTCATAGTCGGAATTGACTGCCCAGCCGGACGTCTGGAAACCGACGATGGTCATGCCCAGCAATTTGCCGTTGCTGTCATTGTTCTCGTAGCGGATGTCCATCTTGGGTTCGGCGAATTGCAATTGCTGCACTCCCGATACCTCGTCGGTCATGTAGTAGACCGAGCTTTCATTGTAGGCTGCGGCCGAGCAGGAAAAATGGAACAGCCGTGTCTCCTTGTCGGGATCGCCGGGCTGCGCATCCTTGTCCTTGTATTTGATCGAAAAAACGGTCGGCTCATTGGCGAGGAACTGCTTGTCGCACTGGTCGCCATAGGTTGCCAGAAACGCTTTCTTGGCCTGCTCCAGCGCGGTGTCCTTCTTCGGTGGCGGCGGTCCGTCGCCGCAGCCTGGCGGCAGCGCCTCTTCGAAATCGGCGGTGGAGGGTTTCAGCGCGCCTTTTTCGATATGGATTGGATCGAAGGGCGGCGCTGCCTGGATCTGGGCATTCACCTGGCGCAGCGTGTAGCAGCCGGCAAAGACCTTTTCGCCGCCGCTCTTGTCGGTGGCGCGGATGGCGACGGGGACGTTGTAGAAAATGCTGCCCGCCGCACCTTCGTCGGAAACAGCACCGGTCTCGACCTCGACCTTGTCGGTGCCGTCGAAGCCCTTGACGAAACTGTCAAAGTCATTTGCCGGCTTGGTATCTCCGAAATACCCCCAGGCGCGGGCGAATTCATGCCGGTTTATGGCGCTGTAGAGCGAACGCACAACCGCATCGGCGCTCGACCGATCGTCGACATAGGGCGCTTCGGGGGCATCTTCGGCTGCCAATGTTGTTTGGCCGATCGGTGCAAGGGAGAGAAAGGCAGTCGCTGCGAAAAGGGCGCGTCTCATCGGGAACCTCCGCTCGATAAGAGGATTCTACGACGGCGATTGCGGCAACGTGGTGACGCAGCGTCGGCGGTCTTGAAAAATCCTGCGCGAAGGCGCTACCTCCCGTCCGCCGGCGTTCGGCCGGACAGGAGATTTGACGTGACGATATCGATGTATGAGGCATCCGTGCCTGTGTTTGCAGCCAGGTTGAAAGCGCTTTCCAACGTGCTGTCAGCCGCCGAACAGAATGCGATTGACCGCAAGATCGACCCGCAGGTGTTTTTGACCTCGCGGCTGGCGCCCGACATGTATGCGCTAACCCGGCAGGTGCAGATCGCCACCGATCACGCCAAGGGTGCGCCGTCCCGGCTCGCCGGGCGCGAAGTGCCGAGATACGAGGACAACGAGGCGAGTTTCGCCGATGTCCAGGCTCGCATCACGAAAACCCTGGACCTTCTGGCGTCATTTTCGGCTGCCGAGTTCGACGGCTCCGACGACAAGATCATCGAATTGAAGCTCGGCGGGCGCGAAAGCTCTATGCCCGGCATGCAGTATCTGCTGCATGTGGCCATGCCCAACTTCTATTTCCATCTCACCACGGCTTACGACATCCTTCGCCACAACGGCGTGCCGTTGGGCAAGGCGACGTTCCTGGGATCGCGCTAAGGAATTGAGTTTTTTGGAGATGTCCCGGATCGATCCGGGACATCTCCGGAAGTACCTAGCGAATGGACATTTCGCGGGCGATGCGGGGGAAGTCGGCCGGCTTGATCCCGATGTCGGCGCGGTCGGCATTGCTCATCGAATGAAGCAGCGCGAGCGCCGAGCGGTATCTCAGATGCTCCTGCGGCCGCGGCCGGGCGAACATTTCAGTGAAGAAACCCATGATTCAAGCCCCAAATTGGTCCTCCACGGCTGCCAATATAGGTGAATCGTGACAATTGTGCAGTGCAGCATTTGCATATCTGCCATGTCTTGGCGAATTTTCGCCATTTTCTGCAACCCGATGAAACTTTTGACTGATGCGCATCGTAGCCTCGAATGCTGGCTACATGGCTGGTTTTTCCTCGCCACTCCTGGCGAATTCCGGACTGCATGAAAATGCAGTCCGGCTTTTGTTTCTGGGATTGCGGTCACAAGCGGTAGATGAGGCGACGGCTAAATTCGTTAAGATCGGTGCCATGCATTTTTAACGAGCCGGTTCTATGCTTCTATACCCGAATGGTCGGGCGAGGGGGAGGCTGACATCGCTACTGGCGCCAAGCGGGATTTCGCTTCGTTGCTCGACGATCTCTTCATCGCCCCCGGCAAGAATGGCGAGGGCGAAGAGGCCGGCGCTCGTCCATCCATCCCGTTCGACTATCTTTCGGTGGCCGATGAACTCCATTCCGGCCGCATCAAGGTTTCCGCTGCCGAATATCGCGAGGCGGGCGCGGATCTGGCGACCGAATTCGCCGCCTTGCTCGATCATGCCAGGCTGGCTCTCGCCGGCGAAGAGCCAAAGCCCGAGGAGAAACTGCCGCCGATTGATCCCGAAGCCATCGCCGTGGAACTCGGCCTCAATCAGCCCAAGCAGGTCGCCGATTTCGGCCGCATGCGCCGCAGCTTTGCCTTTGCCAACCACCCCGACCGTGTCGCCCCGCATCTGCGCCAGCGCGCCATGATCCGCATGCAAGTGGCCAACATGCTGATCGACGAGGCCAAGCGCCGTGCATTGGCAGGTGCTCGCCGCTAACCCGGCTGGTTCACGCAAAAGTCGCTCTGGCGAGGCTTGGAGAGCGGCTCTGCTTTGCCTATAGATGCGGCTTCCTCCGCGCAGTCGCGCCAGCCTTCCTCCGGAGCCGAATTCCATGCACAAGCGTCGTCTCGGTCGGACCGATCTTCTTGTTACCCAGATCTGCCTGGGCTCCATGACCTGGGGCCAGCAGAACACCGAGGCCGAAGGCCACGCCCAGATGGACCTGGCGTTCTCGCGCGGCGTTAATTTCATCGATACCGCCGAGCTCTACCCGATCCCGCCCAAGGCGGAGACGCAAGGGTGGACCGAAAAGATCATCGGCAGCTGGATGAAAGCCAAGGGCAACCGCGACAAGGTAATCCTTGCCTCGAAGGTCGTCGGCCGCACGGCCAACAGCTGGTTTCGCGGCGACAGGCCGTCGCAACTGGTGCGCGCCGATATCTTTGACGCCATCGACAAGTCGCTGGCCAAGCTCGGCACCGACTATATCGACCTCTATCAGATCCACTGGCCGGAGCGGGATATCCCCTGGGGCGCCAACCCGACGCGCGTCGGCGCCGTGTCGCCGCGCGCCGATTCCGTCGGCGCACCGGCCGACGAAACGCCGGTCGCCGAGACGCTTGCCGTGTTCGACGAACTGGTGAAGGCAGGAAAGATACGCCATTTCGGCCTGTCGAACGAGAGTTCCTGGGGCGTGATGCGGTTCCTTGCCGAAGCCGACAAGGACATCGGCCCGCGCGTCGCGTCGATCCAGAACGCCTACAATCTCGTCAACCGCACCTTCGAGGTGAACCTCGCCGAGGTCTGCGAGCGCGAGCAAGTGTCGCTGCTGCCCTATTCGCCGCTGGCACAGGGATACCTGACTGGCAAATACGACCATGGCGCGCGGCCTCAGGGCTCGCGCACGCAGCTATTCAACCGCGGCCAGCGCTACGAGACGCCAGGTGCTGCCGAAGCACAACTTGAATACAATGAGCTGGCGCGCTCCTTTGACCTGGAGCCGGCACTGTTTGCCAATGCCTATGTCTCAAGCCGGCCGTTCGTAACCTCCAACATCGTCGGCGCAACGACGCTTTCGCAGCTCGACATGGCGCTGTCTTCCGTCGATGTCGTCTGGACCGAAGAAATGCAGAAGGCGGTGGATGCGATCCATCAGCGGGTCGGTAATCCCTGTCCTTGAACGGGGATTGGCCGCTGGCCGAATCCAATGATTACAATGGGAGAAGGGCAACAATGAATTTTCCGATCGAGCTGGTCCGCGAAAGATTTCCCGCTCTCTCCCTGACCGACAAGGGCCGTCGCCGCATCTATCTCGACAATCCGGCCGGCACGCAGGTGCCGCAAGTCGTCGCAGACGCCGTGTCGCGCTGTCTTTTGACCACCAACGCCAACCTTGGCGGCTATTTCGAAACGACGATTGCCGCGCAGGCCGTCGTCGATGAGGCGCATCGGGCAATGGCCGATTTCCTTGGTGCGGCGAGCCCGGAAGAAATCATCATCGGCGCCAACATGACGACGCTGACCTATCACATGTCGCGCACGCTCGGCCGCACGATGAAGCCCGGCGACGAGATCATCCTCACCCGCATGGACCATGAGGGCAATGTGTCGCCCTGGCTGCAGCTGGCCGAGGATCTCGGCCTCGTCGTGCGCTGGCTGCCGTTCGACGAAAAGAGCTGGCAGGTCGAAGAGGCGACGCTCGCCGGGTTGCTATCCGACAGGACCCGGTTGGTCGCGTTGAACTATGCCAGCAACCTGACTGGTTCCATCAACCGGGTGAAGGCGCTGAGCGCCATCGCCAGGAACGCCGGCGCGCTGGTCTATGTCGATGCCGTGCAGTTCGCCCCGCACGGCCTGATCGACGTTCAGGAGCTTGGCTGCGATTTCCTGATCTGTTCGGCCTACAAATTCTTCGGCCCGCATATGGGCATTTTGTGGGGCCGGCATGATGTCATCGATGATCTGAAACCCTACAAGTGCCGCTGTTCATCCAACGGCCTGCCGGAGCGGTTCGAGCTGGGCACGCCGCAGATCGAACTGATGGCCGGCCTCACGGCCGCGGTCGATTACTTCGCCGACCTTGGCGCGGCAGCGGGCGAGGGTGGATCGCGAAGGCAGAAGATCGCCAAGGCGTTCGCGGTGTCGATCGCCTATGAAAACCCGCTGGCGCAACAGCTGATCGACGGTCTGTCCGACATCGAGGGTCTGACCATCCACGGCATCATCGATCCGAAGCGGCTTGGCGATCGCGTGCCGACGGTTTCCTTCACGGTCGACGGCATCGTGCCCGAAACCATCGTGCGGCAGATGAACGCCGAAAACATCTTCCTGTGGTCGGGGCACAACTATGCCTGGGAGATCGTCCATCAACTCGGCATCCCGGCCGAGTATGGCGTCGTGCGCATCGGCATCGCCCACTACAACACATCTGCCGAAATCGACGAGACACTGGAGAGCGTGCACCGTGTGATCGCCATGCTCAGGCAGCAGCGCTTCTGACACTGGCTTGAGTACTCACCGCATCTTGCCGCCGAAGCCGGTGAGGAACGCGGTGAGATTGTCGCCGAGTTCGTCGCAGAGGTAGCCGCCCTCCTGGACGATTACTGTCGGCAGGTCGAGCTTTGCGATAGCCTCGCCGATGCGCGAGAAACCCGGCGTCGTCACCGAAAGTCCGCCGAACGGATCGCCCTCGAACGCGTCGAGCCCGAGCGCCACGACCAGCGCGTCGGGCGAAAAGGCACGGATGCGCTGGAACGCTACCTCGAGCGCTTCGAGAAACGCCGAGTCGGCGGATTTGCGTGGCAGCGGCAGGTTGAAATTGTAGCCGAGGCCAGGCCCTTCACCGCGCTCGTCGGCATGACCCCAGAAGAACGGATAGAAGCGCACGGGATCGGCATGCAGCGAGACGGTCAGCACATCCGGTCGTGCATAGAAGATGCCTTGCGTGCCGTTGCCGTGATGCAGGTCGACATCGAGGATCGCCACACGTGCCGCCTGTTTGCGCAGAGCCTGTGCGGCGACGGCCGAATTGTTGATGAAACAGAAGCCGCCGGCGACATCGGCAAAGGCGTGGTGACCGGGCGGGCGACATAGCGCGTAGGCGGCCGGTACGCCTGACATCACCGCCTCGGCGGCTTCGACCGCGCTCCAGACGCTCCACAGCGCGCTTTGCCAAGTCTCGCCCGAGATCGGGCAAGCAGTATCGGCCATGTGGTAGCCGGCCTGCCCGACTGCCGAGGCCGGGTAGGAGCCGTTGCGCGCGATCGGATGGATGTTGGGGATCACTTCGGCCGAAGCGCCCTCGATGCGCTGCCAGCGCGCGTAGATATGCTCGAGGAAATCCAGATATTCGGGCGTATGCACAGCCGCGACCGGGCCGAGCCCATGATCCCGAGACCGCTCGATCGTGCAACCGGCGGATAATGCGCCGGCTAACAATCTTTCGACGCGCTCCGGCTTTTCCGGATTGGGCTGCGCCGCACCGCTTGACAGAAAGGCCTTGGGGTCGTGACGCTTCTGTTCCTCGGCGTAGAAGGCTTTCATTCCTGCTCCTCATTCTCGGCCGTGTCGGCGAAGGCAAAGAAGGCATCGCCGATGATCTTCTGGGTCTGTTCGTAGCTCGACCAGGCGATGCCCAGCCTTTCATAAAAGGCCTTGGCGCCCTCATTGTCGGTGTCGACGGATAGCCTCAGATACACGCCGCCTTCTTTCCGGCACTGCGCCGCAACGTGCCGCAGCAGCCGCTCGCCGATCTTGCGGCCACGAAAACGATCCTCGACATAGAGGTCTTGCACATAGACGCCAGGCCGCCCCATCCAGGTCGAAAAGATCGGGAAATGCAGGCAGAGCCCGGCAAATTCGCCGCCGACTTCGGCGATCAGGGTGGAGAAGGATGGCTTTTCACCAAAGCCGTAAGTTCTGAGATCGTCCGGTGTCGAAATGATCTCCTCGGGCGCGCCGATATGGGTGCCGAGTTTCAGGATCGCCGCGTGGATCGTTTCGACGTCGTCGAGAGTGCCGAGTCGAAGGAGGATATTGGGCGGGGGGACAATCATCGGAGGTTCGGTGCCCAGGCACCCCCCTCTGTCCTGCCGGACATCTCCCCCGCAAGGAGGGAGATTGGCAGTTTTGATACTAACGCCCATCCTGCAACGTTGGAAGTTAGCGAAAGCCGAAATGACATCCGATCTCCCCCCTTGCGGGGGAGATGTCCGGCAGGACAGAGGGGGGTGCGAAGGAACGCAATCATTTCAGATTGTCTCCCTTTCAAACGCCAGCATCTCAAAACGCCACCCGGTCGCCGCCCTTGAGCGCCAGCATGTCGCGCGCTTCGGTGGGGGTTGCAACCTCCAGCGACAGCCCATCGAGAATGCCACGGATGCGGCGCACCTGATCGGCATTGGATTTCGCCAGCTGGCGGCCGTCATAGAGACTGTCCTCCAGCCCGACGCGGACATTGCCGCCCATGGCCGCGGCGATCGAGATCAGCGGCATCTGCTGGCGGCCGGCGGCCAGCACCGAGAACTGGTAGCTGTCGCCGAACAATTTGTCGGCGATCCGCTTCATGTGGACGAGATTGTCCGGGTCGGCGCCGATGCCGCCCAGAATGCCCAGCACGAACTGGATGAACAATGGGCCAGACACCAGCCCCCGGTCGCGGAAATGCGCCAACGAGTAGAGATGGCCGACATCGTAGCATTCGAATTCGAAGCGCGTGCCGCAGCCCTTGCCCAGTCTTTCCAGCACCCCTTCCATGTCGGCGAAGGTGTTCTTGAAGATCGTGTCGCGGGTGGCTTCCAGCAGCTTCGGTTCCCACTCGTGCTGCCATTCCCTCGGCTTGTCGAGCATCGGGAACAGCGCGAAATTCATCGAACCCATGTTGAGCGAGCACATTTCGGGTTCGGCTCTGAGCGGTGCCGCCAGCCGCTGGTCCAGGGTCATCAGCGACGAGCCGCCGGTGGTGATGTTGATCACTGCATCGGTCGCCTGTTTGATGCGCGGCAGGAACTGCATGTAGACGTCCGGATCGGCGGTCGGGCGGCCGTCACTGGGGTCGCGGGCGTGCAGATGCAGGATCGAGGCGCCGGCTTCCGCAGCGGCGATCGCCTCAGTGGCGATCTGGTCCGGCGTCACCGGCAGATAGGGCGACATGGATGGCGTGTGCACCGAGCCGGTGACGGCGCAGGTGATAATGACTTTTCGCGGCGCCATGCTTTTACCCTTCGACCGGCAGGTCGAGCTCGGAGGCGAGAACGTCCAGCGAGTCGCCAATGATGGAGACGATCTCGCCGACCTGCTCCCCGGTGACGATCATCGGCGGCGCGACCATGAAATTGTCGCCGTCGACACCGCCCTTGACCCTGCGGCCATAGATGATCAGCCCGCGTTCGTAGGCGAGGTCGAGCAGACGCTGCGTGGCTTTCTTGTTCTGGTCGATCGGCCTCAGCGTCTCGGGATCGGCAACCATCTGGGCGCCGGTGAGCAGGCCCTTGCCGCGCATATCGGCGATGAACGGAAACCGCTTCGCCAGCTCCTTCAGCCCATCCATCAGCACGTCGCCCATGGCGGCCGCGTTGGCGATCAGATCGAGCCGGTCCATTTCGCCGAGCACGGCAAGCCCGGCGGCGCAGGCCAGCGGGTTGCCGGCATAGGTGTGGCCATGCTGGAAGCCGCCGGAGTCAAGCAGCGGCTGCACCAGCCGCATCGGGGCGGCGAGCGCGCCAAGCGGCGCATAGCCCGAACCCAGCCCCTTGGACAGCGCGACGATGTCGGGCTTGCAGTTCCAGTGGTCGCCGCCGAGGAATTTGCCGGTGCGGCCGGCCCCGCTCATCACTTCGTCATGGATGAGCAGGATGCCATAGCGGTCGCAGATCTCGCGGATACGTGGATAATAGCTGTCCGGCGCCACAAGCGCTGCGGTCGCAGCACCCCCGATCGGCTCCATGATGAAGGCGACCACGCTGTCCGGGCCTTCTGCCAGGATCTTCTCTTCCAGCATGTCGGCATAGCGGATGCCGCGCTGTTCCATCGAAAGATTGTCGCGGTCGCGCCAGGCGTTCGGCGCCGGCACGCTCGGCATGACCCGCATCATCGGCTCGAACGTTTCGGCCAGCGCATCGTCGCCGGTAATCGAGAGCGAGCCCAGCGTGCCGCCATGATAGGAGGGGAAGCGCGTGATCACCTTCCAGCGGCTGGCCTGGCCGGTGGCGACAGCCCATTGCCGCGCCAGCTTGATGCAGGATTCCGTCGCCTCCGAGCCGCCCGAGACGAAGAAGATACGGTCCATGCCTTCCGGCAGCTTGCCGGCCAGCTCCCGTGCCAACTCTTCCGCCGGCTCGTTCTCGAAATGCAGGCGATAGGCGAAGGTGGCGCGGTCCATCTGCCGCTTCATGGCATCCAGCACATTGCGGTTGGAATGGCCGATATTGGCGACCATCGGGCCGCTCGAGCCGTCGATGAAGCGGCGGCCGTCCTGCGTCCACATGTAGATGCCCTCGGCGCGGTCGATCAGCGGCCGGCGCAGGCTGGACAGATAGAACAGATGCGATTCTCGCCGGGCTTCGGTTTCTTGAGCGGCGGATTGGACTTTCGACATGTCAGGGCTTTCCGAGGTAACGATCGAGGACATTTTTTGTGACGCGTTCGACCATCGGGTCCTGTCTTAGCAGGCCGGCGACCCATTCGCAGCTTCCGGCGTGGAACACCTCGCCCTTGCCGCGCGGGAAATTGACGATCATGCCATTGCCGCGTTTGACCTTTTCCAGATTGGCGTCGCTCGCCTCTCCGAACAGTGTTTCGGCGGTGAAGCGGCCGTCTTCGTCGGTGAGGAACTGATCCTCGATCGGAATGTCGGCGCTTTCCTCGACCTGGGATGCCATGCCGACCGCGAGAACCTGCAGGCCGTCTGGCGCGCCGCTGGTCTCCGTGGGGTAGGGCAGGCCGCCGCGTATCTCGAAGTCGAGCCCATCGACTTCATAGCCATAGACATGGCTGTCGGAGCCCAGCAGGTCACCATAATAGATGCCGGTGCCGGCAAAGGCCCAGTGCTCCGGCCGGTAGACCGGAAAGCCACGCACGCCGCGCGGCGCGCAACCGCCCCAACCGGTATAAACCCCGCGCGTGGCGTTGAGCCCGAAGGTCGCCGAACCCGGCCGGCCGATTTCCGGCGCTTCCCAGGAGTTGGTGGCGCGGGTGATGTCGCCGCCTGGGAGATAGGCGGGGTCTTCGGCACGCGCGCGATATTTGTAGCAGACCTGCCGGCGGGCCTCGTCTTCCAGCCGCGTCTGCCACATGAAATTGCCGGCGAAGCGCGCCGCATGGCCGCCGCGCTCGACATAGGCGTCGACGGCATCGCGCATTTCCCAGGTCCAGTATTCGTCATGGCCGACGAAGACGGCACAGTCGTAGCCGTCGAGAATTTCGGGCGAAAAATGCAGATCGTGCTGGCTGATGAGATCGACGCCATAGCCGGCCTGTTCGGCGAAGCGGAAGAAATGGCTGTCATAGCTGGCCCAGCCCGAAGAGGCGTATTTCTTCGAATGGCCTGTGGCGAGCGCCCATTCCATATGCGGATAGCGGGGGATCGTCTTGGGTGGCACGGCGACTTCCAGCGGCACGCGCGGCGCGTCTTTCGGCAGCACGACGAAGCCGCGGCACCAGGGGCGTTGCGTCGACACGATGGGCGAATACTGGTTGCGATCCGGCCCGGTGATGCCCTGGTAGTGGTTGGAGCCGCCCCAGGTGTTGTAGGCCAGCCATGTGCCTGTCGCAGCCACCTGCAGCACACGGCCGGGTTTACGGCCCGGCTGTGGGCTGACGATAAAAACATGGTGGCATTGGATCGGCTTGCCGTCGCGCCCGTCGGCGGTCAGCGTGACCCGATAGGCGCCGGACGGCCAATCCGCCCCGACGCGAAATTCGAAGGATACGTCCCAGCCGCAGCCTTCAGCCGAACATTGGTCCGGACTTTCCTGCCAGCGCGCCGCGATGCTCGATTTCTCGAACACTTTGGTCTCGCTGCCGCCATCCCGGATGATCGTCATGCCGAACGTCGCAGCTGTCGAACTGACATGCAGCGCCACCGTCTCGCCGGCGCGATAGGAAAACCGGTCGCTGTAGCACCAGATCTCGCCGCGCTCGCCGTCCATCCCAGGCCATTCGTAATAGTGGCCACGCACCGCGTGGCGGCGCTGCTCCGGCGTCAGTCCGAAATCGGGGAATTCCGTGTTTGGTCTGGTCATGGTCTTACTCAGGCGGAAAGATATTTCTTGAGGAAGCTGCGCGTGCGTTCCTTCTGCGGCGCGCGGAACATGTCGCCCGGCGGGCCTTCCTCGACGATCACGCCGCCATCCATGAACAGTACCCTGTCGGCCACTTCGCCGGCAAAGCGCATCTCATGCGTTACGATGAGCATGGTCATGTGTTCGGCGGCAAGCTGTTTCATCACCGCGTTGACTTCGTCGACCAGTTCCGGGTCGAGCGCCGAGGTGGCTTCGTCGAACAGCATCACCTTGGGCTGCATGGCCAGCGCACGGGCAATCGCCACACGCTGCTTCTGGCCGCCCGAAAGCCGTGAGGGATAGGCGTCGATCTTGTCGGCGAGCC
Source organism: Mesorhizobium sp. M1066 (assembly GCF_040318635.1). NCBI lineage: Bacteria > Pseudomonadati > Pseudomonadota > Alphaproteobacteria > Hyphomicrobiales > Phyllobacteriaceae > Mesorhizobium > Mesorhizobium sp. M1066. The sequence continues at coordinate 198,560 of NZ_JAMYMR010000004.1, forward strand.
CGACCTTGGACAAAAGGCCATGCGCAAGCGCATGCGCGTCACTCTTGGTCATGCCTTTGAGGATGATCGGTCCCATGGAAATGTTCTCGATCACGGTCAGATGCGGGAACAGGTTGAAGTGCTGAAACACCATGCCCATCTGCTGGCGCACCTTGTTGATGTGCCGCTCAAAAGCCTGGCCGTGCAAAGGTTGGTTGACCTGCACGCCGTCGAGCCAGACTTCACCGGAGTCCAGGGATTCCAGATGGTTGATGGAGCGCAGCAGCGTGCTCTTGCCGGAGCCGCTCGGCCCGATGATCGCGACGATCTGCCCGCGATCGACCGACAGGTCTATGCCCTTGAGAACTTCGGTGGCGCCGAAGGATTTGCGCGCGCCGCGAACCTCGACCATTGGCCGCTGCGTGCTCATCGGGAAACCTCCACATGTCTTTCAAATCGACGCAGAACCGCCTCTAATACGAGGTTGAGAATGTAATAAAGCGCCGCTGCCGTGATGTAGAACTCGAACGGCCGGAACGTTTCGCTGATCGCCAACTGGGCCGAATGGACCAGCTCGGCGATGCCGATGACCGAGACGATGGAGGATTCCTTCAGCAGCGCGATCAGATTGCCGCCGATCGGCGGCGCGGTGTTGCGAATGGCTTGCGGTATCACGACATGGCGCAGCGTCTGCCACTTGCCGAAGCCGATGCTGCGCGCACCCTCCGTCTGGCCGACATCGACGGCCACGATGCCGGCGCGGATGATGTCGGCATTGTAGACGGCAAAATGCAGGCCAAGCCCGACAATGCCGGCGGCGAGAGCGGGAATGTCGATGCCTATCTGCACCAGGCCGAAATAGATCAGGAACAGCTGCAGCAGCAGCGGCGTACCCATGAATACCCACATGACGGCGCGCACGGGATAGGCAACGGTCTTCGGAGCGTAGAGCACGATGACAGCGAACAGGATGCCGCCGATGAAGCTGAGTGCGCCCGCCGAAACGGTCAGCACCGCGGTCCACCAGGCGCCAATCAACAGAAGGTCCCAATAGGGCGCGACGACGGTGAAATCCAAACCTTGCATCGTGCTCTCCGGTCAGACGATGGCAAAGCGTTTGTCGAGCAGGTCGACGACCCGTGCGACCGCGTAGACCATGATCATGTAGAGCAGGGCTGCAACGCCAAAAATCTCGAACGGCTTATAGGTGGAGCCGATGAAGCGCTGGGCGGTGTAGGTCAGTTCGACGACCGATATGGTCGACACAAGTGCTGATCCCTTCAGCAAAGCAACCGTATTGACCCCGAGCGGCCGGATCATCAGCCGCGCCGCTTGCGGCAGCACGACCTTGCGCAGCGTCTGGAAACGGCTGAAGCCGATTGTGCGGGCAGCCTCGGTCTGGCCCCGGTCGACCGCGACCAGCGCACCACGGATCGATTCCGCCATATAGGCGCCGATGTTGAGGCCGAGGCCGATGACGCCGGCTGCGAACGGCTCCAGATTGATGCCGATCTGCGGGCCGCCGAAATAGAGCACGAAGAGCTGGATCAGGCACGGCGTACCACGAAACAGGCTGACATAGAGCGTGCCGATGGTCCGCAGGATTGCCGATTTTGACATCTTGGCGGCCGCGGCCAGTGCCGCAGCCGCAAGGCCCAGGATCAGGGCCAGCACTGTGATCTCGATCGTCACCAAAGCGGCTTCCACGAAGAACGGGAAGACACGCTGCATCAAGGAGAAATCCATGAGATGGTCCTGCGGGAGGGACGCTCGGCTTCAGGCGGTTTCAGCCGCCTGAAGCCAGGAGCGATCAGCGGATGTCGCTGCCGACCCACTTCATCGAGATCTTTTCGTAGCTGCCGTCCGCCAGCATGTCGTCCAGCGCCTTCTGCATGGCGGCCTTCAGCTCAGGATTGTCCTTGCGGATGGCGATGCCGATGGCGACGGCGCCGCCTTCGATGTCGGGCGTGTTGAGCTTGCGGACCTTCTCGCCCGTCTCCTTGACGGCAACCATGACCGGAATATTGTCGACGACGATCGCATCGACGCGGCCAGCCCTCAACTCCAGCAGCAGTTCCGGCAGCCCCTTGTAGGTGCGGATATCCCAGCCGCCCTTTTCGCGCGCCCATTTCTCATGCGTTTCGCCCAGCGTCACGCCAAGGGTCTTGCCCTTGAGGTCGTCGAGGCTTTGCACCTTGGACTTCTCGTTGACGAAAACGGCGCGGCCGGCGTGGTAGTACGGTCCAACGAAATCGACCACCTTCTCACGCTCGGGCGTGATCGTCATCGAGCCGACGACGGTGTCGTATTTGTCGGCGAGCAGGCCGGCGATGATGCCGTCCCAGGCCGTGGTGATGATAGTGCCCTTGACGCCGATGCGCTCGGCGATGGCCTTGCCGATATCGGCGTCGAAGCCGACGACTTCATTCTGGTCGTTGACGAAGTTGAAGGGCGGATACTGGCCGCTCATGGAAATCTTCAGCTCGCCCGCCGCCTTGATCTTCTCGAGATCGTCGGCCCTGGCCGAAACGGTCGTGAGCGTCGACGCAAGCAGCAGGGCCGCAACGGCGATGCCGGAAAATACTCTGTTCATTTGAGTTCTTGTCCTCTGGATGGAGCGTACGGTCTTGTTCTTGGGAGGCGTGCAGACGCTTTCCTGTGTTCAATGATTGCCTTTGCGGTATCATTGCGCAAATAGATAATGGAAATAGGGAGCATAGATATCAGGAATGGCTTTGCCGCGCCCCGAACGATTGGTCTGGGATCTGGACTGGAATCTTCTGAGGACGTTCGTCGTCATCGCGGAAGTGAAGAGCATCACCCGCGCCGCCGAGCGGCTGAACCTCAAGCAGCCCAGCGTCAGCAATGCTCTGCGGCGGCTGGAAGACCGGATCGGCCGGCGGCTGGTCGAGCGCGACGCGACACGTTTCGAACTCACCGAGGTCGGGCGGCTCCTCTATGAGCAGAGCGTCGAGGTGTTCGGCACCATATCGCAGCTGCCGCTGCTGATGCGCGGCATCAGCGACGACGTCACCGGCCATGTGATGATCGCGACAGCCAGCCATGTCGTGTCGCCACTGTTCGATCAGGCGCTGGCGGAATTCCATCGCAACTACCCGCGCGCCAGCATCACCATTTCGGTCGCGGCAAGCACCGAAGTCGCCAAGCAGGTCAGGGAGCGCCGCGCCTCCTTCGGCATCTGCCTTGTCAGTCAGCGCGATCCGGCGTTGGAATACGCAATGGTCTATCGCGAATTCTTCGGCTTCTTCTGTGGGCCGCAACACAGGCTCTATGGGCAAACCGGATTGACGCTGGCCGATCTCAGGGATGAACCCTCCGTGTCGTTCCAGACTGACCATATTTCGGACGCGCTGCGGCCGGTCGCGCTGTTGCGTAGCGAGGCCCGGCTGAACGCCGATGTCGTCGGCGTGTCCTCCAGCCTGGAAGAAGTGCGGCGCATGATCGTTGCCGGCCTCGGTATCGGCCCGCTGCCGCTGCACGTCGCGCGGCGCGATGTGGCGGACGGCACGCTTTGGCGGCTGCCGCCCTACGATGCGCCGCCGGCGATTGACATCTTCCTGCTGGTCAATCCCGACAAGGTGATGAACCGCGCCGAGAAGGCGCTGCTGTCAGGGCTGCAGACGCTGATTGCCGAGACGCCGGTCGAGGACCGCATCTACAAAGGCTGACTGGTCTTCGCTCCAATCAGGAAGGCCGCCGCGCGGGTGCGCATAGGCTCGTCCAGAGTGACCGAGGTGCGCGCTGCAAGGTCGAAGCGCACGCTGGTCGTCCGGCTCGACGCATGGAAGATGCCGTCGAGCGAGCCCGACATCACCTGTTCGAAGGTGATGGAGGTGCGGCCGATCTTCACGACATCCGAGCGGATGGTGACGAGCGCGCCGGCTTTCGTTTCATGCCGATAGTCGATTTCGGTGCGCACGTCGGCCCATCCGATTTGGGACGCCTGGTTGTCGTCCTGTCCGGCGATATGTCCGAGAAGCTGAAAACTGGCATCGTCGAACATGGCTGCGTAGTGACGCACATTCATGTGCCCCATCACATCGCACATCCAGGGATGGGCGACGCCGACAAAGGTGACGAGAGGTTTGCTCATGGGGATTTTTGCCTCCGTGGCCGTTGACGATCGCGCAGACGCAATATCGAAACGCAAGCCGACAGGCAAACGGTCTGCTGTTGGCATCTTCGAACCGACAAAGGCCTTCGCGCTTCGTATTCGTTAGCCGCACCCTTGGTCGCCTCCATCAAACGGACTATCTCAGGGCAGGCGGCGTTTCCGCCACGGGGGTCGGAATGCTCAGAGTGCAAAAGGTCAAAGTCGACGAGATCTACGTGCCGACAGCGCGCAAGAAGACGCTGCATCCCGAGACCGTCCGCCATCTGGCCGAGGACATTCTGGAAAACGGCATGAAGACGCCGATCCAGGTCCGCCATGACGGCAAACGCCACATCCTCGTCGAAGGCCTGCACCGGCTGGAAGCGGCAAAGTGGCTCGGCGAGACCGAAATCGAGGCTTATCTGGTGCAAGCCAAGCGCCACTGACACTTCCTTCGTTCCCCACGGACCGACGCGGAGCAGGGACGTCATCGCAAAATTTTCGCGGACGATGTCGGTTTGCGGTTCATCGGCTCGTCCTTGGGACGGAAGCAGATCAAACGCAGGACGCCATCATGACCATCAAGCTCGACATCGCCCCCACCAACGACCGTGAACTGGTTCTGGCCCGCATCATCGATGCGCCGCGTGAGAACGTCTATCGCTGCTGGACCGATCCGAAACTGATCACGCGCTGGTTCTCGCCAAAGCCGTGGACGACGCCGCGCGCCGAGATGGATGTGCGTACCGGCGGCTCGAGCCTTGTCGTTATGGCTAGCCCGGACGGCAACGAATTCCCCAACCCGGGAGTCTTCCTCGAAGTCGTTCCCGGCAGGAAGATCGTCTTCACCGATGCCTACACAGAGGCTTGGCAGCCTTCGGAGAAGCCGTTCATGACCGTCGTGCTGACCTTCGAGGACGAGGGCAACGGCAAGACGCGCTACATCGCTCGGGTCAGGCACTGGAGCGTCGCCGACCGCGAACAGCATGAGAAGATGGGTTTCCACGAGGGTTGGGGACAGTGCGCCGACCAGCTCGAAGAACTCGCCAAAACGCTTTGATCCGCATGACGCTCTGATACCGGCAGGACGAGAGGAGATCGATATGTCCAAAACCCTGTTTTTCGCCATTCTTGCTTCGGTTGTAGCGCTCGTTGGCTGCCCAGGCACCACCAATGCGGAGGAGACAAAACCCGCCATGACGACTGAGACGAACGCACTGCCGAAGCCGGAAAAGTCTGGCCTGCTGCCGATCAACGGCCTGAATTATTATTATGCCATCTATGGCAAGGGCGAGCCGCTGCTTCTGCTGCATGGCGGTCTCGGCACCACGGATATGTTCGCGCCGATCCTGCCGAAACTTGCCGAAAACCGCACCGTCATCGGCGTCGACCTGCAGGGTCACGGTCGCACCGCGCTGGGTGACCGACCATTCACCGTGGAAGCGATGGGCGACGACATGGCCGCCATCGTCAAGGCGCTCGGTTACGACCAGGTCGATGTCATGGGCTATTCGCTGGGCGGCGGCGTCGCCTTCCGCATAGCCGTCCAGCATCCCGAAGCGGTGCGCCGCCTCGTCCTGGTATCGACCGGCTACGCCACGGACGGCTTCTATGACGAGATGCGCCCGCAGCAGGCGCAGGTGAGCGCGGCCGCGGCTGAGTTCATGAAAGACACGCCGATGTACAAATCCTACGTCGCGGTGGCGCCGCATCCGGAGGAGTTCCCGAAGCTCCTCGATGCGCTGGGCAACTTCATGCGTCAGAACCGCGATTACTCGGCCGACGTCGCCAAGCTGAAGATGCCTGTCATGCTGGTCTATGGCGACAGCGATATGTACAAGCCCGAACACGAGATCAAATTCTATCAGATGCTCGGCGGCGGGCTGAAGGACGCCGGCTGGATGCGCGAGAACCTGTCGCAGAACCGCCTGGCGATCCTGCCCAACCGCACCCACTACGACACTTTCTTCGCCCCCGAACTGACGGCCGCCGCGCTGCCGTTCCTCAACGGCCAGACCAAGGTCAAAACCTGGGACGAGGTCGTTGGCGAAACGGAGTGAACGCCAAGGCCGCCGGTTGTTGGCGGGCAGCCGGCGGATCGTTATGCGGCCGCCATGACGGCTTTCGGCGTCATGACTTCAGCCCCACTCGCATCAGCATAAGCGATGACGTTGCATCAAAGCTTTTCAATTGACCCAATCGGCCCCGCCGATACCTTGCGCGCCTATTCTCCCCCACCAGTGGATCGATCCGGACAATGGCAAGATATGACGGAGGATGCCTGTGCAAGGCGGTGCGCTACCGCGCGGACGCGGCCCCCATCAACGAACGCGTCTGCCACTGCCGGGTTTGCCAGAAGGCGATCGGCGCCGCCTTCAACGCACGCGTCCTGTTTCGCATCGACGACGTGACGATCGACGGGCCGCTGGCGACCATAAACTCTTCGCCGGATCTCAAGCGCGGCTTTTGCCCGAGCTGCGGCACGACGATGTTCTCCCGGCGTGATTCCGCTGATATCATCGGCATCACCACCGGTTCGCTCGACGATCCCACGGTTTTCAACCCGGAAATGCATATTTTCACCGCCTCGAAGCAGCCCTGGGTGGTGCTCGATGACAGCCTGCCGAAATACGAAGGCGCCCCTCCGCCAGGCTAATTTTCCCCTTTCCCCTTGCTGTGGGAGAAGGTGGATCGATGCGGTACGCCAGCGAGAAGGAAGAGCGCAACCATGGCCGAAATTTAATCCAAATCGACACGAGATAGCCGGCAAAGCGTCATTGGCGAGCCATCTTTGTCGTCCTATTTAAGGGTCGCGGGTACGGCATTCGAGGAGACGACGGATGAACGACAGCATCAGCACCCTGGACGAGCTTTTGAGCGATCCGATGGTCCTGCTTGTGATGGAGCGCGATCGTGTGCGTCCAGAACAGGTGCGCATGCTGCTCGAACGGGCTCGCCGGCCTTCGACCGATGAGCCCGAAGTGCCGCCGGCGCATGTGATCGCCAGGACATGCCAGAAACTCTGGCTCTGCCCGTAGTCGCTTTGCGATTTTCCCTGTGTATCTCAGGCCGGGCCCAAGGTGGGCCGGGTTTCGAACGGCGTGCACTTCGGCGCGCCAGCTTACAAATCCGTAAATTGATTATCCGGCCCATGACGGTAAGGCTTGCTCGGGATTGGCCGATGGTCGGTCCACGCAACTCCGATCTCTCATGCACGGAATTCGATTTTGGCCGATATCTGCACACAGGGCCTGGACACGGGCTTCGTCGGCCTGGGGTTCGCCAAGGTGGCGTTCCTCGGCGTGGTGCAAGGCATCACCGAACTGCTGCCGATTTCCTCGACTGCACATATGCGCATCGTGCCGGCCGTGCTCGGCTGGCAGGATCCTGGCTCGGCCTTCTCCGCCGCCATGCAGCTCGCGGCCCTTGCCGCGGTGGTCAGCTATTTCTGGAGTGATGTCAGGGATATCCTGTTTGGCTCGCTCGACGCGCTGGCGCGGCGCGATTTCGCTGACCGGCATTTCCGGCTGGCGCTCTGGATCATATTGGCGACAATCCCGATCGTCATCGCCGGCGTGGCGCTATCGGGCGTGCTCAATGCCTGCAATTCGCCGCTGCGCAGCCTGACGGTGATCGGTTGGGCCTGCATCGCGATGGCGATCTTGCTGGCGCTGGCCGAGATTTTTGCCCGCCACCGGCGCAGCATGGGCGAAGCGTCGCTGACTGACGCGCTGCTTGTTGGCGTCGCTCAGATCGGCGCGCTTATCCCCGGCGTCTCGCGCTCGGGCTCGACCCTGACGGCGGCACTGGGGCTCGGCTTCAAGCGGGCCGAGGCGGCGCGCTTCTCGTTCCTGCTTGGGCTGCCTGCCATCGCACTCGCCGGCCTCAAGGAACTCTGGGAATTGCACAAGGTCCATCTCGACACCCATGGCTGGTCGGTCCTCGCCGTCGGGCTGGTCGTCGCCTCGATCTCCGCCTTCTTCGCCATATGGGGGCTGATGCACGTGCTGGAGCGTTTCTCGGCTTGGCCGTTCGTCATCTATCGCGGCTTGCTCGGCATCGTCTTGTTGTTGAGCGTCGCCATGGGATGGCTTGCCTAAGTCCGGCGCCTTTCACAGTATCGCTTGAAACGGGTTATATCCGTACCGGACCTCGAACTTCGATTCCGGTAAGCGCATGGATTTCCTGACCCTCTTGCAATCATTGCCGTTGCTGCTGGCATTGGCCAAGGGCGCACTGCCGTCGGTGGCGGCATTTGGCATGGGATTTGGCCAGTGGGTCGCCTCACTGCCGCCATGCCGGGACTTCACCTTCGAGGCGACCAGCTATCTCGTTTGTGAGGTCGATCCCAAACGATATCAGCTCGAGCTGTTCTGGAAGAATCCGGCGGGCAAGCCGTTTCAATCGCTGCACAATCTCCATGCCGCTCAGCAAGCGGCCGGGCGTACGATGCTGTTCGGCATCAATGCCGGCATGTATCACCCGAACCTCGCGCCGGTCGGCCTCTATGTCGAGCGTGGCCAGGAGATGGCCTCGGTGAAAACGGGATCGGGAAGCGGCAATTTTTCCCTGCAGCCGAACGGCATTTTCTACATGCGCGACGGCAAGGCCGCGGTCCGTGCCACCAGGGATTTCGTGAAAAGGCGCCCGACCGTCGACTATGCGACGCAATCGGGGCCGATGCTGGTGATCGACGGTAAGCTGCATCCTAAATTCCAGGCTGACGGCACCTCGCGAAAAACTCGCGATGGTGTCGGGGTGCGCAAGGATGGCGTCGCGGTCTTCGCGATTTCGAACGGCACGGTGACCTTCCATGCCTTCGCCCGTCTTTTCCGCGACGCGCTAGGCTGCGACAACGCGCTGTTCCTCGACGGCACGATATCAAGCCTGTTTGCGCCTGCCATCGGCCGCAATGACGACTACTGGGATCTGGGGCCGATGATCGGCGTTTTCAGGAAGCCCTAGCGACTTTGCCGACCCCACAAGGCTGGCCGATCCCTTGCACGGAGAGCCAGATTTCGCTGTTTGGCCTACGTGAAAAAAATTGATTCAAACTTTATTGGTAATTTCTCATTCATAACTGATCCGGTTTGTCCGTTGGCTGTCGTTTTGCCCTCGGTCTGTTGTGTTTTGAGTACAGGTCCAGATGCGGATTCCGGGCGTCGTCAGTTTTTTGATCGCATCACTATGCCTTGCCGGCTGCTCGTCGACGGCCGGCGTCGATGCGCTGGATTTGCAGAAACCGTCCAACGAGACCACCAGTTCCGTGATCCGGCCGCCGGCACCGATCGCCGCTGCTCCGGCGGCAAGGGGTAACAGGGGGGCAAGAGCCGAATTGGCTCCCATGTCTGACAACGGTCCGGGGGAAAAAACGCGCCCGTTCGGCTTGGCGGAGGAGGAAGAGACGGGGGTGTTTGCCGCGCCCGACGAGCCTGATCCCCAAGTGCCTGATGTCGGCGGGCTGCCGGTCGAGCCGGCAGCCTTGGTGTCGCCGCCCAAGCTGTTGACCCGCGCGGCACCGGCCATGCTTGCCGGGCCGCTTACCCGTTACGGTTTTCGTGATGCCAAGCCTATCAATTTCGGCAAGGCTTCGCCTCGCCGCCTTGCAGTGCACGGCGTCGACGTCTCGCGTTGGCAAGGCAACGTGAATTGGGACAAGCTGCGCGCCCAGGGCGCCAACTTCGCCTACATCAAGGCGACCGACGGTGGCGACCACCTCGATCCGATGTTCATGAAAAACTGGCGCAACGCCGACGCCGCCGGCTTGAAGCGCGGCGCCTATCATTTCTTCTACTGGTGCCGCACGGCCGGCGAGCAGGCCGACTGGTTCATCCGCAACGTGCCCAGGATCGAAGGCGCGCTGCCGCCGGTGATAGACGTCGAGTGGAACGGCGAGTCCAGCTGCAAGCGCCGGCCGTCGCGCGAAAAGGTGCTGGAGAAGATGCAGGTGTTCATGGACAGACTGGAGCGCCATTACGGCCAGCGTCCCATCATCTACACCGCGCCCGATTTCTACCGCGACAATCTCAGGGGCGAATTCCTCGACTATCCGTTCTGGCTGCGTGCCGTGGCCCAGCATCCGTCAAAGGTCTATCCCGGCCGCAAATGGCTGTTCTGGCAGTATTCCGGCTCCGGCCTGTCGCATGGCGTCACCGGCCGCATAGATCTCAATGTCTTCCATGGCGACGAACGGCAATGGCGCGCCTGGGCCGGCGGCCGGCAGACGGTAGCCGACGCCAACTGAGACAGTCGTCAGTCCCGACGCGCTTCGCTCTGCCTGATGCCCGCGGTCTGGGCAAGCGCGATATCGGACTGCTCGACGGACACGCTTCCGCCGGCAGCATTCGCTGAGGAAAGTGTCCGGCCCTTTGACCGACATGGACGCATGGGAGGGAAAGATGGGTGTGTCATCGGAGGCTCTGGCGCAGAGCCGTCAAACGATCAGCGCTTACGAGGATTATGCGGAACAATATGATGCCATCGTGCGCCATGTTCCCAATGAGAGAGAGCAGGCATCGCTGAAGCGCCTGGTGGCAATCGCCGGTGCAGGCGGCCGGATTTTGGAAGTCGGATCCGGAGCTGGATACGACGCGGATTTTCTGGAGACTTTGGGCGTCACGGTGCGGCGCACCGACGCGACCAAGCGGTTTCTGGAACTGCAGGCCGCGCGTGGCAAGCATGGCGAGTTGCTCGATCTCATCACCGATGATCTCGGCGGCCCCTACGACGCGGTCCTGGCCCTATGCGTCCTCATCCATGTGCCTCGCGACGAGACCGACCAGGTGCTTGCCAAGATAGCCGGGTCGCTGCGCCCGGGCGGCGCCTTCCTCGTCTCGATGCGCAATGGCGACGGCGAGACCTCAGGCGAATATCACATGGTCTACTGGCGCAGGGACGACTTCGCGGCCCGTCTCGAAGGCGCCGGGCTGATCCTCATCAGGGACGATTTCAACGTCGGCCGCAATAGCGAGGAATGGAACACGTTTCTGGCCGTGAAGCCTGCATGACGCGGCGTGGCTGTTGCCGTTTGCGCTGCCCAGCCTTTTCAGATTTCGCGAATAAGCAAGACATTGCCGCCGCCATGCTGTCTATGTGCGGGTTCCTGCACTCCTGGGGGGAGACGAGTTGGAACTCAAGATCATGCTTGTCGGCTTTGCCTGCGTGGTCGCGGGCGCGCTGTCGTTCATCACCTTCATGAAATGGCGAGAGGTGAAAGCGCTCAGCCGCTGGCTGCCGACGCCGGGAAAGATCATTTCCTCGCGCGTCGAAGCACGTGAAGTGAGAAACTCGGGCGTTGGTTCGGACAGCACCGATACCACCGAAATGCGCAATTTTCCGGCGATCACCTTCGAATACAAGGTCGGCGGTAAGAAATTTCAAAGCTCGCGCTACAGCGTGAGGGAGAATTTGGGAAATTTCGAAGTCACTGAGACCCTTGCCCAGTTTCCCCGTGGCGCGGAGGTGACTGTCTTCTACAATCCGGCCGATCCGAGCAAAGCGGTGATCGAGCGCACCCTGCCGGACGGCGCCTTCAGGTTCATGGTCCAACTCTCGGCAGGATTGGTGATCGGTGCGGTTGTGCTGGTGTTTTCCGTCAGCGGTGTTTTGGAGGCAATCGGGCCGCATTTGCCCAAGCCGCAGAATCTCGGCGCGGGAGCGCTGCTGCTGTTCATGGGTCTGTTCATCCTGCGCATGGGTTTTGCCCAAAAATCGTTGGCCGAACAGGCGGCAAAATGGCCGATCGCGGCCGGCCGCATCGAAACCTCAGGCCTGCAGGCGCTCCGAAACCATTCAGGCTATGGTCGCTGGCGCACCGTCTTCAAATCCCGCATCGTCTACTCCTATGACGTAGCCGGCCAGCGCTACAGCGCCGATCGTGTGACCTTCGGCGGAACCGTAACGGCTTCGTTGCCCGGCCTCGTCGGCGGCCAGGCACGGCAGTATGTCGAAGGCAGCAAGGTCGACGTGCACTATGACCCCGCCAACCCCGGCTCGGCGGTGCTCGAATGCCGGGTACGGGGACTTTGGTTGCTGTGGGTCTGCTCTTGCGCCTTTCTCGGCGGCGCTGCCTTTCTGGTCGGGCTGGTATGACACTGGTCAGGCGGATTCGGTCACGGCACCGATCCGCCGGTAGACGAATGATTCTTCTCTCGAAGGAGTTGTGGCAATGCGCTTGGCTTCGTCGATCAGCATCGCCATGCGAGCATGGATCGGTGATTTCGCGCAAGCCGGGTCCGTTGCAGCGGCATCGCCGGCGATCGCCATCGCCTGACAGCGGCAACCGCCCCAGTCGATCTCGCGTCGGTCACAGTTGCGGCACGGCTCCTGCATCCAGTCGGTGCCGCGAAAGGCATTGAACGCCGGCGAATCGGCCCAGATCGAGGACAGCCTGCGTGGTTCGAAACGCTCGAAGCTGAGCGACGGGATCGTCTGTGCGGCATGGCAGGGCAGTACGGTGCCGTCAGGCGTCACCATGAAGGCGTCACGCGCCCAGCCGCCCATGCACGGCTTGGGATAGATCGCGAAATAGTCCGGCGTCACAAAATCGATGTTGATGATGCCGGCCAACCGCTCCTGTGCCTCCGCGACGATCTCCGCCTGCCTGTCGACCGCTTCACGCTCGGGCATCAGTTGATCGCGATTGGTCAACGCCCAGCCGGCATACTGCACATTGGCGATCTCGAGCCTCTCCGCGCCCAGCGAAAGGGCGAGATCGATGAATTCCGGCACTTCCTCGATGTTATGGCGGTGGATCGGTGCGTTGATGGTAAGGGGCAGACCGGCAGCGCGCGCGCGGCGTGCCGTTTCCAGCTTCTTTTCGTGAGCGCCCTTGTGGTTGCCGATGCGATCGGTGGTCGCCGGCCGCGCACCCTGAAAGCTCAGTTGCAGATGGTCGAGACCGGCTTCGGCAAATGCCTCGATACGGCCCTCGACGATGCCAACGCCCGCGGTAATCAGATTGGTGTAGACGCCGCGCCCCGCAAGCCCGGCGATCAATTGCTCGAGGTCGCGGCGCAGTGTCGGCTCGCCACCGGACAGATGCACCTGGAGCACTCCGAGATCGGCGGCCTCCGAGAACAGGGCGAGCCAGGTCTCTGTGTCGAGTTCGCGATTGGCCTTCAGCAGTTCGAGCGGATTGGAGCAATAAGGGCATTGCAGCGGGCAGCGATGCGTCAGTTCCGCCAGCATGCCGATTGGAGGGAGGAGGGGCGTGCTCATAGCCTCACCAGCAGCTTGTCCGACCATTCCTGCAGGAAGGCGATGACGTCGGTCGCCACGGCCTCCTGTTCAGCCTCATAATCCGCGGCAAGGCCGGCAATGATATCACGTGCCGTTGCCCGTCCATCGCAGCGGCGCAATATGTCGAGACTGACATCGTTCGGCCAGAATATCTTTTCCGGTGAAAGCACGGCGAATGCCTGCCGCACGGAGTCGTATTGTATGCGCACGTGCTTCGGCAGCGAAGGTACCGACCGCAGCGACACCACGGCTCTTTCGCGCAGCGCCATCATAGGGCTGCCTCGGGCTGGAAGGCGCCGGGCGGTATGTTTCCCTGCTCGCCATAGGCGTGTTGAAGCGCATCAAGCATGGCCCAGAGTATATCGCATTTGAACACCAGTGCATCGATTGCCTGCTGCTGGCGCTCCGCCGTATCGGCATGGCTGAGCACGTAGGCGAGGGCGAAGTCGGCGTCACGCGAGGCCTGTTCGGGCCGTTGCTTGAAATAGGCCAGCGTATCCTCGGTGATGTAGTCGTATTTGGCCAGCATTGCCGGCACCCGCTCGCCGATGATGAGTGGCGAGAACATCTCGGTCAGCGACGACGCGACCGCCTCGAACAGCGTCCGGTTTGTACAAAAGGAAAGGTAAGCGCCCACCGCGAAGCGCGTCGCCGGCAGCGCCAGCCTTTCGCTCTTCACGGCCTCGGCGTCCAGGCCGAGCGAAGTTGCCAGATGCAGCCAGCGCGCGATACCGCCGCTCCAGCCGTCCTCGCCGTCATGATCCTCGATCCGCTTGCGCCACGCGGCGCGAAACGCTGGATCCTCGGCATGTACGAGTATCATGGCATCCTTGCGCGGGATGACCGCCTGATAGCAATAGCGGTTCAGCGCCCAGGCCTTCATCTCGGCTTTCGACAACGCGCCGCTGGTCATCCTGTGGTGAAAGGGATGGCGATTGTGATAGCGCTCGGCGCCAACCTGCCTCAATATGGCTTCGAGAGCGCTCGTGGAGAGTCCGCCTTTTGCTGCATCGCGGAAGTCGCTCAAAATTCCATCTCCATACCGTCGCTTGCGATTTCCCAGCCTGCCGCCTTGACCGCCGCGTGTTCGGCGGAGTTCTCGTCTAGGATGGGGTTGGTGTTGTTGATGTGGACGAACACACGGCGGCTAACCTTCACATCGGCCAAGCCGGCGATCGAACCCAATTCTCCCGAGATCGCCAGATGCCCCATGCGCGCGCCGGTTTTCTGACCGACGCCGGCGACGATCATCTCGTCGTCGGTATAGACCGTGCCGTCGAACAGAAGACAGGCGGCATCGGCGAGACGCGCGCGTAAGCGCGCATCGATGCGCGCGCAGCCTGGGATATAGAAGACGGAGCCGCGGCTGCCGATCCCGGCGATTCGGACTCCGATCGTATCACCTGCGTCGGAGCTGAAATTGGCATCCGGATGGTCTCTATCCTCCAGATAGAGTGCTATCTTCCCGGGCACCGGAAAGGGCTCGATCATTACGCCGGTCTCGCGGCTTTCTGCATCGCAGATGGCCAATTCTTTCGTCGGCGGCAGGATGCGCCGCGGCACAAGCGCTGGATCGAGAACGTTGAAAATCGAATTCGCCTCCAGCGTCGCCAGAACCTGCGCCGTTGCATAGATGGCGAAAGGCTGCCGTTCGCGCAGGCTGAGCAGTCCGGCGATATGATCGACATCGGCATTGGTCAGCACCACCGCGCGAATAGGCGTCGAGCGCAGCGGCGCATCGCCCGCAGGCTGCAGTTCAGGTGTTGCAGCGATTTGCTGGCGAATGTCGGGCGAGGCATTGAAAAGAACCCAGCCGAACCCGTCCGCAGAGGCGGCGACACTTGACTGGGTTCGTGAATGTACGCCGGCCATGCCGGTGCGAGCCGCACGACTGAGACGGTAGTTGCAGTTCCATTGCGGAAAGCCGCCGCCCGCCGCCGATCCGATGATCTTCAAATGCATGAAAATGCCCGCACGGCGGCTTCTCTGACCTGCAGGCAATTTGCAGTCACAAAAAACGCTTCGCACGCTTTGCGTGCGTCAAAATCTTTCACGAAAATCCCATGCGGCGAGGGGATGCGCGCCCCTGTCGCCAGGGACGCGCACCTCTGCGGCCTACTTCTTGGGAGTAATTTCAGCAGGCAGATACCGTGAAATTTCGAAGCCAGCGGCAACCTGACACATGGTCGGTTTTTTCCAGTTCTTCTTCATGACATTTCTCCTCTTATACCAGCCCGAAGGGACCGATCCTGTCGTTAGCCAACCATTGCAGGGCACCGACGCAATGGCTCGTCCATCAAGTCTCAAAATGGACAAATGAAACAATAGGTTTTGAAAAATTGAAAACAAACTATCGAGAATAATTGCAGTCCTTACTTCAATCGTTCGTGGCGTAGGGTTTTTTCTCCTCCAGTGGCAGGTTTGCATCTTCCCACCCATCAGCGCCAAGCGGATACCAGATTACTGAACTGTAGCCCCACTCGACGGCCCGTTTCGCCGCATTCCACGACATCCAGCAATTCGTCATGCAGTAGAACAGAATCGCGCGCGACTTGTTCGTCCCGGCCTTGGCCGTGAGGCCTCGGCGAAAATAGCTGGCGGTCTCCTGCGAAATAGCGCCGTATCCCACATTGGCCAGCCATGTGCTGCCTGGAATGTCATTTCTGACCTTGTCCCTCCATATGGTTCCTGGCGGCAAATTGGCCGGCTTGGGCGTGTCCGGCATCACGTCGAAGAAGATCGCCTTTTTCGCTCGCCACAGCGCTTCCGCTTCCACCGTCGTCACCACCCTCGCGCCTTGCAGCGTCCGCGGCACCGGCGCCCGATAGTCGTCCATCCGGAAACCGCTGGGTTCGACGACATCGCCAGCCCATGTCGGCTCGGTCAGACCCAGAAGGCTCGCGGCGACCAGCAAGAAAATAGTCTCCCTTCCATTCATTGGGTAATCAGGTTGTCGTGTTCGTCGATCAGCGGCACGTTATAGCTCAGCAGGATCCTGGTGATCTCCGCCTGGTTTTCCCTGATCACCCGGTTGAGCGTCCGCTTCCATTCCTGGTCGGACGGACGTACGCCCATGGTGATGCGGTAAGACATGCGCGAGCCGGTTTTTTCCTTCACCAGTGGAACGATCGTCACATCAGCTCCGAGCTCCTTGGCATAGTAACCTGCCATCGGTCCCCACAGCACCGCCGCATCGATCTTGTGTGCCAGCATGTCCTTGATCATGACCTCTCCCATGGATGGGGTGACGCGCGTATCCACCGCAAGCGGATAGATCTTGGCGGTCCGCAAAAGCTTGTTGGCGGCCATGTTGGCGGTTGGCGGCGTGCTTTCAACGACGCCGATCGTCTTGCCCGTGAGTCTGGGATCCTCGATCGTTTCCACACCTTCCATATCGTGGCTTTTCGGATGCACCAGCACATAGGCGGAGCGATAGTAGGCGTTGGTGTTCTGCACCAGCTCATCGCCTTGTGCATAGCCCATGATGATGTCGCATCGGTTGGCCCCCAACGTATTGCGCACGAAGCCGGTGATCGTGGGAAACCAAGTGTAGGAGACGGACTTGCGCCCGGTTTTCGCGGCAACCAGCTCGGCCAGCTTGTTTTCGAAGCCTTCGCCGCTCTTGTCGGTGAAGGGCATATTCGAGGGATCGGCGCAGACGCGCAGAATGTCGGGGTCGACCAGTTCTCCCGCCGCGCCAAGGCCGGCGCTTTGCGCCTGCGCGTTCGACGGCAGCAAGGCGAGTGTGCCGAGGATCGGCAGAACGACGCGCAGCTTCAATGCATCGCGGCCAATCATGTCATCCACCCATGCAGGATGCTTCGGCATCCTTCGCCGCCTGAGCCTTGTCTTCGTGCTTGGGCGGCCTTCCGCGGGGCGCCGCGCCATCCGCGCGCGCGCGCAGATAGACGTAGAGATCGTCCAGGTAGCAATAGACATTCTTGTTGTCGCCAAAGGCGGGCATGACGTTTTCCTTGCCGCCGCCGACATTCTTGCGGCCTTCGGCGACGATCGAGAGGAATGTGGCGTAATCCATGGTTTTCAGGCTGTTGACCAAAGCCGGCGCATAGCTCGAACCTGTCGCGTCCTGTCCGTGGCAGACATGGCAATCGGAGTGATACCGGCGGTAGCCGCTGAACGTGTACCAATCGACGGTTCCGTTTTCGATCTTGTAGGTCGGATTTCCATCCGCATCCAAATACTTGCCGCCTTCTTCCTTTACCGCCTTGGCTTTTTCCATGCTGTCGTCGGCCTGGGCGGCGCCTGAGCTTGCCAGAGGCAGCAGAGCCAGGACCAAAGCCGAAATTACAATGCGAACGGACATTCAAACGCTTCCTTCATTTGCCCATGGACACGGTTTTGCTGTCGCGACCGGCATTGATCGGTGTTTTTGGGTGCGTGACCGAATCGAGAGCCCGGACATGGCTTCCGGATGATCCGGGCTCTCGTTCTTCAAGCCTTTGGTCTCACAAGACCCGAGGCGTGCTCAAGGTTCCCGGCGCATCAATCCGGGAGACCGAAGACGGTGAGCTGACCGCCCAGCGTCGTGTAGTCGGCAAGTGCCGCGTAGCCGCCGACGGCACCAAGACCAGCGGTGCCAACGACCGCGGCCTCGTCGCCTTGGGCACGGCCCTGATCGACGGCGCCATGCCAGGCAGCGGCGTTATCAGGCGAAAGCAGGCCGCCTGCCAGGCCGATACCTGCCCAGCCACCGACGCCGGACAGAACGGCGATGTACTGTTTGCCGCCCTGCTCGTAGGTCGTGATGTTGCCGATAATGCCGGACGGGGTCTTGAACTTGTAGAGTTCCTTGCCGTCCTTATCGACAGCCTTGATGTAGCCTTCGAGTGTACCGTAGAAGACGACGTCGCCATCTGTCGCCAACGCGCCCGACCACACCGAGAACTGCTCGGGCTTCGACCAGACGATCTCACCCTTGGCCGCATCCCAGGCAATGAAGTTGCCCATGTTGCCGTCGCCGCCAGGTGCGGGATACATCGACACGGTGGCGCCAACATAAGGCTGACCGGCGGTGTAGCTCACCTTGTAAGGCTCATAGTCCATGCAGACATGGTTGGTCGGGACATAAAACAGCCCGGTCTTCGGCGAATAGGCCGCCGGCTGCTGGTCCTTCGTTCCAAGCGCCGCCGGGCAGATGCCCGTCGAGTTGGTGTCTTCGCCGTTCTGCTGGGTCGAATATTTCGCCACGACCTGCGGGCGACCATATTGTTCGCTCTTGGGGTCCATGACGACTTCCGTCGCCCAGTTCACGGCCGGATCGTATTTCTTGGCGACGAGAAGGTCGCCGGTGGCGCGATCCATGGTGTAGGCAAAACCATTGCGATCGAAATGCACCAGCACGTCGTGCTTGGCGCCGTTGACCTCCATGCCATCGACGAGGATCATCTCGTTGATGCCGTCATAGTCCCATTCGTCATGCGGGGTCATCTGGTAGAGCCATTTGGCAACGCCCGTATCCGCATCGCGGGCCATGATCGTCATCGACCAGCGATTGTCGCCGGGGCGTTGTACCGGGTTCCACGTCGAGGGATTGCCGGTGCCATAGTAGACCAGGTTCAGCTTGGGATCATAGGAATACCATCCCCATGTCGTGCCGCCGCCTGTCTTCCACTGCTCGCCTTCCCAGGTGTTCGTGCCGGAATCCTTGCCCACCGGCTTGCCGAGATGCGTGGTCTTCTCAGGATCGAGCAGGGTGTCTGCGTCCGGACCTTCCGAATAGGCTTTCCAGGCGAGTTTGCCATCTTTCAGATTGTAGGCGGCCAGCCAGCCGCGAACGCCGAATTCGGCGCCGGATACGCCGATGAGCACCTTGTCCTTGACGACGACGGGGGCAGCCGTACCGGATTCGCCTTTGCCGCCATCGGTCTGGTCGCCGTTCTTGACCGCCCAGACGACCTTGCCGGTCTTCGCGTCGAGGGCGACGACCGTGGTGTCGGCCTGATTGAGAATGATCTTGCCGTCACCATAGGCAACGCCGCGATTGACCGTATCGCAACACATTATCGGAATGACGTTGGGATCCTGCTTGGGTTCGTATTTCCAGAGGATCTTTCCGTCATTCTTGAGATCGAGCGCAAAGACATTGTTCGGGAAAGGCGTGTGAACATACATCACATCGCCGATGATAAGCGGTCCACCCTCGTGGCCTCGTAGCACGCCGGTGGAAAAGGTCCACTTGACCTGCAGGTTCTTCACATTGTCCGCAGTAATCTGGTTGAGTTTGGAATAGCGGGTGTTGGCGTAGTCACCCGTCTGCATTGCCCAGTTCTTCGAATCCGAAGCCAGCTTTGCAAGGTCCTCGTTAGCCGACGCCGTAAACGCCGCGCCGAGCGACAGAAACGCCGCAGTGGTTAGAATATAGGTAGCTTTCGTAAGTACACGCATCCGAATTCCTCCCGAGGTTCATAGTGATGAATCATTTGCTGAGCCCACAAGGGCTTGCCCAAGCGATTCACGGGGGGGAAATATTTCCGGCAGCGTGTCACGACCTAAGCCAGATGTGCAGAGGGCACCGTTACTGCCCACCTCACCTTGGCCTACGAAAGACTGTCGCCGCTCCCTAATGACGGTGACGCCCTTGAAGCCGGAAACAGGGTGAGGCTATGTCATCGCAAAACGCTAGGCAAGCAAAAAAGCCTGGGTGTTTTTTTGCACCGCAATATCGTAAATGATGCGGCGCAATATAAGGAAATAAGCAGGGTAGTATTTGTTAGATAAAGTATTTCTGATTGAGAAATAACGGTGGGCTGGATAAAATTTGATTATTTTTTGAGTTTTACATTTCACCTAAGCGTGGATTTTATTTGGAGGTATTCACTTCGATGTCTCGGCATGGCCATGTACGTGCCCCGTTGGGAAACGATAGTGAGCCAAGCATGAGATGATCGTTGGAGTTGGAGCGTGGAGCGGGCCATGGGGCCCCCATGCGGAACCACCGTCGACCAGCACTGCATTCCTCCTTTGGTCGTATACGGAAGCCATGGGCGCTTGACTGACTCTGCGGCACGTTGCCAACTGCCACGGTGATCTCGACTGGGCGCATCACGCCCAGGCCAACCGGAGGTTTTCCCGTGATCAGATATGTTGGATTTTCGACTTTGCCGCTGCTCCTTGCCGCGCCGCTGGCCTTCGCAAACCCGGCGGGCGCCGCGGGAGATTACCCGACAGCAACGATTGCCGATTACGTGCTCGGCTGCATGCAAACGAACGGCCAGACACGTCAGGCGCTGGAAAGCTGTTCCTGCTCGATCGACATCATCGCCTCGATCCTTCCCTACGACCACTATGAGAGAGCCGAGACTTTCAAGAGCATGTCTTTGACCACAGGGGAAAACGCGGGGCTGTTTCGTGAAAGCGCACCGGCGAAGGCAGCCCGTACCGAATTGAAGCGCGCGCAGTCGGAAGCCGACGTGCGCTGCTTTTAGAACCTGCTCAATCCGCAAGCCGGATGGAGTTCCATCCTTTGTCTGGACAGGATCTCCCCGAAACAAGCTCCACTTTCGGAATCAAGCTGGCAAGCCCCCTGCAGTCCGGCACAGGATATCGAGACTTCAGAGTCCCGCTGTCTCCAGCGGCCACTGATTGCGAAATGTCTTGCCATCCGTATCGATCGCTTCAACCTGGATTTCGCCGTTGCCGTGCACGGTGAAATCGAATCGGAAATTGGGGTCTTCCGAAATCGATATTCCACCTTCCATGGAGAGGATCGGCTGGCCGGCTTGGGAGATCGACAGTTTCTGGACAAAATGCGCGGGTATGAAATACTGGGTCAGCGGATCCCGCTGCAGCCCCGAATTGTTAGGGTGCCGGATCATCAACTGCAGTTCCTCGGTCTTGGTCATCGTCTCTTTGGGTGGGAACTGGCGCAGCTTCATCTGGCCCATCGTCGCGTTGGCCTCGTCCTGGTTCTTGACCGCAGGGGCGGAGCATCCGCCTGACGCCTTGACGAAGGTCTGCGCCATATGGAGTTGGCCGCCCTGCGTCTCAGCGATCGCACGCAGATAGGAATAGTCGTTGACGCGCACGCGCGTCGACAGATGCGTCACGCCGGCATCCTTGCCGAGCTGGAACGTTGCCGCCACCGGTGCAGGGTTGGCGTCGATGATCAGGGTAACGGATTTGATGCCGTCCGGCGCCTTGGCTGGATCGAGATAGATGTCGACGGGCACGATAGCGGCATCCTGCGCCCGCTTCGGCGCTTCGATCCTGACGACGCCGGTATCGACCAGAATTGCCCGATCGCCGAACACGTCGCCCTTCAAGTCATGCCAGATCCTGTCCGAGGACGCGGTTGTTTGCTGTGCGCTGGCGGCTCCCGGGGAGCCGAGCAGCGTGCCGATGGCCAAGATGATCGCGACGAAAACGGATGCGAGCGGCAAAGCGAGCTGCCGGCTCGAATAAGCATGATTTTGCATTTCGATGCCTCCACCAATGCAAGAGAGGTGGTGCCCAGGCTGGCGTTGAGGATAAGCCTTTGGCGACGCTTTGGCAAATCGCCGTCCCTTACAGCTGCCTGGCGCATGTCGGCGTCGTCTATTCCCATTCGAGTTCGGCAAATGCGGCCGTTGCGTTGCGCTCGTTGTAATCGTCGAACAGGTGCCAATTATCCCGTTCGGTTTCGCCCGCGGTTTTAACTGCTTCGCGCAGCGGCGTTCCGTCGGCGATCGCCTTTCGGATATCGCGCGCCAGAATCTCGAAATAGCGTCGCTCCCCCGCCAGCGCCTGTGGCCAGTCGGCCGTTACAGGACCATGACCTGGAACGACGCGCGCGGCGTCGATCGCGGTGAGCGCATCCATCTGGCGAAGCCATCCAAGCAGTGATCCGTCGAGCGTCGGCAAGGAGCCCATGAACACGAGATCGCCGGCAAAGAGCGTTCTGGTCGCGGGATCGAACACGGTCAGGTCGTTGTCGGTGTGCGCCGCCTTCCATGCCCGCAGTTCGATCATGCGCCCGCCGAGGTCGAGCTGCAGGCGATCGTCGACCAGCATGGTCGGCGACACGATCTCGATCCCCTCCATCAGCGCCTCGCCAAGCTGTTCGCGATAGTTGTGCAGATAGAACGCGCCACGCGCCTCGAGGGCACGCGGCAGATTGCGGTGACCGACGATGGTCGCGCCGATCTCCCGGAATGCCGCATTGCCGAAGATATGGTCGGGATGCATGTGGGTGTTGACCAGGAAGCGAACCGGCTTTGCTGTCAGCTTTCCGATCGCGGCGAGAAAGGCGTGCGCCTCGATCAGGCTGCCACCGCTGTCGATGACGGCAACCGCATCGGTGCCGATGACAGCGCCCAGATTGCAGATCGCACCGTCGTTGGCGGCGGTCATCAATTCATCCGCGCCCTGGAAGGCGAAGACGCCGTCGGCGATTTGCCTGACCGAGAACCGCAAGCTGCCGCCTGCGGCCAGAGCGGCTCGTTCGAGGCAGCATGGCAGCAAGGCGGCGCTGGCGGCGGTGCAGGCGAAGCCACTCACAAGCCTGCGTCTTAGCAGATCAACCGACATGAAGGCCTCCGATATGCATTTCGCCTGCTGGCAATCAGGTGACGTCCGGAAATCTATGATGGAACGACCGCAGAAGGTCGCTCATCACCTGCGAATTGCGATGTTGCCGTGGCAGCCGTACGTCGAACACGCCGAGCACATGGGTTGGCCGCGGCGCGAGCACGATGATGCGGTCCGACAGCATCAGTGCCTCGCGTAGATTGTGCGTCACCATCAAGGCGGTCGTTGGCCGTGCCGACCACACGGTCAAAAGCAGATGCCGAAGCCGCTCGGCGGTCTGTTCGTCGAGCGAGACAAAGGGTTCGTCCAGGAAAAGCACCGCCGGCTCGATGGCGAAAGCCCTGGCAATTGCTGCCCTGCGCGCAAGGCCGAGCGACAGTTCGGCAGGATAGAGCGAGCGCATGCCGGCGAGGCCGAGCGTGTCGAACAGCCTGTCGAGATTTTTCGCTCTCAAGCTTTTCGGCAACGCCAGCCTGACATTCTGCTCCACCGTTCGCCACGGCAGCAGGGTCGGTTCCTGGAATACGGCGGCGATGCGGTTCGAACCTCCTTGCGGCAACTGGAAGGAGCCGGAAAAGTCTTTGTCCAAGCCAAGCAGGATACGCAGCGTCGTGGTTTTGCCGCAGCCCGACGGTCCCAGCAAGCAGGCGAATTCGCCTTGCCGGACCTCGAAGGAAAGGTCCTGAAGCGCCGTGATCGAGACGCCTCGCGCGGACCTGAAGGTCTTTTCGGCGATGTCGACCTTAAGCGGGACGACGGCGCCAACGGGTTGCATGTCGTTCAACGGGCTGCACCAGGAGAAGTTCAATGACAAGCATCACCGCCACGAAAGCCAGCGTGTAGGCAAGAATGGCGGCGACATCGAAGAGCTGGAAATAGAGATGGATCTGGAAGCCGACACCGTTCGAGCGGCCGAGCAGCTCGACGACCAGCACGATCTTCCAGATGAGGGCGATGCCGGATCGCGATGCGGCGGCAAGATAGGGCTGCAATTGCGGCAGCAGGATATGGCGGATGCGTTCAAGGCGGCCGAAGCGATAGACGGTGGCCATTTCGGCGTAACTTGGATCAAGCGCCCTGGCGCCTTCGCGCATCGTCACCACGACATTCGGGATCTTGTTCACCGCCACCGCGCCGATCGCCGCCACCTCGTTGAGGCCGAACCAGATATAGCCGAGGACGATGACCACCAGCGCCGGGATGTTGAGGAACAGGATCACCCACGGGTTGAAAAAACGGTCCACGCGACAATGGCTGCCGAGCAAAACGCCGATGACGGATCCGATGATCATTGCGACGATATATGCCGCGGCGACCCGGCCGAGGGTCACGCCGAGATGGTAAAAAAGGTCGCCGCTCGCAGCCTCCCTGAGAAGCACCTGCCAGACCTGCCCAGGTCCTGGAAAGGCACGGCTTGGCCAGACACTTGCCGCAAGGTTCCACAGCAGGCAAAGCCCGAGCAGGGAGACCGCTACGGTCAGCGCGGGCATGAGTGCCGTCGCCAGACTGCGTCGGCCGGACATGGTCGGCGGGGCATCACGCGTGCCGTCGGTTCCCAATGCGGTCATTTCTCGGGTTCCTGCCAGAACGTGCCGGGCGCCATTTCCGGTGCGCTGCCGACAAGCTTCGCGCCGCCGATCGCCGCAAGCACATGGTATAGCCTGCCGGCGTCGGCCGCTTCGTCGGCGATCGACCGGCTGGGAATGCCCTGGCGGTAGCGATCGCGCAGCTTTTCCAGTTCCTTGCCTTCCGCGCGAATGATCGGCGCCAGGCGCAGCCATTCATCATCGGATCTGGCCAGCAAGTCCTTGGCTTGCGCGGACGCCCTCACGAAACACCTGACGGCATCCGGGTTCTCGTTTGCCCATTGATCATGGAAGACGTAACCGAGGGCCGACACGGGTCCCAGAGCCCCGAGCGCCTTTGCCGCGTCGTTCACGCCGATCAGTCTACGGAAGCCATTGGCCTCGAGACGGGCGCAAAAATGCCAGAAATTCAGCACCGCATCGAGCTCGCCCTGTATCGCCTTTTCCGAAATCAGCGGCGGCGCGCCAAAGACGATGTCGCTGGCTGCCGACAAGTCGACGCCGAGATCGCGCCTGGTCAGCGCTTGTATAAGCAGCCAACTCTTGTCGAGCGGGCCGCCGGCGACGCCGATTTTCTTGTCCTTGAGATCGGCGACCGTCCGGATCGGCGAATCCTCCTTCACCATGATCGCCCCTACGGCGGTCGAATAGGGGGTCAATGTGAGGTCGCCGCCTTCGGAGCGCTGGCGCGAGACCCACAGCCAGTCGGAGACGATCATGTCGATCGCGCCAGCCAGCATCGCGACGTTGGTTGCATCCTCGCCGGCGAAGTCGATGATCTCCAGATCGATCCCGTTGGCGGCATCGAATTTGTGCTGCCTTAGCGTATCGAGTTCCCAACTCACGGTTCCAAACTTCAGCACACCGAGGCGAATCCTGGCTGCCGCAACGCCCGGCCTGGTAGCAAGAACAGCGGCTGTCCCGAGAACCGCCAGACGCAGCGTCATGCGCCGTGAAACCATCATGACACCTCCTCCCCAGGGTTCCGCGCTGCCAAATCAGATGGCTCGTTCCTTGTTTGGAAATGCACATTTCCAGCGCATGACCTTGAGGGTCGGGTGTTCTTGAGACCATTTCGCGATTTCGCTGGGGGCAAGGATCATGCATTGGAACAGAGTGCCGCGGCTCTCGAAATAGAGATGTTCGTCTCGGCAATTGCTCGGATTGGCGCTGAGGCAAACCGTCAATATGAGATCGACCATGTCCATTCAGCACCTCTTGCGCGTTCCCAAACGCCCATCCCGGCGAGTCCAGCCCAACCAGGAGCGAGGACAAAATCACCGCTTGCCGATTTCCCGAGGTGCCGATGGAGAAACCGGAATGGGGTCAAGCTACGCGCTCGCCGGATAGCCGTCAACAAAGACGAATGGACAGGTCTCTTGAGCATCCAGGCCTCTAAACCTTTGTACGATTGACTTTCACAACATGCCAATTAGCTTCTGAATCACGCGGCGCGGCTCCACGGGAGAAGCGGAATTTCCACTCCACCGCGTAAGGCGCATACCGACGGATCAAAGGATCGGCATGCGCAAATCGTCCAGGGCACCCAGACGATCAATGAGGAAATGCCATGCGCGCAATCGCATTTTTCGCAGTCATGTCCGTTGTGCCCTTCATCGCGAGCCAATCCCAAGCACAGGATGCGGCGGCGGGTGAGAAGGTCTTCGCCAAATGCAAGGTCTGCCACGTCGCCGACCAGGACAAGAACAAGGTCGGCCCGTCGTTGAACGGCGTCATAGGCCGAACGGCTGGGACACACCCGGGGTTCAGCTATTCTCAGGCGATGGTCGCGGCAGGCAAGTCCGGCGTCAAATGGGATGAACCCACGCTGAAGACTTACCTTCACGATCCCAAGGCCATGGTCAAAGGTACAAAGATGGCGTTTGTCGGCCTCAAACAGGACGAAGACATCGCCAATGTCATCGCCTATCTGAAGCAATTCTCGAAATAGCGCGCCGCCGGCCGTTCGAACTTGCGTTCGGCCGGCGTTCGCCTCGATCACGCATCGGCTTGCAGCCTCTGCATTGCCGAAGGCAGATCGAAAAGGCTGTCGCTAACAAGGTCGGCGCCAAGCTCTTCCACCGGAATGTGGCTGTAGCCGCCGCGCAATAGAATGACGGGCATGCCGGCGGCGCGTGCGGCGCCCAGGTCAGCACCACTGTCTCCGACCAGCAGCGCGTCACCCGGGTCGACCCCAAGCTGTGCCAACGCCAGCAGCAGGGCATCGGGCGCGGGTTTCAGGTATGTCACCGCGTCTCCGCCAACGATGGCACCGAAATATTCCGTCAATCCGAAATGAAGCAGGATTTCGCGGGTCGCCAACTGCGGCTTGTTGGTTGCCACTCCCATGCTTACTCCGCCCAAATGAAAGTGGGTGAGAGCCTCCCTGACGCCAGGCATCAGCCTTGTCAGGCCGGTCAGATGCCGGCGGTAGATAGGCGCCATGACGCGGTTGGCCTCATCGAGAGCGTTGCCGAGCAGTGGCGCTCCCGACGCCGCGAAGGCTCGCTCGATCAATTTCCTGACGCCGCCGCCGATCATGGCCGTGACCTGATCCAGGCGCAGCGGCGGCAGATCGCGGCTGGCCAGCAATTCGTTGACTGCGGCCGCTATGTCCGGCGCCGAGTCGACCAGCGTGCCGTCGAGGTCGAACAGGATCGCCTTCGGCGATCGAAGCGGCCTACCTGCGCCGACGTTCATGCGGCATCCTTCCACTTGATCGAGCAGCCGATCGAGGCGATTTGGTCCAGCGGCCCGTTGCCGGTTCGGGCAACCTGCTTCATCGCCTCGAACAGATCGCGTCTCAGCCCGGGCGCTCCGGCTTCTCGTCGCGAGGCGTCCAGCCGACCGCGATATTGCAGTCCCAACTCGCTGTTGAACCCGAAGAAATCGGGAGTGCACACGGCTGCGTAATCGCGCGCCACAGTTTGGTGCTGGTCGTGCAGGTAAGGGAAGCTAAAGCCGCTCGTCGTGGCGAAGAGCTTCATTTGGTCGAAGGAATCCTCCGGGTAGGCATCGGCATCGTTTGAGTTGATCGCGACAAAGCCGATACCTTCGGCCTTGAGGTCGTTGGCATCGCGCACGATACGTGAAATCACCGCCTTCACATAAGGGCAGTGATTGCAGATGAAGGCCACGACCAGGCCGTTCGGGCCGGCCTGGCTGAAGATCGAATGCGACCTGCCGTCGACGCCAGGCAAAACGGCATCGATGGCGCGCCAGCCGAAATCGCAGACAGGGGGGACGGCCGCCATGCTTGCCTCCGATGGAATGGTTTACGCGGCTTTCCGGATCGCACCGTCGGCCGCCTGACGGATGGTTCCAATGTTGGCGCGATAGGCCGCCTCGGTGCCGCCCTTGAACACGGCCGACCCCGCGACCAGCACATTGGCGCCGGCCGCGGCGACCAGCGGGGCGGTTTCGGCCGTGACGCCGCCATCGATTTCGATGTCAATCGGGCGGTGGCCAACCAGTGCCTTGATTCGCCTGATCTTCTCGATGACCGCGGAAATGAAAGCCTGGCCGCCGAAGCCTGGATTGACCGTCATCAGAAGCACCAGGTCGAGCCTGTCGAGCACATATTCGATGACGCTCTCCGGCGTCGAAGGATTCAGCGATACGCCGGCCTTCTTGCCGAGATTTTTGATCGCCTGCAGGGAACGATCGAGATGCGGCCCGGCCTCTGCATGCACCGTGATGATGTCGCAGCCGGCGTCGGCGAAGGCAGCCAGATAGGCGTCGGCTGGCGCGATCATCAGATGGCAGTCGAAGATTTTGTCCGTTCGGTCGCGGATCGCCTTGATCACCGGCGGACCGAAGGTGATGTTGGGCACGAAGTGGCCGTCCATCACGTCGAGATGGATCCAGTCGGCACCCGCCCGCACGACAGCTTCGACCTCGTCGCCGAGCCGCGAGAAATCCGCGGAAAGCACGGAGGGTGCGATGATTGTCCTGGTGACCATGGTCGTCGTCTCCAATCCTGTCTGCGGTGTTGGTCTCTGCGCCAGCCGGCTTCATCCCGTCAGCGCATCTTCGTCTCCGGTTCGCCTTCGAGTTTCCCTTCCGCGAACACGCGGCTGCCGCGGATGTCGGATTCCTCGATGGTGACAAGATCGGCCTTGGTCAACACCCTGCTGCGCGATGCGAAAAGCCGGTTGGCCTGCCGCAGCCGTGCCCGATCGAGCCCATTGCGGACCGAACGCGCGTTGGAGAAATGCGGCAGCCTCATTCGGATCGGAAGATACTCTTCGAGCGCCTGGGACGCCGCCTCGCTGAGGCGATAATTCTGCTCCGCCAGCATAATCTCGGCGATCGATTTCAGTTCGCCGACGCCATAGTCGGGGAAATCGAGGTGGTGGGCGATGCGCGAACGCATGCCGGGATTGCTGTCGAAGAAGCGGTCCATCTTGTTCTTGTAGCCGGCAAGGATCACAACCAGATCGTCACGGTTGTTCTCCATGCACTGCAGCAGGATTTCGATCGATTCCTGGCCGTAGTCGCGTTCGTTCTCGGGCTTGTAGAGATAGTAGGCCTCGTCGATGAAAAGCACGCCGCCCATGGCACGCTTGATCACCTCGCGGGTCTTGGGCGCGGTGTGGCCCACATACTGGCCAACGAGATCGTCGCGTGTCACGGCGACCATGTGGCCTTCGCGGACATAGCCGAGACGATGCAGGATTTCGGCCATCCTCAGCGCCACGGTGGTCTTTCCGGTGCCGGGATTTCCCGTAAAGTTCATGTGCAGCGTCGGGGCGCCCGAGGTCAGCCCGAACTTGCGGCGAAGCCGGTCGACCAGGAGGAGAGCGGCGATCTCGCGGATGCGGGTCTTGACCGGCTTCAGGCCAACGAGTTCACGGTCGAGCTTGTCCATCACCTCGTCGATGTTGGAGGCCTCGAACTCGGCCTGCAGATCAACCGTCGCGTCCTGTGCGGCAGCGTCCTTGGTCATCGCGTTCAGCATGGTTCGCTAGCTCCGCTCGCCCTCGGGCCTGTCGGTCGCATAAGGCACGATCGAATAACCCTGGCTGCGGCCGTCGCGCTCCTGGCGCAGCAGCCGGAACCCGGGTTCGCTGGGCGGCCGGTTGACAATGAACGACATGCGCGGCGCTTCCCAGCCCTTGGTCGAATCGAAGGCGGTCACCCGCACATACATGTTCGGACAGGCTTTCCGGCAAGCGTTGACCTCGAGCAGTATGCCCGCCGGGTCTTTCAAGTCGAACATCGGGTTGCCGTACATTTCCCAGTAGGTGTTTCGCGGATGGGGATCGTCCGTGTACTCGACGCTGACCGCCCAATGGTTCTTCAGCGCGTATTTGATCTGCGCTGAAATCTGCTCGTCGGTCAGGTCGGGCAGGAACGAGAACTGTCCCTGCGTGACCTTGTTTCCCGGATTGGTCATCATGACGACGGTTCCTTTCGTCTAGAAGCTGGGCGTTGCGGTTGGCACGAAGTCGGCCGTGTCGGTCGATTCGTAGTTGAAGGTGACGTCCTTCCAAGTCTCCAGGGCAGCCTTCAGCGGCGTGCACCATCTGGCCGCCTGTTCGAGGATCTTGGTTCCTTCGCGCAAATAATCGCGCCCCTCGTTGCGGGCCAGGATCATCGCTTCCAAGGCGACGCGATTGGCCGTCGCGCCTGCCTGGATGCCGTCCGGATGGCCGATTGTGCCGCCGCCGAACTGCAGGATGACGTCCTCGCCGAGATAGTGGATCAACTGATGCATCTGGCCGGCATGGATGCCGCCCGAGGCGACGGGCATCACCTTGTTGAGCGAGGCCCATTCCTGATCGAAGAACAGCCCGGTTTCGAGGTTCTGCGGCGTGCGCTCCTCACGCAGCGTGTCATAAAATCCCTTGATCATGAGCGGATCGCCCTCCAGCTTGCCGACCACCGTGCCGGCATGGATGTGGTCGACGCCGGCCATGCGCATCCATTTGCAGATGACGCGGAAATTCATGCCGTGGTTCTTCTGGCGCGAATAAGTCGAGTTGCCGGCACGGTGCAGGTGCAGGATCATGTCGTTGCGGCGTGCCCACTTGGCCATAGATTGGATCGCCGTGTAGCCGATGACGAGGTCGATCATGACGATGCAGGAGCCAAGCTGCTTGGCGAATTCGGCGCGCTCGTACATCTCCTCCATCGTGCCGGCAGTGACGTTGAGATAATGGCCTTTGACCTCGCCGGTGGCAGCCGACGCCTTGTTCACGGCCTCCATGCAGTAGAGGAAGCGGTCGCGCCAATGCATGAAGGGCTGCGAGTTGATGTTCTCGTCGTCCTTGACGAAATCGAGGCCGCCCTTCAGCGCTTCGTAAACGACGCGCCCGTAATTGCGGCCCGACAGGCCGAGCTTGGGCTTCGTCGTAGCGCCGAGCAGCGGCCGGCCGAACTTGTCGAGCCGCTCACGCTCCACCACGATGCCGGTCGCCGGCCCCTGGAAGGTTTTGAGATACGCGACCGGGATACGCATGTCTTCCAGCCGCAGCGCCTTGACTGCCTTGAAGCCGAACACATTGCCGATGATCGATGCGGTCAAATTGGCGATCGAGCCCGGCTCGAACAGGTCGAGGTCGTAGGCGATGTAGGCGAAGTACTGTTGTTCGGTTTTGGTTCCGGGACCGGTGTTCGGCACCGGCTCGGATCTGAACGCCTTGGCGCGATAGAGCTCGCAGGCGGTCAGCCGGTCGGTCCACACCACGGTCCACGTCGCGGTGGAGGATTCGCCGGCGATGGCGGCCGCCGCCTCCTCGTGGTCGACACCGGGTTGCGGCGTGATCCGGAACATGGCGATCAGATCGGTTTCCTTGGGCCTGTAGTCAGGCTCCCAATAGCCCATCTTCTTGTAGGGGATGACCCCTGACTTGTAGCGTTCCTTGCCTTCCTTGAGCGTCCCCACTGGCAGTATGTCGATCTTGTTCATGACAGGTCTCCTGTTTGTTGCTCAGGCGGCTTTCGCGGTTGCGATATGGGGGTCGAGTTTTCCCGCGGCGTAACGTTTCGCCATCTCGTCCATGGCGATGACCTTGATCTTCGAGGCGTTGGACGCCGTACCGAAGCGCTCGAAGCGGTCCCGGCAAAGGTCGCGCAAGGCATCCATGGCGGGTTTCAGGAATTTGCGGGGATCGAACTCGCGCGGGTTTTCCGTCGCGACGCGGCGGAACTGCCCGGCCATGGCCATGCGGCAATCGGTGTCGATGTTGACCTTGCGCACGCCGTAGCGGATGCCGCGCTCGATCTCCTCGACCGGAACGCCAAAGGTCTGGGGCATCTCGCCGCCGTATCTGTTGATGATGTCCTGCAGCTCCTGCGGCACCGAGGAAGAGCCGTGCATGACCAGATGCGTGTTGGGCAGCTTCTCGTGGATCGCCTCGATCACCTGCATGGCCAGGATGTCGCCGTCCGGCTTGCGGGTGAATTTGTAGGCGCCGTGCGAGGTGCCGCAGGCAATCGCCAGCGCGTCGACCTGGGTTGCAGTCACAAAATCGACCGCCTGATCTGGATCGGTCAAGAGTTGGTCGTGAGAGAGCGCGCCTTCGGCGCCGTGGCCGTCCTCTGCCTCGCTTTGACCGGTTTCCAGCGAGCCGAGCACGCCCAGTTCGCCTTCAACGGAAGCGCCGACCCAATGCGCCATGCGTGCGACGCGTTCGGTTATGGCGACGTTGTAGTCGTAGCTGGCCGGCGTCTTGGCGTCCGCCATCAAGGATCCGTCCATCATCACCGAGGTGAAGCCGTGGCGGATCGCGGAAAGGCAGGTGGCCTCGCTGTTGCCGTGGTCCTGATGGATGCATAGCGGGATGGCCGGGTGGATTTCGGTCAATGCCTCCATCATCTTGGCCAGCATGATGTCGTTGGCATAGGACCGGGCGCCACGTGAGGCCTGGATGATGACAGGCGCGTCGCAGGCCTTGGCCGCCTCCATGATGGCGAGGCCCTGTTCCATGTTGTTGATGTTGAATGCCGGTACGCCGTAGCCGTGCTCGGCGGCATGGTCGAGAAGCTGGCGAAGGGTGATGCGAGCCATTGTGAATCCTCCTAGATGATGAGCTTCAGCGCCGCTGCAGCAACCGCTTCGGACGTTATGTTGAAATGCCGGTAGAGGTCGGGGGCAGGGGCGCTGGCGCCGAAGCCGGTCATGCCGACGAAAGCGCCGGTCTCGCCGATCCAGCGGTCCCAGCCCAGCCGGGCTGCCGCTTCGATCGCGACGCGCGGCGCCGAGCCGAGAACGGCCTTGCGGGTGGCGCTTTCCTGCTCCTCGAAAAGCTCCCAGCACGGCATCGACACGACGGCGGCGGCGACGCCATGCTCGGTCTCCAGCCTTTCGGCGGCAGCAACCGCGATCTCGACCTCCGAGCCGGTGGCGATCAGGGTGACGGCGCTGTGCTTTGCCGGCTCGCGCAGGATGTAAGCGCCTTGGCAGGAGCGGTTCTCGTCGCTGTGCGACCGACGCAGCATCGGCAGGTTCTGGCGTGACAGCACCAGGACGCTCGGCCGATCCTTGCTCTTTAGCGCGAGTTCCCAGCACTCCGCCGTTTCGATGACATCCGCCGGCCGGAAGACGTTGAGATTAGGCGTGGCACGCAGCATCGCAAGGTGCTCGACCGGCTGGTGCGTCGGTCCGTCCTCGCCGAGGCCGATGGAATCGTGTGTCATCACATAGATGACACGCTGGCCCATGAGCGCCGAGAGCCGCATCGCGCCGCGCGCATAATCGGCGAAGCACAGGAACGTACCGCCATAGGGCACGAAACCGCCATGAAGCGCGATGCCGTTCATGGCGGCCGCCATGCCGTGCTCGCGAATGCCGTAGTGAATGTAGCGGCCGGCATAGTCACTCGGCGCAATGCGGTTCATGCCCTTGGTGATCGTGAGATTTGAATGCGTCAGATCGGCCGAGCCGCCGACGGTCAATTCCGTTGCGCCGTTGATGACCTCGAGCGCCATTTCGGAGGCTTTTCGCGTCGCCACCTTGGTTGCCTTCTCGACATGTTCGCGACGAAAGGCGTCGAGCGCTTCGAAGACCGTGTCGGGCAGTTCGGCGGCGACGGCGCTCTCGAAAGCCTCGCGCCGCGGCGAGGCGGCAAGCCGCTGCTCCCAGCCGCGCCGCATCGCTTCGCCGCGACCGGCAATCTCGCGCCAGGCGAAGAGGATATCATCCGGCACCGCGAACGGCGCGTGGGCCCAGCCGATGTTTTCGCGTGTCGCGGCGATCTCTGCTTCACCCAGCGGTGCGCCGTGCGTCTTCTCGGAACCGCCGAGATTGGGGGCACCCATGCCGATCACTGTGCGGCAGGCAATCAGCGATGGTCGATCCGACCGCCGCGCCGCCTCGATTGCCGCGGCGACTGCCTCCATGTCGTGGCCGGCGACGCTTTGGACATCCCAGCCGGCGGCCTTGAAGCGCGCCGGCTGGTCCATCGACGTGGAGAGGGAGGTCGGCCCGTCAATGGAAATCGCATTGTCGTCCCAGAAGACGATCAGGCGGGAAAGCCTCAGGTGACCAGCGAGGTCTATCGCCTCGTGACTGATTCCCTCCTGAAGGCAGCCATCGCCCGCAATCACATAGGTATGATGATCGACCAGATCGGTACCGTAGCGGGCGGCAAGCATACGTTCCGCCAGCGCCATGCCGACCGCCGTGGAAATGCCCTGTCCGAGCGGTCCGGTGGTGGTCTCCACGCCAAGCGCATGGCCGTATTCCGGATGTCCGGCGGTGCGGCTGCCCAATTGCCGAAATCGCTGCAATTCCTCGACCTGCATGTCTTCATAGCCGAGCAGATGATGCAGCGCGTATTGCAGCATCGAGCCGTGGCCGGCCGAAAGCACGAAACGGTCACGGTCGGGCCAGTCCGGCCTCGACGGGTCGATATTGATGAAGCGGTTGAACAGCACCGTTGCGACATCGGCCATGCCCATCGGCATGCCAGGGTGACCCGAATTCGCCTTTTGGACGCTGTCCATCGCCAGCGCGCGAATGGCGTTCGCCATGTCGCGCTCCGAGACGGGAGCGGTTGTGGTGACGGGCTTCAGTGCTGTTTGGCTGGTCATTGCATCCTCCTCACGACACACGGCTCTTGCGTTCAATCAATTGCAGGATGAGCGGCGTCAGGATCAGCTGCATGGCAAGATCGAGCTTGTTGCCTGGCACCACGATGGAATTTGGCCGCGACATGAACGAGTCGTGGATCATCGACAGCAGATACGGAAAATCGATGCCGCGCGGATTGGCGAAGCGGATAACCAGCATCGATTCGTCGGGCGTCGGAATCCAGCGCGCGATGAACGGGTTGGACGTGTCGACGATCGGCACGCGCTGGAAGTTGATGGCGGTCTGCGAGAATTGCGGGACAATGTAGCGGACATAGTCGGGCATCCGGCGCAGGATGACGTCCATCACCGCCTCGGTGGAATAGCCGCGTGTCGAACGGTCGCGATGGATCTTCTGGATCCATTCGAGATTGATGACCGGCACGACGCCGATCTTCAGATCCGCATGCTTGGCCAAATTGATCGTGTCGGTGACGACACAGCCGTGCAGCCCTTCGTAGAAGAGCAGGTCGCTGGGAGCGAATTCGCGCCATTCGGTAAAGGTTCCCGGTGGCGTGCCGTGCTGCTTTTCCTCTTCCTCATCATGAATGTAGGTGCGGGTCTTGCCGGTTCCGCGGCGGCCATATTCCGTGAACACCTCTTCGAGAATTCCGAGTTCGTTGGCCGCGGCATTGAAATGGGTGAAGTTCGGGTTGCCGGCCTTTTCCTCCTCGGCCACCTTTGCCTTCATCGCCGCGCGGTCGTAGCGGTGGAAGGCGTCGCCTTCGATGAAAGCGGCCTCGATGTTCTCGCGCCGGAAAATCAGCTCGAAGATGCGCTTGACCGAGGTCGTGCCGGCGCCCGACGACCCGGTGATGGTGATGATGGGGTGCTTGGCTGACATGGTGCTGCTCAGGCTCTGAACAGGCCGCGGCGGCTGAACAGCGGCGCACGCTCACCGATGTTGCTCGGCTCTGTGTGGTAGCGGGTGATGCGCGCGACTTCCCGCGCCGACCCGAAGATCATCGGCACGCGCTGATGCAGGCTCTCGGGTTCGATTTCCAGGATGCGGTTGATCGCATCGGTGGCGGCACCGCCAGCCTGTTCTATGAGATAGGCGATCGGGTTGGCCTCGTAGACGAGGCGCAGCCGTCCCTGACCATAGCCCTTGCGCCGATCGCCGGGGTAGAGAAAAACGCCGCCGCGCATCAATATGCGGTAACAGTCGGCAACCAGAGAGGCGATCCAGCGCATGTTGAAATCCTTCTCGCGCGGTCCTTCGGTGCCCTCCAGGCAGTCGTCGACATAGAGCCGCACAGCCTCGTCCCAGTGCCGGTAGTTGGCGGCGTTGATAGCGAACTCCTGAGTGCGTTGCGGAATGATCCGGCTTTCATAGGCCTGGACGAAGGTGCCGAGCCTTGTCGAGAAGACGAAGACATGCGTGCCGCTGCCGAGCGACAGGACGAGTGCCAGTTGCGGCCCATAGATGAAGAAACCGGCGCCTAGCTGGTTCACGCCCGCCTGCAAGAAAGAGGCGGCCGGATCAGCGTCCGGCGCGCCAGTTGCGGTCAGGAGCGAGAAGATCGTTCCGATCGACACGTTGGTGTCGATGTTGGAAGAGCCGTCGAGCGGGTCGATCGCGATGGCGAGTGGCGCTTGGCTGTCGAGCAGGACTGGCTGCTCCAACTCCTCGGAGGCGTAAAGCGCGACTGGCGCACGGCGCATGGCGTCGAGGAAGATGTCGTCGGAGAAGACGTCGAGATCCTTCTGAACGTCGCCGTCGGCATTGGCGCCACGGGTTTCGGCAAAGGCGGCGCCGAGCACCCCTTGGTTGATGGTGTTGCGGATCTTGATGGCGGCCTGTGTCAACTGACGGGCGGTCGTCACTACTGCCGAGCGGAATTCGTCAGGCTGGCCGAGATAGGAGTTCAGAAAAGCGTCGAGCGTTGCCACTGGCATCGTAACCTCCCGGTCCGGTCGCATCTCCTCGGAGCGGCTGGACTGGAGGAATGGAAACAAAGGTCGGAAGATAAGTAAAATTCAATAACTTTACTGACTCATTAAAAATAATTTAGTATGGGGCATGAGGAACCTCACGCTCAAGCATTTCAAGACCGTCCAGGCAATCATCAAGTGCGGCAAAATTGTCAGCGCAGCCAAGATGTTAGGCCTGTCTCCTCCAGCGCTGACAATCCAACTGCGGCAAGTGGAGGAAGAATTCCAGCTGGCTCTGTTCGACCGAACATCGGACGGCATGCGTCCCACTGCCGCAGGTCTGGCTTTCGTCGAGACCGCGCAGGCTATCGATGAGCATCTCGGTTTGCTCGAAGACAAGATGGATGCCATCAAGGGCGTACGCACCGGCAGCTTGAGGCTCGGCGTCGTTTCCACCGCCAAATATTTCGCGCCGCGGCTGATGGCTGCGTTCATGAAGGACCATCCCGACATCGACATGCGGCTTGCCATCGGCAACCGTGCCCAGACGATCGACAACCTCAAGAACCACGACATCGATATCGCGCTGATGGGGCGTCCGGCAAAAGAGGTTCCGGTGCGTGCTTCGGTCTTCGGCGATCACCCGCTGGTCATCATCGCGCCGCCCGACCATCCGTTGGTGGCGGCGCGCGATATCTCCAAGGAACGGATCGCGGAGGAGCATTTCCTTATTCGTGAGCCCGGCTCTGGAACCCGCATCTCGTTGGAAATATTCCTGAGCGACGTGCCTGGGCGCATCGACGACCTCGGTGTCGAGATGGCCTCGAACGAAACGATCAAGCAGGCGGTGATGGCTGGTCTCGGCATCGCCTTCATCTCTGCCCACACCATCGCTGCGGAAACCGAAGCAGGCCGGCTTGTCATCCTCGACGTTGTCGGCATGCCGATCCGCCGGCAATGGTTTTCGGTGATGCGAACCGATCACGCGATCTCGCCGGCCATGGCCACGTTCACCGATTTCCTGATGCGCAAGGGCGCGATGTATCTGCCCCTTTTCGGAAAGCTATATCCAGACAAGGCGGGATGACATTGCACGAACACGGCGGATGAAAGCCCGGTGGAGAACGCTCGCGATCGTTGGTGTTATATAAGCAATATGTTATGTTGCGGTGCGAAAGAGCGGGGGCCACGTCCTTTCACACCCGTAAGCGATCCGTATGTGCAACCCCTGCAGAAACCTCCCGGGTAGGGTTCGGGAATTCGATGGGGAAAAGGGGTAATGCTTTACACACTCGTTATGATGGTCTGCCTGACGGATGTACCGCGGACCTGCGAACAACGCGAACAAATGGTGGACGGTATGGCGATGAACCCCGGGACCGCCTTCATGCAGGCGCAGCCGCTGGTGGCTCGGTGGATCGAGACGCATCCCGGTTATTTCGTGCAGCGCTGGCGTGTGCTGCCTGGCAGGGGGTCATGAGGCAGGCGGCCAAGATCTATTTTTTCACGAGGAGCGTTTCTGCGACGGTCTTCGACAACTGGTAAAGCCGCTGCTCGATTATCGTGGGCACATCGCAGACATAAGTCAGCGACTGGACCCGTTCGGTGAAAATTCGCGTCGCGAAATTCAGCTGGTCGGTTCGCCGTTCGACTTCGTCCGGATCCGCATCGGCCTTGGCGCGCAGCGCGTCGACTTCGGATGCTTCCTTGCGCAACTGCGCCGCCATTTCGAGCTGTTTGTGGGCATAGCGGGAGATGCCGGAGATCACGTGCGAACGCTCGGCGTCCATATGGTCGAACAGTCCCTGCACCAGCATCGCCATTTTTGGCGCAACCTGCTCGGGCGGCAGGGAAGTCGCGAAATCCTTGATCTCTTTCTGGGCTTCGGCAATCGGCGTCCGCCGGGCCGCCACCGCCTCGACAAGCGCCGACACACGGGCATCCTTCGCCCAATCCTTCGCGGTCGCGGGAAGCTCCGGCCCATTCCAGATCTGGCCAAGCGAGAGCTGTGGCACCTTACGCTGCATGCAAGGCCAGTCGGGATCGGTGTTTGCCGCGCCGGCGCCTCCCATCGAGGCAAGCGTGGCGACCACGACGAGAGTGTGAATAAGTCTCATTCGCGCCATCAGGCGTTTCCTCCCATGTCCTGCTTGCGGATCACCAAACCGCGCGAAGGGTCGTATGCGATGATGGCGCCGCCCAGAAACAGCAGCGTGCAGCCGGCGACGACGCCCAGCGACAGCAATTCGATCTGCCCGTAGAAGGCAAAGCGGATCAGTTCGACGGCATAGGTGAACGGGTTGCAGAGGCAGATCTTGTAGAGCAGCGGGCTCGCCTCCTGGATGCGCCACAAGGGATACAGCGCCGGAGACGCGAAATAGCCGGGAAAGATGACGAAGTTCATGATGCCGGCGAAGTTTTCGAGCTGCTTGATCAGCGAAGACAAGAGCATGCCGAGCGCGCAGAGCATCATGCCCGACAGGAACAGTGCCGGCAGCACATAGAGGTAGCCGAGTGGCGGCGCCTTGACGCCCCACAACCAGGCAACGATCAGGAACGCGTAGACCTGCACGATCGATACGGCCACGCCGGCCAGCATCTTCGACACCAGCAGGAACCAGCGCGGAAACGGGCTGACCAGCAGGATGCGCATATTGCCCATCTCGCGGTCGTAGACCATCGACAGCGAAGATTGCATGCCGGAAAACAGCAGGATCATGCCGCAAAGGCCCGGCGTGATATAGACCTCGTAGAGCACATAGGTCTTGTAGGGTGGGATGATCGACACGCCGAGCACCTGGCGAAAGCCGGCGGCGAAGATAAACAGCCAGACGAGTGGCCGGACCAGCGAGGAAATGAAGCGTTCGCGCTGGTGCAGGAAGCGCAGGCACTCGCGCAGGACGACACCTTTCAGGCAAATGAGATAGTGGCGCAGGCCGAATGGCTCAGACCGCACTGGCATGATGCCGACGACCTTTCCGGGCATCGCAGGAGCGCTCATGGTGACGTCTCCGCCAGGCCCGCCGCATCGACGCGGCTGAGCTTCGAAAAGGCTTCACGAATCGAATTTCCGCCGTTCGCGCGGATCACATCCGACACCTTGCCGCTCGCGACCAGGTCACCCCGCCGCAGTATGACGACATGGTCGGTGTCTTCGACTTCGTCGATCAGATGCGTGGCCCAGAGCACGCCGATGCCCTCTGCCTGGACGAGCTTGCGGATGGTGTCGAGGATGCCCGCGCGAGACTCGATGTCGAGGCCGACGGTCGCCTCGTCAAGCAGGAGCAGGGAAGGTCGGTGAAGCAGCGCCCTGGCGATTTCGATGCGCCGCATCTGACCGCCGGATAGGCTGCGTGCCTTGTCGTGCTGGCGGCCCTGCATGTCGACCGTTTCAAGCAGCGCGGCAATGCGCTGGCGAGCTTCGCGTCCGCCAATGCCATGCAGCGAGGCGTGGTAGGAGAGATTCTGGTAGACGCTGAGGTCGAGGTCGAGCGTGCGTGCCTGGAACACGATGCCGACCCGTCTGAGTGCTTCGCCGGACGCGCGGCGAATGTCATGGCCGAAGATGCGGATCGATCCGTGACGCGTGTCGTAGAGGTGGCTTATCAGTGAGAACAGCGTTGTCTTGCCGGCCCCGTTGAGGCCGAGCAGAACGGTGAAAGTCGCCGGCGCGATCGAAAAGGAGACGTCGTTGAGCGCCCGCTTCTGGCCATAGGAATGGCTGACGGCGCCGACATCGAGCGCCGCCACCTCTTCTCCCGGACCGTTTGTCCTCATATGCTGCATGCCGGGTCGCTCCTTCAGGACGCGTTGGCTATCTGGCGCCCCTGGTCGCCTTTGTCTCACTTGATCGTAATCTTGCCCTTCAGTCCCTTGTCGGCAAGGTCGGGAACCGACCAGGTATATTCGCCCGGGCGAACGGTATGGAACTGCACCTGGATCGTTCCCGCGTCGTCGAATTCCAGCCAGGCTGGTCCGCCGTCCATATGCACTTCCAAATCGTTGATGACGATCTGGTCCATCCAGACATTGCGGAAGAGGTCGGTCACGAACTTGTATTCGAAACCGCCTTTGGAGGTGATCTTCCAGCGATAGCCCTGGCCGGCGATCAGCTCGAAATCCTTCTGATTGACGGCGTAAGTGGAATCGGCCGAACCGATAATCAATTCCGGCAGGTTCTTGCTGGCACGCGACGGTTTTGGCGTTG
Organism: Mesorhizobium sp. M1066; assembly: GCF_040318635.1. NCBI lineage: Bacteria > Pseudomonadati > Pseudomonadota > Alphaproteobacteria > Hyphomicrobiales > Phyllobacteriaceae > Mesorhizobium > Mesorhizobium sp. M1066. The sequence goes on from NZ_JAMYMR010000004.1 coordinate 239,163, forward strand.
CATCGTCGGCGTTTGCTCCGATCGGAGCAAGGACAAGTCCGGCGAGTGCGGCGAAGAAAAACCTGCGGCAAAGTTTCATGTCTTGAGCCTCCCGATGATCAATGTCTGCTATTGGGGCGAAATGACCACACCCCAGGGCTGCTGGCCCACGGTGAGCGATTGGACCGGCTCGTCGGTGGCCGTGTCGATGAAGGTGATATCGTTGGAATTGCCATTAGTGGTGATCAGCGTTTTCTGGTCGGGCGTGAAGGCCAGATGCCAGACGCGCTGGCCGACGAGGATGTATTTCTCCACCTTGTAGGTATCGGTATTGATCACCGCGACATGGTTCGCCGGGCCGAGCGCGACATAGGCTTTCTTGCCATCGGCACTGATGGCGATGCCTACCGGCTGGATGGTTTCGGCCCGCAGTCCCTGAATCGCGAACTGGATCTTCTTCACCACTTCGCGTTTGGCGTTGTCGATGACGCTGACGGTGCCGCCAACCTCGGCGCTGACCCAGACCTGCGTGCCGTCGGGCTTAAAGTCGGCGAAGCGCGGGCGCGTGTCGACCAGCACGTTGTCGGTCACCTCATGCGTGCCGGTGTCGATGAAATGCGCCATGCTGGTGGTTTCCGAGGTGTTGACCATGGTCTTGCCATCGGGGCTGACACCCATGCCTTCCGGTTCCACGCCGACCGGAATCTCGGCCAGGACTTGCTTGCTTTCGACGTCGATGGCGGTGACGAGATTATCGTCCTCATTGGCGACATAAAGCGTCTTGCCGTCCGGCGAGAGCACGAACAATTCGGGATCGGGGCCGGATGGCAGCGTACCGACGATTTCAAGCGTCGCGGTATCGATGATCTGGACCGTATCGTCATCGCTGGCGCATAGGTAGACGAACTTGCCGTCATGCGAGATGGTGATGCCGCGCGGTCTCTGGCCGACTTCGACGGTCTTCATCACCTGCATCGTCGCCGTGTCGACGACGGTCATCGTGTTGTCCTTCTCGTTGGAAACGTAGGCCGTATAGGCCGATGCCGGGCTGCCTGTCAGGCCGGCCGCGAGAATGGCGAATGCGCAAGCTCGTTTCTGCACGCAAATTCCTCCCGATTGACTCTACTTGAGAGCGCATTTCGTTTCCGGCTGATCGACACCGAGCGTGTCGAGTTCGGAGACCTGGTGAAGATAGCCCTCTTGCGGCGATGTCGAGACGACCGACTTGGTGTCGCCAAGCAAGATCGGCTGGCGAAGCTGGAGGTTCCATTTGCGGAAGGTCAGCTTCTGCCCCTTGAAAGCAGCAACCGAGAAATCGTCCGAGCGGATATAGTCGCTGATCTTTTTCGCATCGTCGCCCTTGGTGCGCGTGGTGGCTTCGCCGACCGCCCGCACCGCCGTCCACGCCGACATGTCCCTGGAGAGCATCCGCCGTCCCGTCGTCTTCAGGAAGCGGCTCTGCATCTGGATGCCGCCCCATTGTTCGCTGGCGGGATGCCACGACGATGCAACCAGACCGGCCGTGCCGGCGACCAGCCGCGGCGTCCAGGTGCGGTAGGGCACGTAGGTGCCGAAAACCTCGCTTTCGTCGGCGACAAGCACCACGTCATGCTCCGGCAGGTCTTGCGTAAATACGGAAATCTGCTGCTGTATCTGCGTGGCGCCGGTGTCGGTGCGCCTGGCTGTGCCGGTGTCCTTGAATTCCTTCTCGGCGACGATCTGGCCGCCGAAGCGGGTTGCCGCACGGCGCAACGCGTCGGCGTAGAGATGATCCTGCTCATGCGATCCATAGAGCAGCACCCAATTCGGCCACTTCTTCACCATGAGATACTGCGCCAGCGCATCGGCCAGCATGCTGCGCGTCGGCGCGATATGGAAAACGTTGATGCGGCAGTCCTCCTCGCGAAGGCTGTCGTCGGCGGCGCCGACGTTGAAGATCAGCACGCCTTTGTCGCGGGCGATGTCGGCGATCGACAGCAATTGTTTGGCTGAAAGATCGGCGACCACATAGCGGTCGCCCTTGGCGATCAGGTTCTCGAATGCTCGAACCGCGTCGCCTTCGGGCTTGATCTCGGTCACGTCGAGGCTGAATTTCTGGTTGGTGAACTTTCCCGTCGTATTGTTGTCGCCGATCGCCACCTCGGCGCCGGCGACACCTTCGTCACGTGGCGGCAGGTCGAGCATGGAAAGCGTCAATTGCGGTGCGTAGGCCCGCAAATAGCCTATCTTGATTTCAGTTGTCTTTTTTTCCGGCTTCGCCACCGTTTCCTGGCCTGTCGCGTCGGAAACGTTGACGGTCAGGGAAAAAAAGCACAAAAAGGCAGCGAGAGTGCCTGGCACCGCGCTCGTCATCGATAGTAATTACCCATACTTGCGCAAAGGTTCGACGGTTGCCGGACCCGCGCCCAGTCAAGGTGCCCATGATCAACTTAGCCGACCCGCAAAATTTATCAAACCCTATCGGACGACTTTTCGCGCCTGCCGGAACGGTGCGGAAAGTCGCCAGCGTCGATTCGCGTGGCAACACCGACGAGACGTGGCGCAGGGGCATCGACCGCCTTTATAAAAACGTCTTGTCCTCCAAACTGGAGAAACTGTTCAAATGACCAGAATGCTGGCAAGCGTCACCGGCATCGAAGAGGCGGAGATCGCTCTTTCTGGAGGTGTCGACATCGTCGACCTGAAGAACCCGAAGGCGGGAGCCCTGGGCGCGGTGTCCACGGAAACCATGCGCCGAACCATTTCGTTCATCGCTGGTCGGGCTCCGGTCAGCGCGGTCTGCGGCGACCTGCCGATGGAACCCGAAACGATCCGCATCAAGGCCGAAGAGATCGCGGCGACCGGCGTCGACTATGTGAAGATCGGATTTTTTCCTTCGGCAAATATCTCTGCCTGCGCACAGGCGCTCGAACCGCTCGCCGCACGAACGAAGCTGATTGCCGTGCTGTTTGCCGATCTGGCGCCGGACTTCGAACTTCTGCCGATATTCGCCAGGCATCGCTTCCATGGCGTGATGGTCGATACCGCGCAAAAGGGGAAGGGCCGGCTGCTCGATCATCTGCCGCCGGAGCGTATTCCGGGATTCGTCGATCGCACGAAATCGCTCGGTCTGATGGTCGGCCTGAGTGGATCGCTGGAAGCTCCGGATATTCCGCGCCTATTGCCTTTCGCTCCGGATTTTCTCGGCTTTCGGGGGGCGCTGTGTGGCCATTCCGGTCGCACGAGTTCGATCAGCGCCGAGGCGGTCTCGCAGATTCGAGAATTGATCCCGGCGGAATCCGGGACCGGCGGTCAATCGAGTATCGACTATCGCCTGTTGGCGGCGAGAGGCTATTCGCCGGACACCGATCCGACACTGGGCACGGACAGGATTTTTGTGCGGGATTTTGTACTGCCGGTCCAGATCGGTGCCTACAGCTTCGAGCATGGCCATACTCAAAAAGTGCGCTTTGATGTGACCGCCGACGTGCTGCAAATCACCGACCATCCCGAGGACATGCGCCATGTGTTCTCCTACGACATCATCATGGACGGCATTCGCACCATCGTCGCGCGGGGCCATATCCAGCTCAGCGAGGCTTTGGCCGAGCAGGTGGCAGCGCACGTCCTGGAGAACCAGCGTGTCGTGCGCGTCACGGTAAGGGTGGAAAAGCTCGAGCTCGGACCTGGCGGCGTCGGGGTCGAGATCGAACGCAAGCGCCAATCGGCGGGACGCGGCGCTGCCTCCGGCACTGCTGGCCGAAAAGACCGAAGCGTTGTCTTCCGGCCGCGCCAGGAACGCCCCGAAATGCTCCGACGGGCCATCGTCAAGCTTGGCGGCAGCACGGCCCACGCGGCGGAGATGAAGAGCTGGATCGCAGCGCTGGCGGGTTCCAGGCTGCCGATCGTCATCGTGCCCGGCGGCGGGCTCTTTGCCGATCATGTGCGCGAGGCGCAGACACGCATGGATTTTTCCGACACCGCCGCACATGCCATGGCGATCCTGGCCATGGAACAGTTCGGCCATGTCATCCTCGACCGGGACGAAAGGCTGACGCCGGCACGGTCGCTGGGCGAGATTGGGCGGGCGTTGGAGGCGGGGAAGGTTCCGGTGTGGCTGCCGTCGTCACTGGCACTGCCGGCGCTGGATGTTCCGGCCTCGTGGGACATTACCTCCGATTCTCTGGCCGCCTGGCTTGCCGGCAAGCTTGGCTCAGACGCGCTGTTGCTTATCAAGCAGACCGGTGCATTCTTCGACAGCGATACAGCTGACAGCCTGAGGACCCGAGGCATTGTCGACCCGGGTTTTGCCGCCATGCTGCCCGACGGCGTCGATTTCCATCTCGCCGGTCCTAAGGATGCTGCCGAGGCCGGCGCGATGCTCGCGTTGGGCAAGCTGCCCGGCATCAGGATCGTGGCTTCAACAGGGTCGTCGGCAAAGAAGGCGGGATAGCCGATGGTGAAGCTGCATGTGCCGCGCTGGGCATGGGTTATGACGGGTTCCGGGCATTTCTTTACGGAGAGCTTCGCACTTGTTCGCCAACTCGAACATTGCGATGTCTTCGTGTCGAAGGCCGCCAACGAAGTGCTGCGCATGTACAAGCTTAAACTTGATTTCCCGGAGACGACGCGCGTGCTGCACGACAAGACCGCGAGTGCGATTCCTGTCGGCGAATTCTACCACGGCGTCTATCACACGGTCGTGGTGGCGCCGGCCACGTCCAACACGGTCGCCAAATGCGTGCATGGCATTTCCGACACGCTCGCCACCAATGTCTTTGCCCAAGCGGGAAAGTGCCGTGTGCCAGCCATCGTCTTTGCTTGCGACACCGCACCGGAACTCGAAACCCAGGCACCGCACGGGCTGGTCAAGGTCTATCCGCGCAGGATCGATCTGGAAAATACCGAGCAGTTGAAGAGTTTCGAGCGGACCCAGGTGGTCGAGTCGCTCGCTGATCTCGAAGCCTCGCTCACACGGCGACAGGCCGAACTCGCAAGCGATGGCTGAGCGGCTGGTTTTTCTTACCGGCCATCTGGCCAAGGCGCGGCTGGAACGGCTGCTGGCCGGGCTGGGCAAAACCGAATTCGCGTGGGAAATCGTCGACGTCGGCGTCAAGGTCGCCGCGCTGATGAGCGAGGACATTGTGAAGCGTCGGCTCACTCTGACAGGAGACGTCGACCGCGTCATCCTGCCCGGACGCTATCGGGGAAACATCGAGCACCTGTCGGAGCATTTCGGCGTGCCTTTTGTGCGCGGCCCCGACGAGATCGCCGACCTTCCGGCCTTCCTTGGCCGGGCGGGCAAACCGCCGGATCTGACGCGTCACGATATGCGCATCTTCGCCGAGATCGTCGATGCGCCGATGCTGTCGGTCGAGGCACTGATGGCGAGGGCCTCGATGCTAGCTGCGGCCGGCGCCGATGTCATCGATCTGGGCTGCCTGCCGGAGACGCCGTTTCCGTTGCTGGCGGAGGCTGTGCGAGCGCTCAAGGCACAGGGATTTATGGTCAGCGTCGATTCGGCCAGCGTGGACGAACTGACGATCGGGGCACGCGCCGGCGCGGACTATCTTCTCAGCCTCGACGAGAACACGCTGCCGTTGATCTTCGACCATAGGGCTACGGCAGTGTTGATACCTTCCACGCCTGGCGATCTGGATTCGCTCGGCCGGGCCATCGAAGCCGCGCAAAAGGCCGGTATCGCCTTCATAGCCGATCCCGTGCTCGACCCGATCCATTTCGGCTTCGCCGTTTCACTCGGGCGCTTCATCGAGGCGCGGCGCCGCTGGCCGGACGTCGAATTGCTGATGGGCACGGGCAATCTCACCGAATTGACCGACGCGGACAGTTCTGGTGTTACGGCCGTTCTAGCGGGACTCTGCTCGGAACTCCGGATCCGAAACGTGCTGGCGGTGCATGTCAGCCCACACACGGTGCGGACGATCGAGGAGCACGATATCGCCCGCCGCGTCATGTTGGCTGCTTGCACGGACGGCGCCTTGCCGCGCGGCTATCACCCAGGCCTGTTGCAGGTCCACGATCGCAAGCCTTTCACAGCCTCAACCGACGATATCGAAGCATTGGCGGCCCAGGTGCGCGACGCCAACTTCCGGATCGCGGTAGCCGAGGACGGCATCCATGTTTTCAATAGCAAAGGGCATGCAGTTGCCACGGATGCGTTCGAACTTTTTGCCGGGCTGGACGTCAACGCCGATGGCGCACACGCTTTTTACCTCGGCGCCGAACTGATGAAGGCCGAGATCGCGTGGCGCCTCGGCAAGCGTTATGTGCAGGACGAGCCGCTCGCATGGGGCGTTGCCGCGCCGGCTCCCGAACCCGACCGTACCCGTCTTGCCGAGCCGGGCAAGATGCTCCGCGCAAGGAAAGAGCGCTAGGACCATGCCCTACATTCGCGAATCGATCATCACGACGGTCAACAAGGCAGGCAACGTCCACATCGCGCCGATCGGCATCATCGCCGAGAATGACGGCTGGGTGATTGCGCCCTTCCGGCCGTCGGTCACGCTCGACAATCTCGCCGAAGTGCCGTTCGCCATCGCCAATTATACCGACGACGTGCGTGTCTTTGCCGGCTGCCTGACAGGCCGCAAGCATTGGCCAATCGTTCCGGTTGACGGGTTTCCGGTGCCAAGGCTCGAGGCCGCGCTGGCGTATTCGGGCCTCGAGGTCCAAGCGGTCGATGACAATGGCGTGCGCCCCCGCCATTTCTGCCGCGTGGTGCGGGAGGAAGCGCTTGCGCCGTTCACCGGCCTTAACCGAGCCAAGGCGGCGGTGCTTGAGTTGGCCATCCTGGTCAGCCGGCTCGGCATGCTGCCGCGCGACAAGATCGAGGCGGAAATCGCCTACCTTTCGATCGCCATCGAAAAGACGGCAGGCGACGGTGAAAAGGAAGCCTGGGGCTGGCTGATGCAGCGTGTCAGCGATCACTTGACCGCCAAAAGTTCCGGTAGCGAGGACGCGCGGGCTTAGGCCGAGCGCCGCATCCTGCTTACGACGAATATCCCGCCAAAAGCGCCACTGCGGACGCGGGTGCCGCGCTGCTCGCTTGGCCGCGAACGGTGCCATCCGCGGGGATGATGTCGGCGAAATCGACGTAACTGCGTTCCATGCGTTGGGCCAGTCGCTTGATCTGCCAGCGACCGCTTCCGGCGCCGACGATCGGGACGTCCCGAGGCAGGGTTCCGGCAACCAGCGACGCTGCATCGTGCACCTTGCGCAGTTGCTGCTCGCTGAACCAGCGCGCGATTTCACCCCATTCCGGCGAGGTCAGATCAGTGGCGTCGCGCCCCACCATGCGCGCCAGCCGCGCGATCGAGCCATCCACGGTCTTTTCCTTGCCGTCGGCGGGAGGGTGCCTGTCGTCGTCCTCGTCGAGCACGCCCAGGATGCGGTGAGCGTCGGCGATCGAGGCGAAATACTCGTTCATCAGCGGCGTTAGCCTGCCATGGACGGGAGCCAAGGAGGCTACGCCGAACAGGAATGTCCTGGTGAAGCCGGTATAGACCAATTCGCCGGTTAGAAGCCGTCCGGCGTCGGTGTAGCCGTCATTGGCCACGGCGCCGTTCTTGATGGCAATGATATCGGTGGTGGTGGAGCCCATGTCGACGAACAGGGCATCGCCGGCGAGTTTTGCCACCAACAAGGCTGTCGCGTGCCAATTGGCGGAAGCCACATCGGCGGCTAACTGCGCTGCCCGCTCGACCCCGACGAAACCGTATGGTCCGGCATAGACCAGCTTTTTGTCTGTGGGGAAATGGGTGGAAATCTGACCCAGCAGAGCCGCTACGCCGACATCGCGGGACGGAAAGATGTCCGACAGTTCGCCTGTCATGGTGAATGCGTTGAGATCCGCACCCGCGTAGATCGGAGCCGTTTCGTCGAGGGCTGAAGCCAGCTTGTGCAGCCCTTGCCAGAGCGGCGTTGCAATCGTTACCGCCTCGACGATGCGACCGTCTTGTGCGCGGGTCACCTTCAGATGCGCGCCGCCAATGTCGAAACCGGCAATGATGCCCTTTCTTTTTTCCACGCTTCAAGCTTTCATGACGGGGGCAATTGGTCGGTGAAAAAAGCGTTGCGTATCATTCCGGTTCTCGACCTGAAAGACGGCGTGGTGGTTCGCGCCCAGCAGGGGAAACGCGATCGCTACAGGCCGATCGTTACGCCGCTCAGCCGAAGCCCTGATGTCGTGGCGGTCGCTGAAGGACTGCGTGGGCTTTATCCTTTTTCGACCTTCTACATCGCAGATCTGGACGCTATCGAAGGCGGTGTGCCAAACAGCGACGCACTCGCCCGGCTGAGGACGATGGCGGAGCCGCCGGAACTTTGGGTCGATGCCGGTGTGGCCGACGAAAAGACACTTTTGGCGGCGCTTGCCGAAAGCTCGCTGTCTCCTGTTCTGGGCTCTGAATCGCAGCGGGACGACATGTTGCTGCGGCGTTTTCGCGATCATCCCGATCTCATCCTGTCCCTTGATTTCGTCGGCGATAGTTTTTGCGGACCGCGTTCTCTTCTCGATGAGCCCGAGCTTTGGCCGCAAAAGGTGATTGTCATGACGCTGGCCAAGGTCGGTGCGGCCGCCGGCCCCGACTTAGGACGGTTGCAGGAGGTCAAGGCCAAGGCCGGAAATCGCGCCGTCATCGCGGCCGGCGGCGTCCGCGACGAGAACGATCTCAGGGCCTTGTCCGCAATGGGCGTCGCAGCGGCGCTGGTCGCAACCTCATTGCACAACGCTACGCTCACGCCCGGCCGCCTCGCCTCACTCGGCGCCTGACAATCGTCGCTCGTCAGCTCCCGAAGGGCGAGCGCCCTTCGGGAACTGACGTTTCAAAAGCCCAGAACCTTTTTCAGCCGGCGCAACAGACCATCCGTCTCAGAAGAGGGTTTTTCCTGTGCGGGGCTGTCTCTTGTCTAGGCTGCGAACGGATGCTTGACCTTGTCGCGCTGGGCCGTTGCTTCGGCGGCGGTCGGCGTTCCTGCAACGGCGCGCTGGATAGCTTCCTTTGTCGCCTCGTAATTGTATTTCTGGATCTTGGCGTCGTCCGCCGCGTCCCAATGGATGAATACCCCGACGCAGATGAACACGTCGTCCGCTTCGTTGGCCGGAATGGTCCCGTCCGCAACGCTGTCCTGCACGGCCTTTGCCACGGCGTGCTGCGCCGGGCCGAACATCTGGACCGCCTGCTTGGCGCCCTTGATCGTGACCTTGTTGAACATCACGGTGTTGGGCTTGCATTGAAGATTGGGCGCGATCACCGCCAAAAGCGAAGTAAAGCCGTCCTTGTTGTTGGTAAGCGCGTTGCAGAATGCCGTTTCGACCGCGCTCCCCCGCGGGCCGATGAGCAGGTCGACATGCGCGACTTCGTTGCCGTCTCCCACCAGCGATTCACCGACCATAACCTTTGAGATTTTTGCCATGCCAATTTCCTCCAAGACACAATTATGGTGTCCACGGACGCTGCAACCGAGCAGGCGCTCGATGGACAGCTATCCTTGTTGGCAGCGTCCGGATTTGCCCGGACCGGTTGGCTAGATAGCCGCGGAAGCACAGCTTCCACTTTTGGAAGTCAAGCACCAACGCCGCGATTATGCAAGGTGAGGGCGAGGGTGTGGACTAAAAGAGTAGCCACGGTGAGGTCGGCCGAGGTGCCGGGGTTGATGTTGTCGGTCTTTAACCGGCGGTCGAACTCCATGAGCAGGCGAATGCGCGACGGTTCGTCGCCCTCCGTATGGAGCGCCGCCTGAACGGCAACGGCTTCCTGCCGCGCCTGATTTGCGACGTCAACGCCGTGCTTGCGCATCACATGGCTATCGGGGAAGCCGGCGAGAAACGCCATGTAGACGAATACCGTCGGCCACATGCCGGTTTCTCCACGTGCCAACGCTCCATCCAGCGCGGCGAGCCCGACCCCGAACACGTCGCCGAAACAGCTGCCGTACTGGCGGGCGATCATGTCGCGGTCGGCGGCCTCCCGCATCGCGTCCAGCAAATGGACCTTCGGCTCCTGCCGCACATCGTTGGCAGCTTCTCCGAGGCCGCCTGGCGCGGCCGTGACGATCGCCTCGAATACCGCCTTGGTATCCTGCACGCTCAAAGCCCGAAGCAGCGAGTCGAGATTGTCCTGCAGTCTGTCACCGCTCATTTCGGCGGCGCATATCAGTGGCCCTGTCAGAAGGATGATTCCGAGATTGGTATTGGTTGCGACCGCCAGTCGGGTCGCGCGCACCGCCTCCAGCATGCGCTGTCCGACCGGCAGACGAGGATCGGTCAGCGGCCCGGAGGAAACCTCCGCACTCATCATGAATTGGGCGGCCGACATGCCGTGTCCGTCGGCGAACAGATGGACGTTGCCCGGTTTGAGGGCTTCGATCTCCATCCTGCAGGCATCCTTGTAGCTGGCCCGGAGGCGTTCACGCGATAGCGCCATCCTAGCGGCCCTCACGAATTCGCAGGCGCGGCGAAACGGTAGGGCCGCGGCGCGGCGGCCGCTTCGGCGCGGTCGGCCAGGAGTTTCAGCAAGGCATCGGCGATTGCTTCGGCGATGTTCACGGCGACCACCGATTGCAATCCCGACCAGGCGGGCATGCTGTTCACTTCGAGTATGAACAGATTGCCGTCGTCAGCCCGCACGATGTCCACGCCGGCAAAATCCGCGCCGACCGCAGCTGACGCGGCGACAGCCAGCGAGGCCAGTTCCGCCTTGCCATGTTCGGAAACCTGTTCCGGCACGCCGCCCCTGTTGACGTTCGTGATCCAATCGTCGCTGATGCGGCTCATCATCGCCACGGTCTCGCCGGCGCAGACAAAGACGCGAAAATCCCGGAAAGGCGGACCGGCACGCGACACATATTGCTGAAGGTAGTAGACGCTGTTCACCTCTTCTGCAGCCGGCAGGTCCGAGAGCGTGCGGATCAGCTTTATCCCGCGGCCTTGCGCGCCGAACAATGGTTTCAGCACCAGCGGTCCCCGCGGAAGCTCTTGCGCCGCGATCTCCTCGGCGACGGCAAGTCGTTCTACGGCAAAGGTGCGTGGCGTAGGCAGGCCGGCATTTTTCAGGAGGAATGTCGTCATCGACTTGTCGACGCAGCGCTCGATCGCCTGCGCGGAATTCCACACGGGAACCGACAGTCTGCTTAACGCATGCAGCACGCCGAGGCGCCGGGTAATCGCTTCGAACGATCCGGCGGCGATCGAACGGACGAGCACGGCGTCGGGCAGCGTGCCGCCGAAGCCAGGGATCGAAAGCCCGCTCGGGCTGCTGGTGTCGAATGCGATCGCCGCCAGCGGCACGGCTGCAACGGCGGCGCCTCGCCGACCAAGCCCTGCCGCCAGGCCGTTCGAGCCAGTGTCCACTTTGTCGCTGACGATCAGGATGCGAGGGATCATGTGGCCTCTCGGGTGCGGGAATGTCGGCGGCGCGAGCGATTCCACGCCCTCATTGCCGCGTCCGCGACGGGGCTGCACGAAATGCAATCGTCGGGCAGGCGAATGACAGACGAATCCCTTTGCACCGCCATGCTCTAGCCGAGACTTCGTTCGAGCATCTTCAGATCACGCCGACCGGCGCGAAACGTATCGCCGGTTTCGATCGCTGTCACGATCACTTCGGCCGGGCTGAACAGCAGCGGGTCGATGGCATAGAAATCGCCCTTGAACCGCGCGAAGATCTCGGCGAAGGGTTGGCCATAGTCCCGTGAGGCGCTGCTTGGGAGTTTTTCCGCGAGTTTGCCAGCTTCTTTCGCCGATCCTTTCACGAAGAGCTGGACGCTGCCGCCATAAATGATGGCATCGTTGGTTCGGCCCATGGCGGTCAGGAAATCCGGATGGGGGGCGGGGATCGGAGCCGTTCCGATGCCATCGACGACGTTCTCCAGCGGGAATTTGAGATCGTTCATCTTGTGCAGGGCAACCTCGAGCGCGCGCGCAACGATCTGCACGCCGCCGGCAAGGCTTTGTGTCGGCGCATAGAGGAAGGTGAGCTTTTCCGTCGCCAGTCCAGTTGCCTTGCCCACTTTCTCAACGATCGCGCGGGGAGGCGGTTCGGCCGTCTCCAGGATAAGCACCGCGGACGATGCGATGTCGCGATAGGAAAGTGTTTCGAACAGCGGTTCGACCCGGGCGAGCGCCCGCGCCGGCCCAGATCCCATGGCGAAATAGTCCTGGCCAGATAGATTCCAGCCCGCATATTGGCTGCCCAGGCAGGCTAGCACCGGCTGCGAAGAGCGCGCTTCGACGGTGAACGGCCATTGCTGTGACGCGCGATCCATGAACACCGAAACGCTGCCGAGACCGCCCATCGCGGCCTCAGCCATGCGCAGCCCGGCTTCGACGCTGCCGACGGTTTTGGCGCCGGCATCGATCAGGCGCTCGCCCAATGGTCCCCTGGAGACGACGATACGCAGGCGTTCGGCGTCGCCGATCATGCCGTCAACGATGCGCTGTGCATTGTCATTCAGGAATGCCGAACCGTCTTTCATGTCCGGTCTCCTTCCCATTGGAGTTGCAATTGACTGGCTTGTCCCTTGATGAGCCGCTTGGTCGATTGGACGCTCGGACCGCGAGCGAAGACCGTGCAGACAGGGTCGCCGGCAATCAGACGGGTGCCAGCCGACTGCTGGTCCGCTGTCCATTCAGGCCAGGCGATCGACGGAAAGTGAGTGATTGGCGTCGCGGCGTAAGTCACCATCGACGCCATCGAATCGACGAAGCGCGGCAAGCGGAAGACCTGACCCGTCGCGGCGCGCAGATGCGCTTCGATCAATGGCGCTTCGACATCGTCGAAAATGTCGAGGGTGGCGCCTGGCCTCGGATTGATCTCGATGAACTTGTAGCCATCCGGCCCGCGGATGAGATCGGCGCTGCACAATCCAACCAGGCCGGCGCGCCGCGTCAGACTTGAGAGCCAACCGCCGATGAGCGCCGCCTGTCTGCGATCGAAGCGTCTCAACCGCACGGCGCCGCCGTAGCGATAGGGCGCTGTCGGGGAGGGGGACGTCCACTGTTGGCTGAAGCCCACGATGTGCGCGGTTTGCCCGTTGCCGACGAACAGGGCCGAGATGCTGCGTCCGGCAACGAAGCGCTGGAAATAGCGGCCGGCGGTCGGGCTTTCTCCGGCTGCTCGTCTGACGTGCCCGCCGCCGGCGCCGCCCGCGGTCTTGACCACCCAGTTCTCCGGATCAGGCGGCTGGTCCCATCGCAATTGCGGATGCGGGATGCCGAGTTCGGCGCAATCATCAGCCAGCAACTGCGGATCCTTGATCCTGCGGATCGCGCCGCCGCCATTGCCTGCGAGCGGAAAGTGTCGCGCGATCTTGTCCACGGTCTCAGGCATCCGCTCAAACCCAGAGCCTAGGATAATGGCGACCGGGAGGTCGTCGCCAGCCAATCGCCGAAGCGTGTCGATGATGCGCTCGCCATCGACGCCCCCCTGCAGGTCGCCCGGCAATATCGTCGCGCGTTCTGCGAGCGCGACGGTGTCCGTATCGCAAAAGAAATCGGCGACCAGCGGACGATAACCGGCGCGACGCGCGGCGGCGGCCAGCGCCCGGCCTGAAATTGCCGCGATCAAAAGAGATCCGGCGTTACTTGGCAATCTCGCGTGCAAGGGAAAACGCTTCCTGAAAATAGAGCGTGATCGTCTTTTCGGATTCGATCATTCTTTTGAAGAGACCGAATTCGACCTTATATTTGACATTGCCAATGGCAAGCGGACCAATGCCGACAGCTTTTGCCGTTTCGAGTGGATCACCATTGGCATTGACGGCCAATCCTTCGATGCCGGCCGGGGGAACAGCATTGACGTCGGCCGCAATAAGCAGGTCATTGCCTTTCAATTGGGCTTTGGAGACCACCTGGACGCCGGCTTTAGCGCAAGCCAGGATAATTTCGTTTGCCTCGACCAGCTTTGTCTTGCGGGCGTCGCTCGATCCGTCAGCGGCATCGACGATGATGTTGAATCTGCTTTCGATCTCGGCCGCGATCTGCTTGACCCTTTCGATGCCGTCATGGCCGACAAGTGTGACCCGTGCACCTTCCTCTGCCGCGATGACGGCGGTGCAGAAGCCGACGACGCCGGTGGCGCCGAAAACAGCCACCCTCGTATCCCTGAGCCCACGCTGGAATTTCTTCTCCAGCGCCTTTTCGACCTTGGCCACCATCGCCGCGGCCGTGGTGAACGAGCCGGCCGGATCGGCAAATACCGAAACCTGGAAAGGCGGCACCATCGCCTTCTTCGCGGCGTCGAACATGTCGAGCGCCAACGAGGCATCCTTCCCGGCGATGAAGATGCCGGTATCGACACCCGCATCCGGCGGGCGCGAAAAGATCGCGTCCTGGACCAGGCCTGTCACTTCGGCGAGGCTTACATCGACATAGGGGACGACGGCGTCGAAACCTGCGTCGAGCGCCATATTCACGTCGAAGGGGCTCATCTGCTTCAACGGTGTCAGCATGTGCAGGATGTGTTTGCGGGCCATTTCTTGCCTTTCTGCCTGAAACGGGAGCGTCAGCTGCCGACGAGATTCAGCCTGGTTGAGCTGATCTTCGCGCCGGAGTTCCTGCCCTTGACGATCTTGATCTCAAGGCCGTCTCCAACTTTCGTCTTCCGAACCGCGTCGACGAACTTGAGTGCGGCGTCATGCGATGGCGCGAAGGCAAAGCCTGTCGGCCCCCAGGAACTCTGGCCGATGCCGACGGCGCCTGCGTCATTGAGACGGTGGGCCACTATCTCGACCCGCTTCGAGGTGAACACGCCCCCCTGCGCCGGGGCGAAATGGCTGCCGATCAGCATCTGTATCGCGGTGACGGCGGCGCCGAATGCCGGAAGGTCCCGCTCGACCAAAGCCGGCATAATGCCCATCAGTACCCTCCGGCAGATCTCCCCGCTGCCTGCCGTTGGGAATGGCGGCAGCGAGCGAAACGCAGCGACCTCGGCAGCGCCATGCAGTCCATGCCCGGAGAGGTCGAAGATGAGGATGACGCGCCACTCTTCCGGAAATGGCAGCCGCGCGACGACCGGAGGCGTTCCGCCGCGGTCGTTCTTGCCGGCGTCGACTATGACGCCGCCATCGTCGAAACTTGCGATGCCGATACCGGATCGGCCGCCCCGCTCGAGCAGGCTCGCGTCGCCGACGATATCCAGAGGCAAATTATGGAGAGTGCGCAACGCCGAGGCGACGGCAAGGGCGATCTGCGTGCCGGAGCCCAGACCCGCATGACTGGGTATCGACTGCTCGACCACCAAATGGTGCTGGCCGCGGATGCCGAGATGCTTGCAGAGCGTCGACAGATGCTCGCCGGCACGGGTGCTCTCGGAGCCTTCAACGATGGTCTCGCCGGACCGCGACAGGGTGACGACGGTTTCGGGTTCGCTCAATGGAAGCCCGACGCTGCCGAACCGCCGTCCGGCATCGCCATTGAGATCAAGGAAGCCAAGGTGCAGGCGAGCGGGCACTCGTATGGTAACAGAATTCGACATCTGCCCCCCGATGGGTGCATCATGGATGCATCATGGAAGTTTAGGTGCCCGGTACCATGATAACTGTTTTCGTCGATGGGGCAAGCTAAAGAGAATGCATGACGTGTTTGCCGGCTCCGGCGCGTAGACAGACCGAGCAATTCGCGGAGGTCGAGATGAACGAGACAGTCAAGGAAAAGGTCTATTCGGAAGCCGAGATCGCTGACCGGCTTGAGAAGGAGCTGCCGAAATGGCGTTACGAAAACGGCTGGATCCGGCGCAAATACAAGACCCACAGCTGGAAATCGACGCTCATGGTCATCAACACGGTTGGCCATCTCGCCGAGGCGGCGTGGCACCATCCCGATATCACCGCCTCCTATGCCTGGGTCGAGGTGCGCCTGACGAACCACGCGGCGAAAGGCATTACCGACAAGGATTTCGAGTTGGCGAAAAAGATCGAGGATGTTGTTCAGTGGCAGCCGGCCAAGGAAGGCGGGGCGCTGGAAGGCACTCCGTTGACCGATCAACGCTTCGCTTACGTCAAATATGACTAGGCAGGGTCGGAATTTGTTGACGGGTATGAAAACATTCGCTGATCCGCTGCAAGGTGGGGTTCACGGCCAATCCAGTTTCGTCTAGGATCGGGCCGGCACCAGAAAGTAGTTTAGCGAATGGCGGTTGCTTGGATCGGCAACCGGGAAGCGCTGATTGAGCACGTGGCTGCGCATGCCGCGTCGCTATTGTCGTCAAGTCGGTGCCCGGTTTTCAGCTTTGATACGGATATAGACGGCACCAGGGCGGCGATCGCGCTGGCCGAGCGGGCGGGCGCGGCATACGACCATGCCGATGGCGCGGCACTTGCCCGAGAGACCGCGCTTTTTACGGACAAGGGGGCAATGACCGTCGCCCCCGGTGAGACGCGCCGGCGTGCCGATGTCGTGGTGATCGTGGGCGAGCTCCCGCGGATCCATCATGGTCTTGTTGGCGAACTCGCTGGGACGGTTCCCGACCTCTCGACCGGGAACCAGCGCGCGTTCTTCGTGGTAGGCCCGGACGGGATGTCCCTGCCGCCGCTGAACGGCGGGCGCGAGGCAACGCAACTTTCCTGTGGCCAAGCCAGCCTCGCCGCCACGCTGGCGGCACTGAGAGCACAGTACAAAGGGCAGCGTACATCGCAACCGGTGTCGAATTTCAATGATTTCGCCAAAGCTCTGGCGGCCGCGCATTTTCCCGTGTTCCTGTTTTCAGGCCACGCCGCCGAAGGCTTGGCATTGGAGATGCTGCAAGGACTGATCGCCGATCTCAATCGCAAATCGCGCGCATCCGGCCTTCATCTGCCGGCGAACGAAAACGGCTGGGGAAGCACGCTCGCCTCGGCCTGGATGACAGGTTTTCCGCTGCGCACCGGCTTTGCGCGCGGCTTCCCGGAATTCGATCCCTGGCGCTGCGATGTGGCGCGCATGATCGCTGCCGGCGAAGCCGACCTGCACCTGCGGATCTCCGCCGCAACGGCCCAACCACAGAAAAAAAGGGCACGCATGGCGCTGATTGCGTTGACGAAAACGCAAGAGCCGGTTGCCGGCGCCGCGGTCACCATCGCCATCGGCGAGGCTGGGGTCGATCACGATGCGGTTGTCTACTCCAGCCGCACGGGCTCGCTCAGATCGATCGATGCGCAAGCGGCCTCGCAATTGCCCTCTGCCGCGACGATCATCCGCCTGATCGCTACCCACGCTTTCGCCGAGCCACTGCCATGCTGACGAAAATCGCCGGCGGCGACGTCATCGATCCCGTCAACGGACGTCTCGGCAAGGGCGACCTCTGGATCAAGGACGACAAGATCGTTCCGGCGCCGGCGGGAGGGGCGGCCGACCGGACCATCGAAGCCAGCGGCTGCATCGTGATGGCTGGCGCCATCGACATCCACTCCCACATTGGCGGCGGCAATGTGAACACCGCGCGGCTGCTCTTGCCCGAACAGCACGCCGCCCATCAGGTGAGGCCAGCAACGACGCCGCTCTCCAATGCCGGCTGGTCGACGTTCCAGACCGGCTGCCTCTACGCAAAGATGGGCTTTACGACGGTCGTCGAGCCGGCGATGTCGCCGGGAGCGGCGCTTCACACGCATCTCGAACTGGCTGACATCCCGATCATCGACAAAGCGACCCTCGCCATTCTCGGCAATGACGATTTCCTGTTGTCGATGATCCGCGACGACGCCCCCCGAACGATGATCGAGGATTATGTCGCCTGGACGGTCGCTTCGACGCGAGCGCTTGGGGTCAAGGTGATCAACGCCGGTGCGGCGGCCGCCTTCAAGGAGAACGTCCGCACTTTCTCGCTGGACGATGTCGTACCTTCCTATGGCGTCAGTTCGCGCAAGATCGTCAAGACGCTGCAGGCCGCCGTCGACAGTCTTGGCCTGCCGCATCCTTTGCATGTCCATTGCAACAATCTGGGCAGCCCCGGATCGGCGGAAACGGCGGCTGCGACGATTGCAGCGGCGGATGGGCTGCCGCTGCATCTCGCCCACCTCCAGTTCTATGGCTATGGCACGGAAGGAAAACGCGGGTTTTCTTCCGCCGCCGCACGGCTTGCCGAACTGGTCAACGCGACGCCGGAAGTCACCATCGATATCGGCCAGGTCATGTTCGGCCAGACGGTCACGGTCTCCTCCGACGTCATGCGGCAGTTTTCGGCGCGTGGCAGCGCGCACCCGAAAAAGACCGTCATTCATGATGGTGACGGCAATGGCGGCGGCATCGTGCCCTACAGCTATGGCAAGGACTTCTACGGCACGATGCAGTGGGCGATCGGGCTCGAGCTTTTTCTCCTGATCGACGATCCCTGGCGTGTGTTCTTCACCACCGATCACCCCAACGGTGCACCTTTTACCGCTTATCCGGCGCTGTTCGAACTGCTGATGAGCCGGGAAGCGCGCACCGAAATGACCGCCGGACTTTCATCATCCGCCCTGGCGCTCTCTACCCTGGCCGCAATCGACCGCGAATACACGTTCGAGGAAATCGCCATCATGACGCGCGCGGCGCCGGCCAAGCTGCTCGGCTTGACGGATCGAGGCCATCTCGGCGCCGGTGCAACAGCAGACATCGCTGTCTATCGCAGGGACCGCAGTATCGCGAAAATGCTCGGACAGGCGGCGTATGTTTTCAAGGATGGCGATCTGGTCGTGCAAGACGGGGAAATCATCCATTACCGCTGGGGCAAGGCATTGAGGCTCAAGCCACCTGTCGACAAGGCAATGGTGCGACGGCTCGAGGACTATCACCAGCAGCGCTACGGCCTGTCGCTGGACTGGTTCAATTTTCCGGATTCCGCGATTGCGCGCGAACAGCCATTCGGCGAGGTGCCATGCCGAACATGAGCGTCAATGGGGTGACGATCGACGATACCTTCGCCGAAGCCTTCGGCATGCGCGCAACCGCCATCGTCATCACCGCGCCGAGCCGGAAATGGGCTCGCCAGGCGGCGATCACGATGTCCGGCTTCGCCACCTCGGTGATCGGTTGCGGCTGCGAAGCGGCAATCGATCTCGACCTGCCGCCATCGGCCACACCGGATGGCCGGCCGGGCTGCCGCGTCATGATCTTCGCGATGGGAACGGACGAATTGCAGAAGCAACTGCTCAATCGTGTCGGCCAGTGCGTTTTGACCTCGCCGGGTTCCGCCTGCTTTGCCGGGCTGCAGGGCAGCGCCGAGCTCAAGCTCGGTTCGGCGCTGCGTTATTTCGGGGACGGCTGGCAAATCTCCAAGAAGATCGGCGACAGGCATTTCTGGCGTATTCCCGTCATGGATGGCGAGTTCCTGTGCGAAGCAACGACCGGACTGACGAAGGAAGCTGTCGGTGGCGGCAATTTCTTTGTCATGGCGCAAAGCAGCGCCAACGCTTTGGCCGCTGCCGAGGCCGCGGTCGCTGCGATCGGCATGGTGCCTGGCGCCATCGTGCCGTTTCCGGGCGGCATTGCCCGTTCGGGTTCCAAGATAGGTGGCAAATACAAAGGCATGATCGCCTCGGCCAACGAAGCCTACGCGCCGACGCTGCGCGGCGTCGTCGCGAGTGAACTCGGTCCCGACATCAACGCCGTCCTGGAAATCGTCATCGATGGTGAAACCAATGATGCAGTTGCCGCCGCGATGAAGGCCGGCATCAAGGCTGTCATACAGCTCGGACCGAAAAGAGGCGCGGTTCGCATCAGCGCCGGTAATTACGGCGGCAAGCTCGGAAAATTCATCTACTCGCTGAAGGATATGCTGCCATGAAGGCGCTGACCTTCACCCTGGTTGCCGAGCCGCCGGAGCGCCTTGACCTGTCGCCGCTGACGCCGGAGCGGCTGGCCGGGATCGAAAGGCGCGACGTCGAAAGAATCCAGATCGGCATGTCGAAGCACGGATCGAAGGTGGGCGACATTTTTCGCGTCGCCGGCAGCGATCCGACAAGCATCGTGTTTGAAGGTGGAAGCGCGCGCCTTGACCTTGTGGCGCAAGGCATGCGGGGTGGGTCGGTTCACCTCGTTGGCAGTGCCGGCGCCCAGGCCGGGCGCGCCATGCGCGATGGCAAGCTGACGATCGAAGGCAATTCGGGTCCATACGCCGGCTCCGGCATGCGCGGCGGCAGGCTTGAAATAACGGGCAATGCCGGCGACCACCTCGGTGCGCCGCTCGTGGGGGAACTGGCCGGCATGAACGGCGGTGTGTTGATCGTCAGGGGTAAGGCGGGCGCCTTCGCGGCGGACCGCATGCGGCGCGGCCTGATCGCAGTGCTGAAAGGCTCCGGCGACCTTGCCGGCAGCCGCATGATCGCCGGCACGCTGGTGGTGGCCGGTGGCACCGGCGAGATGCCCGGCTATCTGATGCGTCGCGGTTCGATCCTTCTCGATCGCGCGCCGGCACGCATGTCGCCGAGCTTCGTCGAATGCGGCGCGCCCGAGAGCGTTTTCGCCGCCATCATCGATCGTCATCTGATCGCCGAGGGCATTTTGAAACGGCCGCTTCTGGGGAGCGCACCGCGCAAATATGGCGGGGATAACGCAGTGCTCGGCATGGGCGAGGTTCTTTTTCCGCGCTGAGATCCGTCGACACAAGAGCCATAGGATGGCAGGACGCAAGTGCTGCCGCTGGATGGCAGTAGGTGGCGACCGTCATCCGACCCGCAACGTGGAGAACACATGAAAATCATCTCTCAAACGAAAGCCCATGGCGGCGTGCAGGGCGTCTATTCCCATTTGTCGACGAGTTGCCGTTGCGACATGACTTTTGCCGTTTTCATACCTCCGCAGGCGCGGGAGGCGCCTTGTCCCGTTGTGTGGTATCTCTCAGGCCTGACGTGCACCCACGCCAATGTAATGGACAAGGGCGAGTACAGGCGCATGGCCGCCGAGCTTGGCCTGATCGTCGTCTGTCCCGACACCAGCCCGCGCGGGGCCGACATTCCGGATGAAAAAGACAACTGGCAGTTCGGCTCCGGCGCTGGCTTCTATCTCGATGCGACGCAAGAGCCTTATGCGAAGAACTATCGTATGTATTCCTATGTCACCGAGGAGTTGCCAGCTCTCATCGCGGCTGAATTTCCAGCCGATATGGCGCGCCAGGCTATCTCCGGCCATTCGATGGGCGGGCATGGCGCGCTGACGATTGCCTTGAAGAATCCGCAGCGTTTCAAGAGCTGCTCGGCGTTTGCCCCGATCGCCCAGCCAAGCACCGCCGGCTGGTCGAGACCGGCTTTTGAGAAGTATCTCGGCAAGGATGAGGCCTCGTGGCGAACCTGCGACGCGACGTCGCTCATCGAGGACGGATACCGTTTCCCCGAATTTTTGGTGGATCAGGGAACGTCGGATGGATTTCTTGACGACGGGCTGAGGCCCTGGCTGCTTGAGGCGGCCTGCGCCAAAGCGGGTATTCCGCTAAAGCTGCGGATGCAGGATGGATATGATCACTCGTATCTTTTCATCTCCAGCTTCATGGACGACCATCTGAGATGGCATGGCGAGAGACTTTGAACTGGGCAGGCCGAAGGCATGGCCAGATGCAAACAAGTTATCGACTCCGACGCCTTACACCGAGGGCGCCGCGCCTGCCGCCGTCAAACGCTACACATTCAGCCCCGACGCCGCCCACGCGAAAGAACTGAAAGCAGTAGCCGACCTCAATGAGATCCCCGAGCCGCCCTGCGGCGAAATGCCTGACGGTATCCAGTATTTTCGAGGTGCTAGCGGGTGAGGGGCGGAAACTGCTGTTCGTGCGGATAGGCCAGGATGAGCCGTTGTTTGACGAGCAGACGCTACTGGTGTTGTCGCCGGGGTAGTTTCGAGATCAAACCCCAACTTGGTGGGACGGAGCAACCCAGTAAGGTTTATCTTGAAAGTGATCTGTAATATTGCTCTGAGGCAATTTTCTCCATGGTTGCCTTGACAACTCGATCTATGGGAGAAGATTCCTGGTAGTCTGCCGGAGCAATAAAATTAACGCGCCCGTCACTCAGCATTTTCTGTGATTTTGTCTTGGCGCCCTTAGTGTGCGGTCTAAATACCGCAACTGATGTGCCGCCGAGATTTTTGACTAGACGGAAACACGGCACGTCAGTAAGTCCATCACCAATGTATATCATGTTTGAAAAAGGAACCGGTCGATCCTCTGGTGGAACGTATTCATTTATCAATGAATTGTCGTAAACGTTGTGGCTTCCCTTGTTAATTCGAAAAAGATATTGAGTTTTTGTCGTGTAATTTAGCGCTAGCGCAGGCCAGACTGCGATTCCGTGATGATCATAGCAAAAAGAAGAGGCGTATATATTCTTGAAATGCTTAGATATCTTACTGCCAGATATCATCTCTCGAATTCCAGAAGAGATAACGTGGTGAGAAACTTTGATGCCGCCGTCTTTCCCGTAGCTATCTATACGGTCAAACCATTCGGCAACGCCATCGAACAGTTCTAGCCCTTTTCCATAGTTTTCAAAGTCTATTTTGCGAACTGTGACCTCTTTGCTAGATGCTTTTGCAAGCATCAGCTTCATGTATATAAGAATTTCATCTGCGTCATGCTTGATGCAGTCAGCTTTGACCTCACTCCAAAATGTCTTTTTGGTCATTCCAATCGCTGGAATGAAATCTCGCTCCTGCATATTTCCAGGAGCGAGAGTGCCATCAAAGTCATAACATATTGCCAGAGGAATTAGCTTTTGAACCAATCTCTCAACTATCCTTTCGGCGGATAGGGGTCATTCCCATATGAATTCCTAGCTCTAATTTTGCCGTCCGTTCCCTGCAATAATGCTTCACTTTGTGCGCCCCGCGCAAGTCTTCTTGTTTCAGACCAAGCTTCAGCCTGGGTTGAATGCACCGAAGATGCTCGACTTGCCCCCTCTTTCTTAACGGCCCAGCCGTCGTTACGCTTAGTAGTCCAATAATTTTCCGCCATCGTTCTTCTCCCTTGTGAACAAATCGCGAACAAACTTAGGCCAGCTTCGAGCCTCCTGCAACCTTTTTCCTCAGCTGCACCCGCTCGTCGAGCCGCATGTATCGCACTTCTCACAAGTCCCATTCCGCACCATGGTAAAATTCTGGCACTCGGAGCAGGAATTGCCGGTGTAGCCCTGGAGCAGCGATTTGGCGCGGCGGTCGTTGGCGAGTTTCTTGGCTTCGGCCGCCTCAACGGCCGCGGCGTCGGTGAACAATCCCGCCGTGGCGTCGGAAGCAGCCGCTTCCTCGAAGGCGATGTCCTCGGCCAGTTCCTTCGCCCGCTCCTCATAGTCGCGCTTGTAGGCGACCGCTTCGTCGCTGGCCGGTTTCAGGGCCAGCACGTTGGAGCCGGAGAAGGCGGTCGGCACTGAGCGGGCAGGGGCGCCCGAGGGGGCCGCAAAGCCTTTCGGATCATTGCCGCTGACACGCGACACCAGCTTTACCGGCGAGGCGCCACGGGTCAGGCCCTTGGAGACCGCATCGGTCTTGCCTTCGCTGATGCCGCGGCCAAGCGCGGTGTTGGAAAAGTCCGACTGGTCGACATGGGCGAGGTCGTTGCGGCCGAGATAGGAGATCGCCAGTTCGCGGAACACGTAGTCGAGGATCGACGTCGCGCTCTTGATGGCGTCGTTGCCCTGCACCATGCCGGCCGGCTCGAACTTGGTGAAGGTGAAGGCGTGCACATATTCGTCGAGTGGCACGCCGTACTGCAGGCCGAGCGAAATGGCGATGGCGAAGTTGTTGAGAAGGCCACGCAAGGTCGCGCCTTCCTTGTTCATGTCGATGAAGATCTCGCCGAGACGGCCATCGTCATATTCGCCGGTGCGCAGGAAGATGGTGTTGCCACCGATCTTGGCCTTCTGCGTGTAACCCTTGCGGCGGCCGGGCAGCTTTTCCTGCTCGCGCGACACGCGCTCGATGATGCGCTCGACGATCCGCTCGGTGATCTGTGCGGCACGTGCTGCCGCAGGTGCGGCGAGCAGCTGCTCGACGGCATCATCCTCGTCGTCCTCGCCATCGGCGAGCAGCGAGGAATTGAGCGGCTGCGACAGTTTCGAGCCGTCGCGGTAGAGCGCGTTGGCCTTCAGCGCCAGCTTCCACGACAGCATGTAGGCGCCCTTGGCGTCTTCCACCGTCGCATCGTTGGGCATGTTGATGGTCTTGGAGATGGCGCCGGAAATGAAGGGCTGTGCCGCCGCCATCATCTGGATGTGGCTGTTGATCGAAAGCGAGCGCTTGCCGATCTTGCCGCACGGGCTGGCGCAGTCGAACACCGCCAGGTGTTCGGCCTTGAGGAAGGGCGCGCCTTCCAGCGTCATCGCACCGCAGACATGGATGTTGGCGGCCTCGATGTCTTTGCGGGAGAAGCCGAGCGCCGGCAGGATCTCGAACGAGAAGTCGTTGAGCTGCTCGTCGGTGAACCCGAACGTCTCCTTCACCCAGTCGGCGCCGAGCGTCCACTGGTTGAAGACGAACTTGATGTCGAAGGCCGACTTCAAGGCTGCGTTGAGCGCGGCGATCTTGTCGTCGGTGAAGCCCTTGGCCTTGAGCGCGCCGGGGTTGATGGCCGGCGCCTGGTTGAGGTTGCCGTGGCCGACCGCATAGGCCTCCATCTCGGCGATCTGGGCTTCGGAATAGCCGAGCGTGCGCAGCGCTTCCGGCACGGCGCGGTTGATGATCTTGAAGTAGCCGCCGCCGGCCAGTTTCTTGAACTTCACCAGCGCGAAGTCGGGCTCGATGCCGGTAGTGTCGCAATCCATGACCAGGCCGATCGTGCCGGTCGGCGCGATCACGGTCGCCTGCGCGTTGCGGTAGCCATGCTCCTCGCCGAGTTCGATGGCGCGGTCCCAGGCGGCCTTGGCGTGGGTAGCAAGGTCCTGCTGCTTCAGGTCGGAAGCGACCAGCGGCACCGGATTGACGGCGAGCTTCTCGTAGCCCTGCTTCTCGCCATAGGCGGCACGGCGATGGTTGCGCATGACGCGCAGCATGTTCTGCGCATTGCGGTCGTAGTCGGCGAAGGCGCCGAGCTCGCTGGCCATCTCGGCCGAGGTGGCATAAGCCATGCCGGTCATGATCGCGGTGAGTGCGGCGCAGATCGCGCGGCCTTCATCGGAGTCGTAGGGAATGCCCGACGTCATCAGCAGGCCGCCGATATTGGCATAGCCGAGGCCGAGCGTGCGGTATTCGTAGGACTGCTTGGCGATCTCCTTCGACGGGAACTGCGCCATCATGACCGAGATTTCGAGAACGATGGTCCACAGCCGCACCGTGTGCTCGTAGGCTGCGATGTCGATCGTGCCGTCGGCGTTGCGGTAGGGCAGCAGATTGATCGAGGCGAGATTGCAGGCCGTGTCGTCGAGGAACATGTATTCGGAGCACGGGTTGGACGCCCGGATCGCACCGGCGGAAGCGCAGGTGTGCCAGTCATTCATCGTGGTGTTGAAATGCAGGCCCGGATCGGCCGACGCCCAGGCGGCGTAACCGATCTTTTCCCAGAGATCCCTGGCCTTCAGCGTCTTCAACACCTTGCCGTCCTTGCGGGCGGTCAGGTGCCAGTCGGCATCGTCCTCGACGGCGCGCAGGAAATTGTCCTTCAGCGACACCGAATTGTTGGAGTTCTGGCCCGAAACCGTGAGGTAGGCATCCGAATCCCAGTCGGTGTCGTAGGTCTTGAACGACATCGAGCTATAGCCCTGCTTGGCGAACTGGATGACGCGGTAGATGTAGTTCTCCGGCACAGCGGATTTCTTGGCCGCCTTGATCTCGCGCTTCAGCGCGGAGTTGATCGACGGATCGAAGCAGTCGTCGCCATTGCCTTCGCAGTTGACGCAGGCCTTCATGATCGCTTCGAGATGCTTCTTGACGATCTTCGAGCCGGTCACCAGCGAGGCGACCTTCTGCTCTTCATTGACCTTCCAGTCGATGAATTCCTCGATATCGGGGTGGTCGGCGTCGACAATGACCATTTTGGCGGCGCGGCGCGTGGTGCCGCCCGACTTGATGGCGCCCGCCGCGCGGTCGCCGATCTTGAGGAAACTCATCAGGCCCGACGAGCGGCCGCCGCCCGACAGCTTTTCGCCTTCACCGCGCAGCAGCGAGAAGTTGGAGCCGGTGCCGGAGCCGTATTTGAACAGGCGCGCTTCACGCACCCAAAGGTCCATGATGCCGCCCTCGTTGACGAGATCGTCCTGTACGCCCTGGATGAAGCAGGCATGCGGCTGCGGATGCTCGTAGGAGGATTTCGACTTGGTCAGCTTGCCGGTGAACGGGTCGACATAGAAGTGGCCCTGGCTCGGGCCGTCAATGCCATAGGCCCAGTGCAGGCCGGTGTTGAACCATTGCGGCGAGTTCGGCGCGACGCGCTGAGTGGCCAGCATATAGGCAAGCTCGTCGCGGAAGGCGCGCGCGTCTTCCTCCGACCCCTTGAAGTAGCCGCCTTTCCAGCCCCAGTAAGTCCAGGTGCCGGCAAGCCGGTCGAAAACCTGGCGGGCGTCGATCTCGGAACCGTAGCGCTCGGCTTCCGGCAGCTTGGCGAGTTCCGCCTCATCGGCGACGGAGCGCCAGAGGAAGGAGGGGACGTCGTTCTCTTCGATCTTCTTCAGGCGCGCCGGCACACCGGCCTTGCGGAAATATTTCTGCGCCAGGATATCGGCTGCAACCTGGGAGAACTGCGCCGGCACGTCGATATTGTCCAAGCGGAACACCACCGAGCCGTCCGGATTCTTGATCTCCGAAAGCGCCTTGCGGAATTCGATCTCCGCGTAGGCAGATTGTCCTGGCTTGGTGAAACGACGCTCGATGCGCATTGGTCCGGTCCCTTTTGTCTATATATAGCGCTTTTCCCAAGGGATTTCTGCCCCCGATGCGAAACGCGCATGTCCGCCGTCTGCCGGGCGTTCGAAACGACCGGCTCTCCATTTTCGCGGTCTCCGCCGGCCCTGCTGGTCAAACTCCTTGCGAAGTATCTGTCCAACGCGCCGACGAACCCGCGGGTCCCTCAAAACTGATTTTTTCCGATTCCCTCGATCGAGGGAAATTCACACTATCTAGCGTCGAACCTACCTGCAAACACTAAATATAGTATTAACAGACAATTTATTCAAGCCCGACAATTGTCCCTATCGTCCCCAACCGCCCCACAATCCCAACGCTTCCGCCGGCCTCGTAAACAGGCGGAAATGCGAGCAAAAACGCACATAGTCCGGGAAAAAAGACCGGGCTCAGAACTTTCCGGTCGCACTCTCAACAGGAGCACATGGCCTATAAAAGGCGACTCGTTTTGCGCCGTCAAGGATTCGTTTGCGTAGCTTTTGTGACCCCAACATCTTGTGTGTCACATATGTGGATAACGGGGATAGAATGCAGGCGCGGATCACGATTTTCTGCGCGCAAGCTTGCCCGGGCGTCAGCCGTAATGCAGCCGGGGCTTTGGCTCGGTGCCGGTGAACTGCACCCCGATACGGTCGTTGCGACGCCAGCGGACCTCGCACCGATAGGCAACGCCGTCGAGCGGCACATAGAGAAGGAATCGATCTGGGATCCGGGCTTCGAGCGGTATCTTCAGTTCGGCGCCGCCGTCGTGCTGATTGCGCAGCGTGCAGCCGACTTCCGAATTCGAAATTCCGGTGATGATCGACCCGCCCTTGAGCACGCGCGGACGACGCTCACGCTGGGGCTCGTCGGACTCGTTTGGAATTGGATTTGCGGGATTCGCCATCGATCAAAAATACCAGAGCTGCCGAATCCTATCCTTGATTCCTTAGCAAAGCATTCATGTCGATACGCGGCAACGCATGTCTAGCCTTTGCTAGCCAGTCCCGTTTTGCAAAGAGCGCGGTGTAGCCGCCCGTCAGGAGAAGCTGTGCGGGTCGGCGCAGAAATAGGCGATGATCTGGCAAAGGTCGGGTTCGTTGACCATGCGCACCGCTTCGCTTGCACGGACCCATTTGCGGGTGCGTGAGTGTTTCTCCTTCCAGCGGTCCGCGACTTTGTCGACGTGCAGCGGGAACACCAGGACCTCGCACGGCACTTCTTCGCCGGAAGCCAGTACCTTGGCGTAGAAGTAACGGCCGGCTTCAAGATGAGAGACACGGCCGCGCAGTCCGGCTTCCTCGCCGGCTTCGCGCGCCGCGGCCTCGCAGAGCGGCTCCCTGGCCTCCGGCCAGCCCTTGGGCAAAACCCAACGGCCGGTATCGCGGCTGGTGATCAGCATGATTTCGACGCCG
This sequence comes from Mesorhizobium sp. M1066, assembly GCF_040318635.1. NCBI lineage: Bacteria > Pseudomonadati > Pseudomonadota > Alphaproteobacteria > Hyphomicrobiales > Phyllobacteriaceae > Mesorhizobium > Mesorhizobium sp. M1066. The sequence goes on from NZ_JAMYMR010000004.1 coordinate 267,300, forward strand.
TCTCCCGTGTCGCGCCAGGGCAGGGCGGCAACCTGCAGGCGGCACGGCGCCGTGCCGAAGAGCCGTCGGACCCTTTCGGCCAGATGATTGTGTGTCGTTGGCCTCGTCAACATCGAAGAAGCTAGCCCCAGCCTCCGGAATCGTTTGCCGTCTCACGAATCTTACGGCTAATTGTCGGCAATAAAAGTAAAAAATTTCATTCGCTTGGCCGATTTCCGCCGATAGACGTCGATTTCACAAAATATCCGGCCCTGCCGGACCTGTTTGCGAAAGCAAATCATGCCCAGTGCAAGCTGCCGGTCTGTAACAGGCAGGTAGTTCCGAATCAGCCGGCGTGGTCGTCGGCGATCGGCTTCTGGTAGGTGAAGCCCATGTCCCACGGGAAATAGATCCAGGTGTCCTGGCTGACTTCAGTGACGAAAGTATCGACCAGCGGCCTGCCTTTCGGCTTGGCATAGACGGTGGCGAAATGCGCCTTGGGCATCATCGCGCGCACGATGCCCGCCGTCTTGCCGGTGTCGGTCAGGTCGTCGATGATCAGCACGCCGGCGCCGTCTTCGTCGAGAAGGGCAGGGGTGATCTCCTTGAGGACCTGCAACTGCCCCTGGCTGGCATAGTCGTGATAGGAGGCGACGCAGACCGTCTCGATGACGCGGATGCCGAGTTCACGCGAGATGATCGCCGCGGGCACCAGCCCGCCTCGCGTGATGCAGACGATCGCTTTCCATTGCCCCTTGTTGGCGCCGGCAAGCCGCCAGGCGAGCGCCCGGGCGTCGCGATGGAACTGGTCCCAGGAGACCGGAAAGGCTTTTTCGGGAAGGGACATGTCGCGCACTCCACAGCACGCGGGGATCGCGCGCAGGAAAACAGGGGAATGCGCGCGGAATTAGCTGGAAAGCCCCCATCTTGGCAAGAGCAAGGGCCTAGGCAGGGGCAAGGGCCAGCGGCCGCTGTGGACTTACCGCGACAGGAAGGCTGCCACCGGCGCGGTGCGCAGCACAGTGCGCGTCACCCCGCCGAACAGCAGCTGGCGCAGCCATGAGTGGCTGTAGGCGCCGAGCACCAGCAGATCGGCGCCGGTCTCCGCGATCCTGGTCTGGATGATGTCATCGACCGAACTGCCGCCCGACTGCTGCACCGAGACGCTGACGGTGGCGCCGTGGCGCGATAGCGCCGACGCGATTTCGGCGCCGGCGGCCTCCGGGCTGTCGTCGAGCGTCTCAGGAGGGTCGATAACCAATATGTCGGTCTTCTCGGCTTCGATGATGAAAGGCAGCGCGTCGAAGGCGGCGCGTGCCGCTTCCTTGCTTCCGTTCCAGGCGAGCAAGACGCGTTTGAAGGTGGTGATCAGCGGACCCTCGTGCGGCACCACCAGCACCGGCCGGCCGGCATCGTAGACCAGCGTGTCTACGTCGGCACTGGAATCGCCGCCCGTTTCGCGCTGCGCCGCTATGATCAGGTCGGCGGCCCGCACGCTCGAAATCCCGGTCAGCGCGCTGTCACCCGAAAAGCTTTCCAGGCTTCGCCACTCGAAGGAAAGACCGGAATCCTCGATATGCCTGAGAAACAGCGTCCTCAACTTCTCGGCCCGTTCCCGGTTCATATCTGCCGAAACCTGCAGGAATTCGGTGTCCGGAAAGCCTGTGGCGGAGGTGTAGGGCACGGGAAGCGTTTCGGCGTGGATGCCGACCAGATGGCTCTGAAACCGGGTGGCGAGCGGAATGGCGCAGTCGAGCACGCGCTCGGCGTCCTGCTCGTTCTGCAGAATGGCGACGATGGTTTTGAATCGCATGACAATCCCTCGGTTTACGAGCCGGCGAACTCGTGCCGGGGAAACGTTGCAGAGTCGTGCTTTGTTCCGGCCTGGACCAGATCAGCCGGGATTGCTGGCGAAGCCGGCGACCATCGCCTCGACATCGGCGCGGGCGGCGTCCAGCGCCTCCTGGCTGCGGGCACGCACGACCAGTTCGGTCCAGAACTTGCCGTCGCCATATTTCGGGTAGGAGCCGATGATCGTATCGGGATGCGCTTTCTGGATATCACCCAGCGGCCCGCCGATGAGGCCTTCGCCGAAGGGGCAGGGCACGGTCGCCGAAAGCATCTTCGTGCCGGCCTTCAGCGTCGGCACGACATTGTCGAGCATGGCTTGGAAAATCGATGGCACGCCGGCCATGACGTGGACGTTGCCGATGCGGAAGCCAGGTGCGACCGACACCGGATTGTCGATGAGATCGGCGCCGCGCGGCATCCGCGCCATGCGCTTGCGGGCCTCGGTGTATTCGATGCCGCGCGCGGCATAGCTCGCCTCCAGCATCGCATAGGCCTTGGCATCGTATTCGCAAGGCACGCCAAAAGCCTTGGAAATGGAATCGGCCGTGATGTCGTCATGCGTCGGGCCGATGCCGCCGGTGGTGAACACATAGGTGTAACGACTGCGCACGGCATTCACCGCTGCGATGATCTCATCTTCCTCGTCAGGGACGATGCGCACTTCCTTCAGGTCGATGCCGATCGCCGTCATGATGTCGGCGAGATGGCCGATATTCTTGTCCTTGGTGCGGCCGGACAGAATCTCATCGCCGATGACGAGCATGGCGGCGGTCACGATTTCAGGCATGGAAGGCTCCGGCAAGGCGAGTGGCCTGGGAAGGCGAGTGGTCTGAGATAGCGCGGCGCGACGGTGGCCGCAATGTCATCTTCGCGCCGCCAAGGCGAGCCGATGAGGTCAAGGATCTAGGTTCGAACTGGTCGAGGGAATAGGGCACATGCCGCAATTCGTGATCCCGGAGCGAACCGCCGCATTCATGGAGCGCATCGCCGGCCGGGCTTTGCTGGTCAGGGCCTCAACTGAGCTTCACGACAATTTCAAGGAACCATTCGGCTGACTACCGGGTTTTATGAGTGTCGCACCCAAGGCGGCTAAGATACGGAGTGATTCAATGGTTACAAAAATTCTCGCAGCATCTGTTCTGACGATCGGTCTCGCAACATCGGCGATGGCGCAGTCACTGGACGACAGGTATTCCAACAATCGTGATTGGTGGCTGTTCGGCAACAGCGACCAGACAACCGTCGACCCTTATACCACGGGAAGCATCAGTGACGGCTCCGGATTGAACACCCAAGGCAATACCGGCGCAATAGGCCCATGTGCCCACAACACGCCAGGCCCGGACGCCAACGCAGGGCAAAACGTCAACGATCAGTATTGCGGCAAATAGCCAGAACGCGATTTCCGAAAAGCGCACACTGATTTTCTGGAAAGCAATGTTCGAGGGCTAGTCCGCAAGGACAGCCGCTGGCCGCTGGCGCGTCCTTTCTCCGGACGGCGCTGCGGTCGGCGCCCTGTCGGACCGCTCAACATCAAGCGCTATACCGAATTAATCTGAGACTTCTGTCTGCGGCCGGTCGCGGCCGTCGGCCAATTCTTCGTGCCATTTGCCTTCGGCGTCCTCATACTGGATGCCGTCGGTCGCTCCGGCGACCTGCTGCTCGGCCGAGGCGATTTCGGCTGCGCGCAATGCGTCCTGATGCGTGGGAAACGTCTCGGAAAAGGTCGCTCCGACCTTGTAGGCCCAGCCGCCGTCATGCTCGACGATCTTGTAAGTCAGCTTCGCCATGGAAAACCTCCGGTTGAAAGGTCCGTCTGCTCAATGCAGCCGGTCGTCGGGCAGTCTGTCGTCGGGCACCAGCACTTCCGATTCCTTGGCGGCTTCAATCAGCGCCCGGCGCGCATCTGCTGTCGAACGATAACCTTCCAGCACTTTGAGGCAAGTGTCGAGGGCATCACGATGGCGCGGGCCGCGATTGAGCGGCCACACCGTCATCAGGCACTCCGCGGCCTCCTGGGCGCTGCGGATGTGGCGATATTTGCCGACGTGGCCAAGTTCGACGACGACCGGCACTTCAAAAGGTTTGTTGTCCATCATGGCCGCAACGCAAAGCAGCCAATTTGGTTGCAACCATGGCCGTCAGCCTGCGCCCAAACGTCTCAGAGGCTGTTTGAAGGCTCTACACCTGCGGTCAGCGCGCAACCGGCAAGAATGCCCTGAACAGGTTTCCTCCCAAGCCCAGCCACGCCTACTCCACGCCAACAGCTTGCGGACGGAATAGCAGCGAAGCACCGTCAAGCTGTCTGGAGGCAGGAGGAGCGCGCGTGTCGGGAGCGCCGACCGTTCAGCCCACCGCCTTCATCCAATGCTGCATCGTCGTCACCGAACGGGCAAGCTGCGGCGCCGGGTGGATCGTTTCGCTGAATGTCGCCGCCGCACGCCATCCCCAGCGCGGATCAGCCAGGAAGGCCCGCGCCAGCGCCACCATGTCGGCGCGGCCCTCCGTGAGGATCGCTTCGGCCTGCTTGGGGTCGTCGATCAGGCCGACGGCACGGGTCGGAATATCAGCACCCTTGCGCACCGCCTCCGCCAGGTGCACCTGATAGCCGGGGCCGGCGGGCAATTTCTGCAACGGCGAATTGCCGCCGCTCGAGCAGCAGAGATAGGCAACGCCCTCGTCCTTGAGCGCTTTGGCCACTTCGATCGCGTCCGCCACGTCGAAGCCGCCATCGACCCAATCCATCACCGACAGCCGCGCGCCGAGCATCAGCTTTGGCGTAGCCTTGCGCACCGCCTTGGCGATTTCGACGGCAAGACGCATGCGGTTTTCCAGCGAGCCGCCCCAGCGGTCCGTGCGCTGGTTGGACAAGGGCGACAGGAACTGGAAGATCAAATAGCCATGCGCGGCGTGCAGTTCGATGAAATCGAAGCCGGCGCGTTCGGCCCGCCTTGCGGCTTCGGCGAAGCGTTCGATGAGCTGCAGGATCTCCTCGTCCTCCAGTGCGTGCGGCACGTTCCAGCCGGTGTCGTAGGGGATGGCCGAGGCGGAAACGGTCTGCCAGGGATCCTCGTTTGGCTGCAGTGGCCCGCCGCCTTCCCACGGCTTGCGGTTCGAAGCCTTGCGGCCGGCATGGGCGAGTTGGGAGCCGAATTTCGTGCCGGGTGCGGCGACGCGTCGTGCGGCGTTCAGTGCGCGGCGGGCGGCGGCTTCATTGTCTTCGGAATAAAGGCCGAGGCAGCCATGGGTAATACGCCCGCGCCGCTCGACATCGGTCATCTCGACTGTGACCATGCCGGCACCGGACATTGCGAGATTCATCCAGTGATGGAGATGCCAGTCACTGGCCGAGCCGTCGTCGGCGGAATACTGGCACATCGGCGCGACGGCGATGCGGTTGGGAAAGGTGAGGCCGTCGAGGGTGATCGACTGGAAAAGCGACGCTGTCATGAGAAACTCCGGGAGGGTTCGCAGCTATTTAGGCGACCGATGGCGCCTGCGCCAGACACGAGGCGGTGAAAGGGGTTCTGGACCAATCACTGACGGGATTGCCGAAATGCCGGTTCGCGGATAGGCCTCGGCAATGCATGGCGCCCAAAAGTGGCCCCGGTTTGGGAGAACGACACGCATAAAACAGGAGCATAAAGCGCGACGCGCTTTTGCATGGAGACCACGATGGAAGATCGTATTCGCGTCCGTTCGGAGGAAATCCTCTCCGACGACTGGGCCGTCCTGAAGAAGACCGTTCTCGACTACCGTCGGCGCGACGGTCAGTGGGAGACGCAAATCCGCCAGACCTATGATCGCGGCGATGGCGCGGTGATCCTGCCTTACGACCCCTTGCGTTCGACCGTGCTTCTGGTGCGCCAGTTCCGCTATCCCGCCTACGTCACCGGCCACCGCGAGCCGCTGATCGAGGCCTGTGCCGGCCTGTTGGACGAAAACGATCCCGAAACCTGCATCCGCAAGGAGGCGGAGGAAGAACTCGGCTACCGGCTGCAGAACGTCGAGCGGCTGTTTTCGCCCTATATGAGCCCCGGCAGCGTCACCGAACGTCTCTGGTTTTTCATCGCCCGTTATTCACCCGCCGACCGCATCTCGGCCGGCGGCGGCGCGCAAGAAGAGGGCGAGGACATCGAGGTCCTGGAACTGCCGCTCGACGAGGCCCTGGCCGGCATCGCCGATGGCCGTATCCTCGACGCCAAGACCATTATTCTGATCCAGCATCTGAAGCTCAATCCGATCGCTGCCTGAACCGAGCTTCCGTGGCCGCCACCCGAAGCTCGAAGAGCGAAGGGTGGTGCGGATGAAGGGACTCGAACCCCCACGCCTTTCGGCACTGGAACCTAAATCCAGGGCGTCTACCAGTTCCGCCACATCCGCATGGACCGGCAATCCCATGTGGCCATCATTCTGTCAATGTCGGAGACAAGATGTGGGTCAGTGACAAGATGTGGTCAGGTCCAAATGCTGGTTATTCGCCGGGATGCGAAGACTGTTGAAAATTGGCCTCGCCTGTGACAAAAGGCGTGTCAAATGTGACGGGACGCGACGATCCGCTTCTGCAGAATGTGATAAGAAGTAGGAAAAACAAGAACTTATTCACATTTTGGAACGCAGTTTGGGAGAGTTTGAGCCGGGTTTTCGGTCAAATCGCCAGGTTCCGTACCAAAAGCCATTCCCGGCAAGAATATACCGGCAGGCTGTGAACGGCAGAGGCCGTGGCAGTCTCATTGGTGAAAACAAAGGTTTTACGATGCAGGTCACCGAAACGCTCAACTCCGGTCTCAAGCGAGAGATCAAGATCACCGTGCCGGCCGGTGACATGGAAGCCAAGCTGATGGCGCGGCTTTCGGATGCCAGGAACAAGGTCCGCATCAACGGCTTCCGTCCCGGCAAGGTGCCGGTGCAGCACCTGCGCAAGGTCTACGGCAAGTCGTTCATGGCCGAAGTGGTCAACGAGATCCTCAACGATTCGACCCGCTCGATCATCACCGGGCGTGGTGAAAAGGCTGCCATGCAGCCCGAAGTCATCATGACCGAGGACGAGAAGGAAGCCGAGAAGATCCTGGCCGGCGGCGCTGACTTCGAATTCCGCCTCAACTACGAGATCATTCCGGCGATCGAGATCAAAGACTTTTCCGACATCAAGGTGACACGCCAGGTGTTCGACGTGCCTGATGCCGAGATCGACGAGCAGGTCCAGCGTGTTGCCGAATCGGCGCGCAGCTACGAGCCGAAGACCGGCAAGGCCGCCAATGGCGACCGCGTCACCATCGACTATGTCGGCAAGATCGACGGCGAAGCCTTCAATGGCGGCGCCGGCACCGATCAGCCGCTGGTGTTGGGTTCGAAGGAATTCATCCCCGGCTTCGAGGATCAACTGGTCGGCGCCAAGGCCGGTGACGAAAAGCAGGTCACCGTGACTTTCCCGGAAAACTACCAGGCCGCGCATCTGGCCGGCAAGGAAGCGACCTTCGACGTTACCGTCAAGGAAGTGTCCCAGCCCGGCGCGCTGGAGATCAACGACGAGACCGCCAAGAACCTCGGCCTGGAGTCGCTGGAACGCCTGCGCGACGTCGTGCGCGGCCAGATCGAGAACCAGTTCGGCGCCATGACGCGCCAGAAGGTCAAGCGCCAGCTGCTCGACCAGCTCGACGCGTCCTACTCGTTCGAGGCGCCATCGAAGCTCGTCGACGCCGAGTTCAACAACATCTGGGCGCAGGTCAATCGTGACCTGGAAGCAGCCGGACGCACCTTCGCCGACGAAGAGACGACGGAGGAAGAGGCGCGCGCCGAGTATCTGCGGCTTGCCGAGCGCCGCGTGCGCCTTGGTCTGGTACTGGCTGAAATCGGCGAGAAGGCCGGCGTCACCGTATCGGACGAAGAGCTGCAGCGCGGCCTGTTCGAGCAGGTGCGCCGCTATCCGGGCAACCAGCAGCAGGAAGTCTTCGAGTTCTACCGCAACAACCCGGAAGCGTTGAACACGCTGCGGGCACCGATGTTCGAGGAAAAGGTGGTCGACCATCTGCTCGGTCAGATTTCGGTCACCGACGTCAAGGTCAGCAAGGAAGAGCTGATGGCCGACGACGAAGAGGACGAGACCGCCGTCAAGGCGAAGCCGGCGAAGAAAGCCGCCGCCAAGAAGGCCGACGCCAAGACGGCCGACGACGCGGAAGAGCCCAAGAAGAAGGCCGCGCCGAAGAAGAAGGCCGCCGAATAACACCAGCGCTCCGCTGAAACAGGAAGGCCGCCGTCGAGGCGGCCTTTTTCGTTGCCAAACTGCAACAGCCGCCATGCTTCGCGAGCGATGGCCTGTGGCGACCAAGCTTTGATCATTATCTGCGCTTCTATTGCAAGCCGCTTGGTTGTTGGAGGGCGTGTTGAGACTGTTCGTCGAATTGGGACACGCTTCGGTAATCGCGCTGATCCTTGTTTCGGTCTGCGGCATTGCCCAGGCCGGCACGGTGCCTGACAACTGGCGGTTCGGCACGAGTGAAGACGGCCTCGTCACGGCCTCGCTCTATGCCACCAACAAGCTGATCACCGGCGGCGGTGCCTTGAGCTACAGCCCGATCCTGACGATTGCCTGCCGGGCAAACGGCGAGCCGCATTGGACTGAATGGCTGCAATTGAACGACGCTGTTTCGGCCAGCCGCAAGATCACCATGTCGCTCACGGTCGATCAGGAGAGCAAGTTCGATGAAAGCTGGGCGGTCGGGCCGCGCGGCCGGATGCTTGTGCGCGATGGCGTCGATGGCATCAGGCGCCTTGTTGCCGCGAACCGGCTCCAGCTTTCGTGGCGGTTCGGGCTGCTGGCGGGGCGCGGCGAGGCCGATTTCGACCTCGCCGGGTTCGGCGAAGCGGTCAACCAGGTAGCCGGCAGCTGCAACACCGATCCGCCGTGAACGGACCGCAACGGGCACGGCTTGCTGCACAGGCGTTCAGCTCAAATCACGTGCGCAAGCTCGCCGGGTGTCAGAACGCGACGACGTCACCAGGCAGGGGCGCAACCATGCCTGCAGTGCGGCAAAGATCGATCACTTGCCGCATGGCGGGAACTCGAGGGCGTGCCGCCGCCGGTCGATGACCAGAAGCCGCGGCTCTTGTCGAAGGGCCATGGCCCCTATGCTGCGTTGTCGCACTGCCAATCGTCTGCCCGCTAGCGGCACCATTTTTCGACGGCAATTGCAATTGCCTTGGTGCAATCGACGAGATCGCGCACCGAAACGCGTTCGTTCGGCTGATGCGCCTGCGCGGGGTCGCCGGGACCGAAATTGACGGTCGGCGTGTTGCCGAGTCCGGTCGGCAGGCCGATGTCGCTGTGCGCGCCAAAGCCACTCAGGACCGGCGAGAGATTGGCTTCTTTGACGGCCTCCTGGAAGACGCCGACAAAGGGATTGTCCGACGGGATTTCGGCGCAGTCGGCGTCGAGGATCCACTCGACGCGGGCGGGGTGCTTTCGCAGATATGGGTCTGCCTGACAGACATTGGCGATGTGCTCTTCGATTTCGCGTTTGACGTTGCCGCCCAGTTTGAACTCGTCATGCTCGCTTGGCAGATACTGGGCGTCGATGATGATCTCGCCGCGCCCTGCCATGGAGGAGGGATGTTCGCCGGCGCTCATCTGGGTGACGATGATCTGGTTGGGCAGGTCCATCAACGGATGGTTCTTTCTGGGATCGAACATCCAGCGCCGGTTGAGGATATCGATGCCGTCGAGGATTTGCCGGCAGAGCTGGACGGCATCGACCGGGCCGCTCGAATACCAGGCATTGGGCGTCAGTTCCGCATGCCCGCCTATGCCGTCAATGATGATCTTTCCCCACAGAATGCCGTGACAGAGCGGTGCGATCCTGTTCGCCGTCGGTTCGGTCATGATGCCGGCGTCGGCGTGAAAGCCGCGATCGACCATGGCCAGCGACCCCATGCCGCCGATTTCCTCATCGACCACGGTGGTGAAGACGACGTCTCCGGACAGGGGAATGTCGAGTCCCCTCAGGATCTCGACGGCCATCAGCATGCAGGCGACGCCGCCTTTCATGTCGACCGTACCACGGCCGTGTAGAAATCCGTCCTTGAGGACGGGCTGGAACGGCTCGGTCGTCCAGTGACCGGCGGCGCCGGGCGGGACGACATCGATATGGCCGGTCAGCATGATGGAGCGACCGCCGCCCGTGCCCTTCAAGACGCCGCCGAGATTGGGCCGGCCTTCGAACGTCCTGCCTTTGTTGGCGCCGGCCCGCCCCTTGTATTTTTCGTAGAGTGCTGGGCCATCCGGGTCCCATAGATCGGTCGAGAAGCCTAGCGCCTCGATCCGCTTTTGCAGATAGAGCTGGCAATCACGCTCGCCGGGGCCGGCCTCCTTTGGATCGGATTTCACGATCGAGGGGAAGGCGACGAGATCGCTCAGCGTGTGGACGATACGGTCAGCGCTTGCCTCGACGCGCGCGGCAATGATCTCTTCCATGGACGGCATCATGATCTCCAACGTTGGGAAAGTCGGTCGGCGAGAAGGACAAAAACCAGAAGGGCGCCGACAATCCCCACCTGCCAAACCGTGTTGATGTTCAATTGCAGAAGGCCGGTCTTCAGTGTGACCAGCAGCAGGACGGCCGCGAACACGCCGCCGACGCCGCCGCGCCCTCCGGTGATGGCGATGCCGCCGAGCATGGCGGCAGTCAGCGATTCAAGTTCGAGGTTCTGGCCGATATTGGGCCTGCCGCTGCCGAGCCAGGCGATCGAGACGAGTCCCGCGGCGCCGGCGAGCGAGCCACTCAAGGCGTAGAGGACCAAGCGAACGCGATCGACCGGAATACCGACCAGCCTGGCCGAGCGTTCGTTGAAGCCCATGGCGTAGATCCAGCGCCCCCACGCTGTCGAGAGCAGCACCAAACCGGCTAGCGCAAAGCAGGGGATGGCAAGGGTGAGAAAGGGCAGGGGAATGCCCATGACGACGCCGCGCCCCCACACAAGCAGCCAGGAGGGCACGCCGGCTTGGGCCGCGCCGCCGGTAATGGCAAGTGCAGCGCCGGAATAGACGAAGAAGGTGCCGAGCGTCGCGATGAAGGGGAGAAGCGCGAGCCCGTTCACCAGCCATCCGTTCAAGGCACCGAGCATCGCGCCGGCCAGGATGCAGACGGCGGGCAGCAGGACCGGCGGCAATCCCAGCTTGAGGCAAAGCATCGCGACGATGGCGGACAGCGAGACCGCACCGCCGACCGAGAGGTCGATGCCGGCGCCACCGGCCATGATGACCAACCCTTGTCCAAGGCCGACCAGGGCAAGGATCGTCGAGAACTGAAGAATGGTGGTGACGGTGCCGGGATTGAAGACAGAAGGCTTGAGCGCCAGCAGGCCGACAATCACGATCAGCCAAAGCATACAGAGCAGAGCCAGGGTAAGGGCCGGGCCCTGCAGGTTGCGGAGCGTTTTCATGCGCGGGCTCGTTGAAATCTGCCGAGCGGCAATCGGTTGCAAACAGCTTCGAAGCCAAGCACGCCGATGATGAGAACGCCGGTGACGACAGGCTGCCAAAGGGAAGGGACACCGATCAGCAGCAGGCCGTTCTGCAGGATCCTCAGAAGCAGCACGCCGAGCACGGTGCCGATCAGGCTGCATCTGCCGCCCAATATGCTGGTCCCGCCAAGAATGACCGCGGCAATGGCATCGAGCGCCAGCGTGCTGCCGATCGTCATCTCCACATTGCGGTAGGTGGCGACATAGAACGTGGTGGCAATGCCAGTCAGCACACCGCTGATGACGAAGGTCGTGAAGCGGATCTTGATCACTGGGATGCCAGAAAGCCGCGCTTTTTCCTCCGAATTGCCGATCGCCAGCAGATGAAGCCCATAAGGGGTTCGCCGCAGCGCCAGCCAGACGGCCAGATAGGCAGCGGCAATCACCAGGGCAGGGACGGGGACGCCGAGCACGCTGGTTGCAAGAAGATCTGTAAGGCTCGAGGGCAGGCCCGAAAGCCATTGCCCTCCGAGAAGTACGAAGACGGCGGTGCGGTAGACACCGAGCAGGCCGAGTGTACCGACAATTGGCGGAACGCGGCCGAGGACAACGACGGCGGCGGTCACGCATCCCAGCAGCGCACCGACCAAAGGGCCTGCAATGAGCGCCAGCAGCGGATTGCCGCCGGCGCCGAGCACGCGCCCGATGGCGATGGCCGCCAGACCCATGACGATGCCGATCGACACATCGATGCCGCCCATGGCGAGCAGCAGGGTCATGCCAAGGCCGATCAGCAGCAGTTCGACGCTGTTGCGCAAGACCGTGGCTGCATTGCCTGATGTCGCGTAGTGCGGCGATGCGACAGAAAAGATGACGATCGCCAGCAAACAGGCGACAAGCAGAGACCACTCCCGCCCGTTCATGGAGAAGACACCGTTTCCAAACTGCCGCACCACGTTCATTTCGGAGCTCAGAAGTTGAACTTGTCGACATTGTCCTTGGTGAAGACAGCCGGTGGCCCGAGAAGCAAAATGCCCTTGGCGGCATCATAGGTGACGGGCTTTTCCAGGCCGGCGACCTTGTTTTCCGCTTCGAAGCTCTTGCCGTCGATCAGCTGTTTGCCGGCCCAGACCGTGAGATAGCCGAGTTGCTCGGGATCCCAGAGCACGGTGAAGCCGAAGGCTCCGCTCTTCAGGTAGGACCGTGCCGTGTTCGGGCTGCAATAGCCGGCACCGATGACCGAGCCGATCTTGCCTGCGGTTTCGATGGCCTGGGCTACGCCCGGGCATGTCGAGGAGGCGACGGCGATGATGGCCTTGATGTCCGGGTTGGCCGCCATCAGATCGCCTGATATTTGCGCGGCGCGTTCGGCGGTGCCGCCGGCGAATTGCGGCGCGAGCAGCTTCAGCTTCGGATATTTGGCGGTGGCTTGCTTCTGCATGAAGCCGATCCAGGCGTTGAGATTGGACGCCGTTGCCTCGCCGGAGACGATGCCGATGGTTGCGTCCTCGCCGACGCGCTTGACGAGTTCGTCGACAATGGTTGTGCCGAGGCCTTCGTCGGTCGCCTGCGCCACATAGACGGCGCGGCCGCTGTCGGGCGCGTCGCTGTCACTGGTGAACAGCTTGATGCCTTTCGTCTTGGCGCTCTCGACCACGGGTGCGATGCTGGAGGCATCGAGGACGCTGACCGAGATCGCCTCGACGCCCTGATCGATCAGGTTCTGGACGATTTGCAACTGGTCGACCGGATTGGTGTCGACGGGACCGGAATAGATGAAATCGACGCCCAGGTCCTTGGCGGCGCGATTACCGCCGGCTTCCATGGCGTTGAAGTAAGGGATGCCGATCAATTGCGGAACGAAGGCGACCTTGTGTTTGTCCGCGGCATGCGCCGCGGTTGCAATGGCGAGTGACAGTGCGGAAGCGGCGAGCACTTTCTTGAGCTGTGAAAGCATTGTGTTTGAACCTCTCTGGAAATGACGTGCGTTTCAGTTTGTTTTTTCATGCGCCCGCACGTCGGGATGAGCGCCTGTTATGAGCGAAACGACTTCCTCGTGATCGGTATCGGCGGCCAGCCGTTCGGCCACCTTGCGGCCGCGCCGGAACACCACGATGCGGTCGGCGACCTCGAAGACCTCGGAAATGTTGTGGCTGATGAGCACAACGGCACAGCCGCGCGCGGCAAGCCGCCGTGTCAGCGCCAGGACCTTGCGCGTTTCGGCAACGGCAAGGGCCGCAGTCGGCTCATCCATGATAACCAGCCTGGCATTCAGATTGAGCGCCCGGCAGATTGCGACGGCCTGGCGTTGGCCGCCTGACAGACTGCCAACAGGCGCTTCTGGATCGGAAATATGAGCATCGAGCTCCTTCAGCAGGCCGTCGACGCGCTGGCGCATTTCTTTGCGCTTCAGGAACGGAATGCCCAAAATGGAGCGTTTCAATTCACGGCCGAGAAAGACGTTTTCTGCGATCGACAGGTTCTCCGAAAGCGCCAGTTCCTGAAAGATCGTCGCGATCCCCGATGCCGCGGCATCCTTGGGCGAGTGAAAGGCGACCGGATTGCCCTCGATCACAAGCTCCCCACCACTGGGCGGATGAGCGCCTGCCAGGATCTTGATGAAGGTCGATTTGCCGGCGCCATTATCGCCGAGAAGCGCCAGCACCTCGCCGGAGCGGATCTCCAGATCGACATTTGCCAGCGCGGTGAGAGCGCCGAAGCGCTTGGCGATGTTTCTGGCGACAAGAAAGGTCTCTGTCATGACGGGTTCCCCGACGATTGCGGATCGGCTAGGCGTTGCTGACCCAGCGCAGCACGTTGGTCCAAAGCCGCGCGTAGCCAGGCCATTCGACAAAACTGTTCGGCAGCCAGTGAGGACCGATGTCCGACGTCCAGACCAGCGTACGCCCTTCGCCATGGCGCCCGGTGACCAGCAGGGGATGACCGCCCTGGTCCTGCGGCAGCCGCGCCAGGACCTCGACATCGTCGCGATCACGGGCGATGACCTCGTTGGCACCGAGCAGCAGCGGCCATTCGCCCTCGATGCCGGCAAAAAGCGGGTGGTCTCTGGAACCAGTGATCTCAGGACGAAAGCCCTCCGGAATTTCGAGCCGGTCATCATTGGGAAGGCAGGTCACCGGCAGCGCCTCCTCGACCGCCGTGCGATGCCAGCGCGCCTTGCCGTCAATGCCCTGGAAGCTGAAATAGCCGCCGATCATGATCAGGCCGCCGCCGGCCAGCGTCCAGTCGCGCAGCAGCTTGAGCCGATTGGGAACCGTTTTGCCGTGGAGCCAGACATCGGGGTGGAGCAGGAGCGAATTCGCGCCAATGTCGGACAGGATGATCGCCCTGTATTGCGACAGCCCTTCCATGGTGAAAGGCAGCTTCTCGACGGCCTCGTGGGCGGGCATGTAGTCGAGATCGAATTCGCTGCCCTTCAAGGCGTCCACCAGGGGTGTTGCGCCCAGGTGAAAGGTGACGCTGCCGAACTGGTCGAACCCCTTGTAGTGGGTCGCCGAACTCACCCAGCTTTCGCCGACAAGAAGGACTTTTGTTTTCGCCATGATCATACTCTCCTGATTTCGTCGGTTGATGCGGTTTTCCGCGCCAGGTCGAAACGTCGATAAGCCATTTGTTTCAACTGGCCATCACGGCATTGTTCGCCAGGGCCGCAGCCTTCAGCGTGGCAAAGTCTGCGATGTAACCCTGCGCGCCTTCGACCGTTGTCGTCAGGCTCGCCCCGATTGCCGCATAGCGCGCGGCGTCGCCCAGCGACGCGCCATGCAGCCAAAGGGCAAGGAAGATGCCGGCAAAGCTGTCGCCGGCGCCCGTCGCGTCGACGCGATTGACCGGCAGCGCCGGCACCTCGATCTGCGGACCGCCATTCGCCGGAAAAACGACGGCGCCGAACTCGCCGAGGGTGAGCACGACCGTTCCCCGTTGTTTGATGCGTGACAGCATCAGCCGCACCTCTTCGATCGTCGTCGCCATGCGGCTGCGAAAGCCGAAGATCTCCCGTATCATCACATCGTTGATGAAGGTCAGATCGATCTGTTTGACCATCTGCGAGAAGGTTTCCGGCGTGCGGGCGCTTTTGGGAAGACCGGCCGAATGCAGGCTCACCTTCCAGCCCGCCTGATGAAAGCGCGCGATGGACGCGGTCATCGTCTCGTAGTGAAAGCCTTCGATATGAAGGCAGGCCGAACGTTGCTCGGGCTGGATATCCAGATTGGCTGTCAGGTCGACCTCGCCAAGCTCGAACGGTTCGCTGATGATCGTCCGGCTGCCGTTGCGCTCGATGATCACGATCGCCTGGGAGAGGCGGTTGTTGGGCGTGTTGCGGATCGGCAAGGCGTGGACACCCAATTTCGAAAGCGCGCCGAGCGCCCAATCGCTCTCTGGATCCTGGCCGACCGCTGTCGCCAGCTCAACGTCCAGCGCGTAGGGAGCTCCGATGCCGGCGGCGGCAACCGCGAGATTGGCCGCGGGGCCACCCAACGCCTTGTCGATGTGGCTGGCGGTGATCCGGTCGTCGCGATGCGGCAGCACGTCGACGCGGCACAGGAAGTCGACACTCACCCTACCGGCGACCAGAAGTCTTGGCAGATGGTCGAGATTCTTTGGCCTGCGTGGTGCGCGGCCCGGCAGTGAGCGCGCAAAGGAGCTCGGCCGATACATCAGCGCGGCAACCGCCTTCTCGATGCGGTCGCGCGTGCCTTCCCTCAGGCTGGCCGTTCCATTGATGAAGTTCGACACCGTGCCGATGGAGACACCGGCGGTTCGTGCGACATCCGCTATGGTCGGGCGCTTGCGTTGCAATGGCGGAGTTCCAATTGAAGCGTTTCAAAACGGTAGCAGCGAAAATGCGATGCCTCAACGGAATTATCTTCTAAAAATCAAAGAGAGGATTCTTCTAGATTGGAAGATTAATCCAGAAATAGAACGGATACTGGGCTCCTCTTTCCAAGATTGAACAATTTTCAAATTTTTTGGCAAAAGATTGTGCAAGCGAATTTCCTGCACTTCATTCGATGGCCCGGCTTGATCGGCCGGGCGTGGCATGCCCCCGGCCCGTCAGATCAGCAACAGGCCCTTCATGCTGGCATATCCCTTCCGCCCGATGATGATGTGGTCGTGCACCGCGATGCCAAGCCGCTTGCCCGCCTCGATGATCTCCTTCGTCATTTCGATATCGGCTCGTGAGGGTGTGGGGTCGCCTGACGGGTGATTGTGGACCATACCTTGCAGCATCCTAAGCCGTTGATTTTTATAATGGAATCCGAAATAAAACGAGGGCTGGTGCTGGAGACTGGGAGCGGTTGATCATGCCCGAACGTGACCATCACGCCTGATCACCCCTGTGCTCGCCGAGTCCCTTGGATGCACGGCACTGCACCTTATTCTTTTCATCCCATGCATCAAGCTCGTCGAGCGGGTAGAGCACGGCCTTCCCAATTTTGACGAAGGACGGGCCAAGACGCATCGCGCGCCAGTTTCGAAGCGTCCCAACCGAAATGCCGCCCCGGTAGCGTTCAGCTACCTCGTCGGGCGTAAGGAATATGCTGTCTGCCACTACCGCCTCCTTCGGCAGCACGGCCAAGGCCGTGTCGCCGTGTCTTGAGTTGATCATCGCGGCAGTCTGTCGAGGCTCGCTTCGGGTCTTTGTTTCGCGCGCCCGGTGCCTCCCGCTTCCGCACGTACATACATGCTGCGCAATTCAACCCGGCGGAAGACGCCAGAAGCGGGTGTCGTAGAAACGGATACCAAAGAGGCCACATAGGCGGGGTTGACTGCGCTGCCTTTCTCGAGAGTGCCAGGTGTCGGATAACCAATCGTCTAATGTCGAGCGACGTCCGTCGGGACCGAGATACTGACTGCGTCGTTCACGGTCATGCCGTTCTGAACAGACTGCTCACCGTGTAGTCAGGCTCCCGTCAGCCGGCGGGTTCAACTGTTAGAACGACGTATCGGTATCCGCGCTTTCGCGAAGCCGCGATCTGAGGCAATGAAACGCTGCACCATGGGCGCGATCAGCTTTGCTGGATCGGTCGCCGGTTGTCTGGTCTCGCGGACCGAGAGCGCCGCCTAGGCGACCAGATCCCGGTGAAGCAGCGCCGGTATCTCGAGAGTCAGCCGGGAGACCGGATGCGAACATCCCCTTGCGCTCTTCATCCGGCGCGATGTTGACCCTGTTCGATCTGATGCGCGGCTCGCATGCGTCGGAATTTCACATCGATCGTCGCGGTGCGGCCGGACGGCTGTATCAAAGCATCGGGGACAAGAGGGCTTTGTACACTATCCCGCCAGATGCTCGACATCACGATCGTCGTGAAAGGAAAGCGCGAATTGTTGAGGCATCGGACTACAGCACGGCGCGGCGGTCAGTAAACGCCGCCCCTCCAAAAAATCTCGCTTAGCAAGGAGTGGCGGTTCGATTCCGATCAAACCGCCTTTCAAGCGTTTAAGCTGGGTCCCGCGCCGGTTAGATTGCCCGGACTTGTCTAAGTTGGTTCTCAATGACGGCTTTGTCGATGACCGACCAAACCTCTTGGATACGGCCCCCTCGGAATTCGTAGAAGACGTTCTCCGCGAAGGCCACCTTTTGACCATTCACAGGCAGCCCAAGAAATTCCCCTTTCGGCGTCACATCGAACCACAGCCTCGCTGCGACGTGTGAAAGTTGGACAACGAGGATATCAATGTCAAAAAAGAGATCCGGTATTTGCTCGAAATTGTCTTCGAGCATTCGTCGGTATCCATTCAGGCCAAGCGTAGCGCTGTTGTGACGAACATCATCTTGGACGAAGCGCCCAAGACTATCCCAGTCTTGCATGTTGAGGCAGGCGATGTAGTCACGGTAAATATTTGAAAGCTCTGTGGTCATGGCGGTCCTCGCATGGGCGTCGCGCGACGTTTTAAATGGCGCGCCCTTCGGGTATTGAAAATACTCTGCCGCAAGGAGCGAGCAGCGAGCCCGGTGGTGAGGTCACCAGTCTCAGCGACGATGCTCCTGGACGCCCGCGATGAAGGCACGCAGTTCCGAGAGCATTAGTTCCGGCTCCTCCATCGCTGCGAAGTGACCACCCTTAGGCATGTCAGTCCAGCGCACGATATTGTACGTCTTCTCGGCGTAGGATCGCGGCGGAGGTATGAACACAGGGTCGGGGAATGCGGCTACGCCTGTGGGCACTTCCACCCGCGTGCCCGCCGGCACCTTGTCCGCGCCGTCCTCGCGTTGGCCTTGGTAGATCCACGTTGCGGTCACGACCGCAGCGGGTGCCACGTAGAGCATAATATTGGTCAGCAATTCTTCTTCTGAGAAGCGCGCCCATAGATCGGGGCTACCATCATCTCGCTTGGGTAGGTCGGACCAGACGCCGAATTTTTCGAGAATCCACGCAGCAGCACCTACTGGGCTGTCAGCCAACGCGACGCCTAGAGTTTGGGGGCGTGTCCCTTGCTCATGGCTGTAGCCTCTCTCGCGATCGGCATTCTCAGCGAAGCGAGCCTGCCAGTCCTTCTCCGCAGATGTCGTCGGACTTACGTCGGCGGCCGCGATTGGGACCATGTTGAGGTGGATGCCGAGCAACGCTTGCGGACGGGCGTAAGCCATTCGAGTCGCAATGCCTGCGCCCCAATCCCCTCCCTGCACAAAGTAGCGGGTCTCTCCGATTAGCTCAGCCATGAGTTGGAGCATTATTTCTGCGATCCGGATCGGACCCAGCACGCCAGTAATTGGGGTGGAGAAGGCGAAGCCCGGCAGCGACGGCACGATTACGTCATGTCCATCTTCCACAAGCGCATCGACCATCTGCTCAAACTCGATGAAGGAGCCGGGCCAACCGTGTAAGAGAAGGAGTGGTGGTTTGGTGCCATCCCCAAGTATATGAATGAAATGAAGGGGTTGACCGTCTATCTCGGTGGTGAAGTTAGGGAGCCGGTTCAACCGACGCTCCACGTTGCGCCAGTCAAAATGGTCGAGCCAGAACCTAACAAGCCGCCGGAGATCCGCCTTGCCTACGCCGGATTTCCAGCCGCCGGCGTCGGGCAGTTGATCCCAATCATAAGCTTCAACCTTGCGCCTGATCTCGGTAAGCCGATCGTCAGGAATATGGATTGTAAAAGGTGTCGCCATTTCAGTCTCCTTTCTGCTTAGACTGTTCCAATTCCATTCATGAATACATCTACCAAACGAGCGATATGCGGTTGCGGTAAGCTCTCATGCTCAGTTGCAAGCGAAACTGCGGTCGCGACGCACACTATATCGTCGAAGCTGATATCAGATCGAACCAGACCGGAATTCTGCGCGTTCTGTAAAAGTCGCGCGCCTTCTTCGCTTGTCGCGAGACATCCAGCCGTCCCAAGTTGTAGAACTGTCCCGAGCACTGTCGCAAAGCCACGATATACATTCGAGTATCGGACGAGCTCTTCAAGATACGCACGCAGGCTGCTTACGGGATCAAGATCAGCATCTCTGGCACGGCTTTGCTGAGCAAAAGCCAAGAATCTGGCGCTATATGCTGCGGCTAAGAGTTCTTCGCGCGTCGGAAAGCGTCGATACAGCGTTCCGATCCCCACCCCAGCACGCCTTGCGACATCGTCTAACGAAACGCCGGCACCCTTCTCGAGAAATACTTCCTCTGCTGCGGCGAGGATTCGCTCCCGGTTTCGCTGCGCATCGGCTCGCAATGGACTCTCGTCAGCCAAAAAAATTTCCTCGTCACGGCTTGTTAAGTGGAGGATATCTCCATATACGAAATGGAGCAATCCTCCACTTAGTAAAAAAGCGAGCGCGTGACATGGCAAAGCGGTTTGATGACAAGGTTGTGGTGATCACGGGCGGAACGGACGGCATCGGGCTGACAACGGCTAGGTCGTTCGCAGCGCAGGGTGCCCGTGTATATATCACGGGACGTCGACAAGAGCGGTTGGACGAGGCGGTCAAGGAAATCGGTAGCGGTGCGGTTGGTGTTCAAGGCGATGTCAGCGATCTTGCCGACCTCGATAGGCTGTATGCACAAATTGCGCGCGACCATGGTCGCGTGGACGTGGTCTTCGCTAATGCTGGCGTGTCTGAATCCGCCCCAATAGGCAGCATTGAGGAAGACCATTTCGACCGCGTATTTTCGATTAATGTGAAAGGCACCGTTTTCACAGTGCAGAAGGCTTTGCCATTAATGTCTGCTGGTGGTGCCGTTGTGCTGACTGGTTCGGGCGCTGGTAGCAAGGGCTTTGCCAATCTATCCATATACAGCGCTACAAAGGCGGCGATCCGCTCACTGGCACGGACGTGGACGACGGATCTGAAAAGCCGGGGTATCCGTGTGAATGTTGTTTCACCGGGCATGGTCCTGACCCCGGCGATGCAGACCTATCTGCAGAACAATGCTGGCGCTGAGGAATGGATGCAGCAGGCTATTCCGTTCGGCAGGCTCGCCCGGACCGAAGAAATTGCCAACGCGGTGCTGTTTCTCGCATCTGAAGAAGGCAGCTTCGTCGGTGGCGAAGAGCTGCTGGTCGATGGTGGATTCGTAGCAGTCTGAAAGCGCCGAACGAGTTCCATTCTCGCGGCTCCTGAAGAACCAGTGACAAAATCGGCCATCCGGCGATCCACGAGATGCCTCTGCTGTATAGAGGTTATGCTTACAGGCCTCGATCCGCTTTTGCGCAGATTAACGAGCGCCGCCGTGAATGCCGGGTTCTCGGGGAGGAGTTGACGGTGCCGGATATCACCTATGACTTGCGCTATCTGCGTTATGCAGTTCTTGTTTCCGAGACCGGCAGTTTTCGGCGCACCGCAGAAATGTTGTCGGTGTCACAGTCTACTGTTAGTCGGCGCATTCAGCTGTTGGAAAGGCGTATCGGTGTGGCGCTGTTTGAGCGGCATAGGTCCGGTGCTCGCGTAACCCTTGCTGGGGAACGTTTTCTCAAGGAAGCCGTGATAGGCGCGAGACATCTTCACCAAGCTGTAGATTCGGTAGTTCAGGCCAAGCGCGGCTCTACAGGGGTTCTTCGCGTCGGGCTAACAGCCTACTTAGCCAACGGCTTTCTGGCCGAGTTGCTTGCAGCTTATCATCACCGCTATCCGGCTATCGATGTGTTTTTCGAAGAGGCAGCCTCGCAAATAAGCGCCCGCGCGTTGCTCAGCAGCAGGCTCGACGCGGCCTTCGTGCCGGGAGATCCACGACTGCCCGGGTGCCGAGCGGAAAGGCTGTGGGGCGAGAAGATCTATGTCGCGGTTCCCGAGCCCCATGTAGTTGCTCTTTCCGATGCAGCCTCGTGGGACGATGTAAAGCGCGAAACATTCCTCGTCACGGCAGACGCAGCAGGACCCGAGATCGAAGATTATTTAATGCGGCATCTGTCTGATCGCGGAATTCGTCCGAGGGTGTCAGTTCAACGCGTCGGCTGCGACAACCTCCTGAACATGGTCGCGCAGGGCTTTGGCATAACTGTGACCACGAATTCGACAGCTCTCATCGGTTACCCGGGTGTTCGCTTTGTTCCCATCATCAGTGACGAAGATACGATTTCCTACAGCGTCGTCTGGTCTGAGACCAACCACAATCCAGCCCTCAAATTACTGATCGAGATGAGTCTCGACCACGCGCGTAGAAGCGGCACGCGTTGAGTAGTCCGCAAAGCCGGACTGCAGAAATGCCTGAAGTCGGGTTTCCGGCTTTACGCAAAGACGGCTTCATTGACCAAGGTGGAGGTGATCTGCTCGATCCAGTATGTAATATGGTGGTCAGCTTGGCCCCAGCAGAAAACATCATCGCCGCCTGGCGAGAAAGCGCCTAAAACGCGGCGTTTCGCTCCTGACACTTTTTGGCACTGCGATCCGTTACCAGATAGTGCCAAAGCCCGGTGCAAGGTCCAAACCAATGCCCCTGTTGCCGCCAAACGCGTTCGCGAGGAATCCTATACATGTCGAGAACGGGCCGCCTGCTCGAACTGATCGGCATCCTGCGCGCACGCAGGATGCCGGTTTCTGCCCTCGATCTGGCACGTGAACTCGGGATCTCGCAGCGAAGCATCTATCGAGATATCGAAACCTTACGATCGCTGGGAGCACCTATAGAAGGGCAGGCGGGCGTCGGTTATGAGTTGCGAGCGGGCTTCTTCCTACCCGAGTTCGCCTTTTCGCCGGACGAGCTTGACGCGCTGATCCTCGGTCTGGGCTGGGTCCAGCAGCGGGCCGATCAGGCCTTGGCACAATCCAGTGAAAGTGCGTTGGCCAAGATATTATCGGCCAAGAATAGCGGCTCGAAGAACAGCGATACGCCGACTCTCGTCGCGCCGGCTTCCGTGTCGGAGCGCGTGGATCCGCCGCAGACCGCTTTACTGCGAGACGCTATCCGCCGGCAACGCAAGGTCGCGATCAGTTACGAAGACGCCCAGGGCGCGCTATCGGACCGCACCATTTGGCCGATCGCCATCGTATATTTCGACGATGTCCGCATCGTCGCAGCCTGGTGCGAAGACCGATCGGCCTTCCGTCACTTCCGTGTCGACCGGGTGCGCGTACGGGCGATCTTGGAGGACCGCTATCCAGGCCGACGTCAATCGATCATCACGCGATGGCGGCAGCAGGACCGCGATTGGCGCGCGATCCTGACAGTTTCTGACACATCGACGGGCTAGTGATGTGCAGTCGCTCTCGTAGCGGGCGTTCCGAGAGGAGTATGAGATGGTTTCGTTTTCACCCGACGTGTTCAATGCCTTCCTGGCCGAACATGATGATACAGCGGTCGTGATGTTGAACCTAATCAAGCTCAAGCCCGACGAGGGACGAGCAAGGTATCTTGAATACCTAGAGATGGCGAAGCCGATACTTGCCCGTTTCGGCGCGAAAATCCTGTTCGGCGGCGATGGCCTGCCGGTGCTCACGACGGGGCAAGAACAAGGTTGGGATGCTGTCGTGCTCGTTCAATACCCGCGCCGGTCCGCGTTCAAGGATATGGTTGGTGACCCGGCATATCAGGAGGCGTTCAAGGTCGGAGTTGCAGCCATCGCCGATATCGTGCTGCAACCTCTGAAGCATTCTGACCAACTGATGTGAAGCGACGTTTCGGAGTGTTGCGCTGATCGAGTGTGCACGGTGGCCCTTCGAACATGGCCTTCGGACTGCATCCCGACGCACACCAATTCATCGCCAGGCAGTGGCGGTAGCACGATCGTTGCTGACACTTTCTGGCAGGGCGAAGAATTATAAACTGACGGACGTGATCTCTCCTAGCTCCATGAGGAAAGATAGATGGTCTTCTTCCGTTCGAACGCGATGGCAGCGCGTCGGCGCGGCAGCGCAATCCTGCCTTACGCGGTTATCTTAACAAGTTTGCTGGCTTTACCGGTCCCGGCTTCTGCGCAAGCAGCGTCGGCGCCGGCTCCGGCGAAAAAAGAAGGGTTAGTTATGACCAATCAAGAAGCCTGGACGCTGTACCAGAAATATATCAGCGCATGGAATACGACCTCGATCGAGGAACGCTTGAAAATCGCCAACGAGGTTTTGAGCGAGACCATTGAATACCAAACTGCCAGACATGACCTGTCCACCGGTCGATCGCTGGTCATCGAAGACATGGCCACGTTCCATGAGAGATTCCCGGGTGGGCATTTTGAAATCGGCGATGTATCCGCGCACCACAATGTCGCTCTATTGACCTGGGTTATCATCCAGGCCGATGGCAAGGAGTTTGCTCGCGGAGGCGACCAAATCACAGTCGATCGCAACGGACAGATCTCCAAAATCATTACCTTTGCGCCGTCTGAAAAAAATCCAAAATAATGTCTATGAAACTGGATTTGGCAGTCGCTCTGTTGACGGTTGAACAGAAGCAGGACTTGCCTGCCGGCTGCTGCTGCGGGCAGGGGAACCCTGCCCCTCGGGAGCAATCGCCGTAACTGGCGATATTCTTGACCCTTCGACGCCTCTCGGAGGCTGTTCGAAGTGTTTCAGCAGCGAAGATGCGTTTTTGTTCAGCGCCGTCTGGCCTAAGACCAATCAGAATCCAGCGCTCAAATTCTTGATCGACATGAGTCTTGAGCGGCGCTTGAAGACGAAGGCAAAGATCCCAGCGACCGCTCTGAAGTTGTAAAATCTAAGGACTCGATGGTCGTCACGAGGATTGCCGTCGCGCCTTCGCAAAGCCGCGATCGGTAGCGATGAAGCGCTGAACCATCGGCGCGATCAGCTTCGCCGGATCAGTAACCGACTGCCCAGTTTCGCGAGCCAGGACCTCGGCGTAGGCGACGAGATCTCGGTGCAGCAGCGCCGGCAATTCGATAGTCAGTTTGATCGGCTTGTCGTCAACGATCGCACCGAGCTTGAGCTTGGTCATGTCACCCTCCGTATGGCTCAAGTATGAGGTCGCGGGTGACGATCACGCGCACCGGGAAGCCGGGCCGGATCGTGAGCGTCGGGGCGATATTGAGCTGGCGCCGGACGATCTGTTGGCCGGCGTCGTTGATCGTGTCCTGGCCGCCGTTGCGAATTGCCTGGATCAACCGGTCATCGTCGTTGGTGGCGAGTTCGGCGCCGACACTGAGCAGGGTCGAGAGTCCGGCCGCCTTAGCAAGATCCCACCAGTGATAATCGACACCATCCTGCAGACCGGCATAACCCTCCGCGTCGGCGCCCGGCTGGCGCTCAAGAACGATCGACCGTCCGTTCGGGAAAATCAGGCGATTCCACACCAGCAGGACGCGGCTTTGCCCGAACTGGACGTTGTTGTCGTACTGCCCGATGACACGCGTGCCCTGCGGGACGAGCAAGATCCGCCCGGTGGGGCTGTCGTAGATGTTCTCGGTCACCTGCGCAGTGATCTGCCCGGGGAGATCAGAGCGGATGCCGGTGATCAGCGCGGCGGAGATTACGGCGCCCGCCTGCAGCACGTTCGGCGAGGCCGGTGCGGCGACGCGATCGGCGGCGACTGTTCGGCGATCTGCGGCAGCATTCAAAAAGGCGTTCTGCCGATCCTGCGCCGTGGGCGTCGCCGGCGGCGGGGCTAGCCCGAGACTGGCAAGATCGGGCGTCGGTTGCGCCGTCGTCGTCGTCGCCTGAGACGGTGATGCGGACGCCGTTCGGGTTTCGGTGGCGGCGAACAGCCGCGCCGTGCGTGCCGATTCAAGCTCCTGAATGCGCCGCTGCTCTTCTGGACTGAGACCAGGATTGGGTGTGGCGACACCCGGCGTCGGTACGGGTTGGCCGCGATTCTGGGCGGCGAGGATGGGGCGGCCCAGGTCCCCCGGAAGAGGGGGGCCCAACTGAGGCACGCCGCTATAGTCGCGTGGCAAACCGGCGATGCCATCGGCTGTCGAGCGGTTGTCAGTCGAGTAGAGCTCCTCGTTCGGCCGACCGCCATCGCGGGTCTGCAGCGCATAGATGAGCGCACCTCCGATCCCGACGCTCGCTACCAGGCCAAGACCGGCCAGCACCTTTCGCGACAGTCGGGTGACCTGCGGCGGTTCGGCGCGCAGCCGCATCGGCGCGGGACCGCCGGGCTCGATCGTCAACGGTCGAGCCTCCTCGTCCGGCCCTTCCTCTTTCCGGGGATCCGTCTCGCTCACGACGCCGGCCTCCCATCGGTACGCACGATGCGGACGCGCTTCTGGTGGTCGCCGGAGCCGTACCGCAACTCGGCGGCGGCGAAGAGCCGATCGACGATCATGTGGTGGCCGCGAACCCGGTAGTTCACGAGTTCCGAGGTAGTGCCCTCGGAACCGACCACGAACAGCGGCGGCATCTCTCCCTGGCCGATGCCGCGTGGAAATTCGATAAAGACCTGCCGGCCGTCGTCGAAGGCGCGCAGTGGCCGCCACGCCGCGCGGTCGCCATCGATCGAGTAGCGGAAGTTGACGTTGGCAAGATCGACGCCGGATGCGACCGGCTGCGCAGCTTCAGCCTGTTGGTTCTGGCGGCGCAGCGCGATGAGCTGGTCCTGCGGATACTGCCACGAGACAGAGGCCATATAGGTCCGCTCGGTCGAGCGCAGCTCCATGTGATAGGTGCGCAGGTTGGTGTTGATGAGGAGGTTGGTCATTAGGTCCGGCCGGGTCGGCTTCACCAGGATATGGACCTGAAGCGTCGGCCCAGCGCCGCTCTGCGTGTCGCCGATGATCCAGCGGACTGTGTCACCAGCGGCGACAGGGCCCGATCCGACCAATTGCTCGCCCGGCTGCAACGCGATGTCCGTGATCTGCCCGACGGCGGTGTAGACTTGATAGAGCGCGCCCTGCGTGAAGGGGTAGACCTGCATCGAGTTAATGAAGCCGTTGCGCACGGGCTGTATGCGCGCAGCGGCGTTGGCCTGGTTCACGCGCGCCGTGGGGTCGGTCGGCTCCGGCGTTGATCGAGACGGCTCGACTCGCTGCATCTGCCCGGGCAGCGGAAGCGGCCGTGGGATCTCGACGACGGTGACCGGCGCCGGCGGATCGACGGTCTGCACCGCTGGCGCAGCAGCGTCGTAGGAGATTTCGGGCGGCGGCGTGCTGGTGGCGCAGCCGGCAAGCGCGGAAGTCGCCAGCAGCAGAAACGGCAATGCGCCTCGGCGCAAAGCCGGGAGTGCGGAAATGTGTGAAGCCGGCTTTCCGGCTTTACGGAAATACGGCTTCATTGCCCAAGCTCCCGTGACCAGTTGATGGCGTTGACATAGATGCCGAGCGGGTTCGCCCTGAGCCGATCGGCGTTGCGCGGGACCTGCACGACGATCGTCAGGATCGCGGTCCAGCGCTCGGTGGTGGCCAGCTGGCCGTTCTCGTAACGGCGCTCGATCCACGCGACGCGGAAGCTTTCCGGAGACGCGCGGATGACGCTCGAGACTTCGACGGCGATTTGCTGTCGGCCGACCTTGGTGAACGGGTCGTTGGCCCGCGCGTAGTCGTTGAGCGCCGCTGCGCCGCGGTCGGTCGTGAAGTCATAGGCGCGCAGCCAGTTCTGCCGCACGATAATGGCGTCGGCCGGGATTGAGCGGACTTGCTCGATGAAGCGCGCCAGGTGGAAGGCGATCTGGGGGTCGGTCGGACGATAGTCGGCGACGGCAGGCGCGACGGCCTGCGCCTGGCCGAGTCGGTCGACCTGAACCACCCAGGGCACGATCGTGCCGCGCGCCGATTGCCACACCAGCGCGGCTGCGAAGCCGGCGGAAAGGATCAGCGAGCCGAAGGCCATCAGCCGCCAATTCTTCGCCTGGACGCGCGAGGAGCCGATCCGCTCGTCCCAAACCTGTGCGGCGCGCTGATAGGGCGTCTCGGGTTCGGGGGCTTTGCCGTAGTGGGTGGAGGGTCGTTTGAACATCAGCGGTCGCCTTCGGAGAGATTGACGGAAGAGCCGCCGCCATGGGCATCACCGGAGCGCACGGCGTGGGCGGTCGCCTGGACGGCGTGGGTCATGCGTTGGGAGCGGCGCATGCGTTGCGCCCATGCGGGCGGTCCGCCGGCGGTTGCCGGTGCGGCTGAACCGCTGCCGTCGCCGGCTGGGTCGCCACCGACCGATCCCATGGTCGAGGAGCCGCCAGTGGCTTCGAACGCTGCCTTGCCGCCGGCATTGAAGCTCGAACGCATGCTTTCGGCGGCGCGTGAGGCGGCGCGGCGCAGCGGTGAGACAGCCACGTTGCCCCCGGCTTGGGCGACGGCGCCGAGTCCCGACGCAACCCCGCTGGCTCCCGACTGGCCTGCCGTGCCGAGGCTGTAAGCGGTGGATGCGCCACCCGCCATGGCGGCGCCGCCCCGGGCCGCGGCTGCCGCGCCTCCGGCGAGTGCCGCGCCACCGGAGGCAACGGCGCCGACCGCGCCAGCCCCGGCGGCGATCATGCCGCCGGCCGCGAGACCTGTACCCACTGCCGCGCCGGCGCTGAGCTGCGGTCCGCCGGAGACGATGCCGCTCGCAATACCGGGGCCGAAGATGCCAAGGCCGAGAAGCGACAGCGCGGCTAGGACGATCGCCATGGCCTCGTCGATCGAGGGTGTTGCGCCGCCGAAGCCGGCGGTGAATTCGGAGAACAGCGTCGAGCCGATGCCGATGATGACGGCCAGCACCAACACCTTGATGCCGGAGGAGATGACATTCCCGAGCACGCGTTCGGCCATGAAGGCGGACTTGCCGAACAGGCCGAACGGGATCAGCACAAAGCCGGCGAGCGTCGTCAGCTTGAATTCGATCAGCGTGACGAAAAGCTGGATGGCGAGGATGAAGAAGGCGAGCAACACCAGCGCCCAGGCCAAAAACATGCAGGCGATCTGGATGAAGTTCTCGAAGAACGACCAATAGCCCATCAGCCCCGAGATCGATTCCAGGAGCGGACGTCCGGCATCGAGGCCAGTTTGGGCCACCTTGCCTGGCCGCAGCAGATCGGCGGTCGTGAAGCCCGTGCCGCTGGCCTTCAGGCCCAAGCCTGCGAAGCTCTCGAAGACGATGCGCGCGAGGTTGTTCCAGTTGCCGATGATGTAAGCGAACACGCCGACGAACAGCGTCTTCTTCACGAGCCGGGCGAAGATGTCGTCGTCGCCGCCCCAGGACCAGAACAGCGCGGCCAGCGTCACGTCGATCACGATCAGGGTGGTGGCGATGAATGCGACTTCACCGCTGAGCAGCCCGAACCCGGAATCGATGTAGCGGGTGAAGACTTCCAGGAAGTGGTCGATGACGCCGGTGTTGCCCATGATGCTACCGCGCCTCGGTCGGCCGCGACACCGGTGCTGGCTGGGCAGGCACATCCGCGTCGGCTGGCGGGTGTGGAGCTGGCGCGGCCTCCGGCAGCCGCTCCGCGGGTCGAGCGCCCGGCGCGAGGAAGCGGTTGCGATTTTCCGCCCAGGCCCGCAGGCAGGCAGGATCACGGGGGCCTGCTTCTCCGAGGGCCTGGCAGCGAAACAACTCGTCGCGCAAGGGATCCGACGCCGCCGTGCGGGAGCGTGACGAAGTCCGGCTCTCCGCTGGCTCCTCATTCCGGCTCATCTCGATCGCCGTCGCTGTGACGGCGACGGCGACGAATACAACCGCGCCAAGTCGGGCGAGCATCGTGCCGTCCATGACCGCGCCCTCAGTTTCCGCTGGCGGGGAACATGCGGGCGTTGCCTGCCTGGTAGCCGGAACCCGGCGTGAGGAAGCGGCGGCGTTGCTCACGGCCCTGCTCGGCGGTCGCGGCCTGCTCAGCGGATTGAAGCGCCTGGGCTCGACCATTGGCGGCGACGACAGCGGTCAGGTCGGCGAGCTGTTGGGCCTGGAGGGCAAGTAGCTGGTTGCCGGCCTGCGTTGCCTGTAGCGCGCCGGTCGCTGACTGGCTTGCCCCGACCAGCGCCGACATCTGGCTGCGGTTGGTGTCGATGTTGCCGACGACCCCGGCTTGAACGCGCATGGCGTCTTGCAGCCCGCCAACCGTGTTTTGCCAGCGCGAGCGGGCATCGGTAACAAGCTGTCTATCGGAGGCAGACAGTGAGATGTTTGCGTATTTCTGCTGGAACATCTGGTCGATCTGCTCAACATCGTACGCGACGCCCTGCGCCTGTTGCAGCAGTTGTTGCGTTCGCTGCACGGATTGCTGAAGCTGCTGGAGCGATGAAAAGGGTAGGCTCGTCAGATTGCGGGCCTGATTGATCAGCATCTGCGCTTCGTTCTGAAGCGAGGTGATCTGGTTGGTGATCTGCTGGAGCGCGCGCGCTGCCTGAAGCACGTTCTGGGCATAGTTGGTCGGGTCGAAAACGATGATGGCGTGAGCCGGCGTCGCGAGCATGGGGGCGAGCGCGACGGGCGCGGCCAGCAGCATGGCTGAGAGGCGCATGACGCGCGAACGTTTTGCAAAGAGTTTCATGAGCGTACCTCCGGATCTGTCTGGGGGATGACGTTGGTGAGATCGGCGATGAGATCGGCCGCCCATGCGAGCCGGTTTTCAGCGAGCCATTCCGCGAGGAATCCGTCCGTGCCGCTGCGGGCATGGACCTCGGCGATCAGCGCTTGGTGCTGCTTCGATGAGGCGGCGCAGAGCGTCAGGGCGACGTCGGATAGGCCGAGCTCGAACAGGCGATTGCCGCGCCGCGACTGGCAGTAGTAGTCGCGCTTAGGCATGGCCCGGGCTAGTATCTCGATCTGGCGATCGTTCAGGCCGAAACGGCGATAGATGGCTGTGATCTGCGGCTCGATCGCGCGCTCATTCGGGAGCAGGATGCGGGTCTGGCAGCTCTCGATGATGGCCGGTGCAATCGCCGAGCCGTCGATGTCGGAGAGCGACTGGGTGGCGAAGATGACGCTGGCGTTCTT
Source organism: Mesorhizobium sp. M1066 (assembly GCF_040318635.1). Lineage (NCBI taxonomy): Bacteria > Pseudomonadati > Pseudomonadota > Alphaproteobacteria > Hyphomicrobiales > Phyllobacteriaceae > Mesorhizobium > Mesorhizobium sp. M1066. The sequence goes on from NZ_JAMYMR010000004.1 coordinate 297,838, forward strand.
CTTGCGCAGCGTTTTCAGCCATTCGCGGAGCTGGCCCGCGAACCCTTCGTCATCGAGCGCGAGCCAGCCTTCGTCGACGATCAGCAGCGTGGGCCGACCGTCGAGACGGTCCTCAATGCGATGAAACAGATAGGCGAGCACGGCGGCCGCGGCGCCGGTTCCGATGAGGCCCTCGGTCTCGAACGCCTGGACCGACGCCCGCCCAAGATGTTCGGCTTCGGCGTCGAGCAGGCGTCCGTAAGGACCGCCGACGCAGTAGGGCCGAAGCGCCTGTTTGAGATCGTTGGATTGCAGCAGGACCGACAGGCCCGTCAGCGTGCGTTCGCAAATCGGCGCGGAGGCGAGTGACGTGAGCGCCGACCAGAGATGCTCCTTGACCTCGGGCGTAATGGCCACGCTCTCGCGCCCGAGCATGGCGCTGAGCCAGTCAGCTGCCCAGGCGCGTTCCGCGACGTCGTCGATGCGCGCAAGCGGTTGAAGAGACACGCTATCGTCGGCGCCTTCCGTGAGCCCGCCGCCGAGGTCGTGCCAGTCGCCGCCCATGGCGAGCGCCGCGGCCCGGATCGACCCGCCAAAATCGAAAGCAAAGACCTGAGACCTCTCGTAGCGGCGGAATTGCAGCGCCATCAGCGCCAGCAGCACCGACTTGCCGGCGCCGGTCGGTCCGACGATCAGCGTGTGACCGACGTCGCCGACGTGGATGGAAAGCCGGAACGGCGTCGAGCCTTCGGTCTTGCCGAACAGCAGTGGGGGTGCTGCGAAGTGCTCGTCCCGTTCCGGTCCCGCCCATACTGCTGACAGCGGGATCATGTGGGCGAGATTGAGCGTGTTGATCGGGGGTTGGCGGACATTGGCGTAGGCGTGTCCGGGCAGGCTGCCGAGCCAGGCCTCCACGGCGTTGATCGTCTCGGGCATGGCGGTGAAATCGCGGCCCTGGATGACCTTTTCGACGAGGCGCAGCTTCTCGGCCGCGATGCGCGGATCCTCGTCCCAGACGGTGATCGTCGCGGTGACATAGGCCTGGCCCGCATAGTCCGCGCCGAGCTCCTGCAGCGCCATGTCGGCGTCGGCGGCCTTGTTCGCGGCGTCGGTGTCGACCAGCGCCGAAGCCTCGTTGGTCATGACCTCCTTCAGGATGGCCGCGATCGATTTGCGCTTGGCGAACCATTGCCGCCGGATCTTGGTCAGGAGCTTGGTGGCGTCGGTCTTGTCGAGGAGAACGGCGCGGGTCGACCACCGGTAAGGGAAGGCCAAGCGATTCAGCTCGTCGAGGACTCCGGGCGTGGTCGCGGTCGGAAAGCCAACAATGGTGAGGATGCGCAGATGGGTGTCGCCAAGGCGCGGCTCGAGCCCGCCGGTGAGCGGCTGATCGGCGAGCAGTGCATCGAGATAGATCGGCGTCTCAGGCACACGGACGCGGTGGCGCTTCGTCGAAACGGTCGAGTGAAGGAATGTCAGCGTCTCGGCGTCATCGAGCCAGGCGCATTCCGGCATGAAGGCGTCGATGAGCTGGAGGATGCGGTCGGTGCGATCGACAAAGCCGCGCAGGATCTCGTGCGCATCGACGCCGGCGTGATCGCGGCCCTCATAGAGCCAGGTTTCTGCGCGCGCGGCATCCTCGGCCGGCGGCAGATAGAGGAAGGTCAGGAAGTAGCTCGACTCGAAGTGGCTACCTGCTTCCTCGAAGTCCGCTTTCCGCTCGGCGTCGACCAGCGCGGACGCGCTGTCGGCGAACATGCTGTCGGGATAGGTGGCGGCGCCGTGCCGCTGCGCCTCGACGAAGATCGCCCAGCCCGAGCCGAGCCGCCGGAAGGCGTTGTTGAGCCGTCCGGCGACCGCGATCAGCTCGGCCGGCACGGCGCTGTCGAGATCGGGGCCGCGAAACCGCGCGGTGCGCTGCAGACTGCCGTCCTTGTTGAGGACCACACCTTCGCCCACCAGCGCGACCCAGGGGAGGAAGTCGGCAAGCCGGGTGTTGCGGCTGCGATATTCGACGAGGTTCATCATCGGCGTCGCTCCTCAGACCGAGAGGTGGCCGGGAATGCGCAGATGCCTGCGCACGACGTCGACGAACTGCGGATCGCGCTTGGCGGCCCAGACGGCCGCGAAGTGGCCGATCGCCCAGAGACCGAGGCCGACTAACCAGAGGCGCAGGCCGAGGCCAAGCGCCGCCGCGAGCGTCCCGTTCAGGATGGCGACCGAGCGCGGCGCGCCGCCGAGCAGAATGTGCTCGGTCAGCGCCCGGTGGACCGGGACCGAAAAGCCCGGCACTTCGCCTGCCGTCTCCGCCGACGCTGCCATCAGACCAGCGCTCCGCCGCCGAATGAGAAGAACGACAGGAAGAAGCTGGACGCGGCGAAGGCGATCGACAGGCCGAAGACGATCTGGATCAGGCGCCGGAAGCCGCCGGAGGTGTCGCCAAAGGCCAGCGTGAGGCCAGTCACGATGATGATGATCACCGCGACGATCTTGGCGACAGGGCCCTCGATGGATTCGAGGATCGATTGCAGTGGCGCTTCCCACGGCATCGACGAACCGGACGCGTAGGCGGCGGGTGCGAGCGCCAAGGTGAGGAAGGTGACAGAGGCCGCCGTCGCGATATGACGGCGAATACGCATGGCATGCTGGATCATGACGGATCTCCTGTGAGGTGCTGGCTGGCGGGGATGACGCGGTAGTCGCCGTCGGGGCCGAGCCCTTCGACGCGAGCGAGTTCGGCGAGGCGGCGCGAGGCGCCGCGGCCGGAAAGCACGGCGACCAGATCGATCGTCTCTGCGATCAGGGCGCGCGGAACGGTGACGACAGCTTCCTGGATGAGCTGCTCGAGGCGGCGGAGCGCGCCGATGGCGGTGCCCGCATGAATGGTGCCTATGCCGCCGGGGTGGCCGGTGCCCCAGGCCTTGAGCAGATCGAGCGCTTCAGCGCCGCGCACCTCGCCGATGGGGATGCGATCAGGGCGCAGGCGCAATGAGGATCGGACGAGATCGGAGAGCGAGACGACGCCGTCCTTCGTGCGCATGGCGACGAGGTTCGGGGCGGCGCATTGAAGCTCGCGCGTGTCCTCGATCAGCACGACGCGGTCTGAGGTTTTCGACACCTCGGCGAGCAGCGCGTTGGTGAGCGTTGTCTTGCCGGTCGAGGTGCCGCCGGCGACCAGGATATTGCGGCGCTCGGCGACGGCGACCCGCAGCGCAACAGCCTGATCCGCCGCCATGATGCCGGCCGCGACGTAGTCGTCGAGCGTGAAGACGGCGACGGCGGGCTTGCGGATGGCGAAGGCGGGCGCGGCCACGACTGGCGGCAGAAGGCCCTCGAAGCGCTCCCCCGTTTCCGGCAACTCAGCTGAGACGCGCGGGCTGCCTGGATGAACCTCGGCGCCGACATGGTGCGCGACGAGCCGAACGATGCGCTCGCCATCGGCCGGCGACAGCCGTTCACCCGTGTCGGAGAGTCCCTCGGAAAGCCGGTCGATCCAGAGCCGCCCGTCGGGGTTGAGCATCACCTCGACGATCGCGGGATCTTCCAGAAATTGGGCGATCGCCGGCCCGAGGGCCGTGCGCAGCATGCGTGCGCCGCGAAGGATTGCCTCCGATTTCTGGTGAGTGGCCGCCACGTCGTCCCCGTTCTCTTGCGGGCCCGCGAAAAGCGGCCCTGGATCGGGGATGAGTAGAAGAGGCAGAAATTATGGTCTGACAACAACCATTATGTCGTTGTCGCACTGTAGCGTACAAAGACAGGGAAACGGCGGGACGACGAAATAATTGTCCCCTCATTAAGCTTGGGCAGGCAGCCAACACGAACGGAACCGAGCGTCATGCCCGCCTACGATGATTTATCGGCTTGCAGGAGCATTGTCCTGTTCATGCTTGAGGCGACATTGTTCCATAACGTGTTGCTTTTCTGTCGCCCATACTGCGAGACCGCGTAACGGACCAATGAGAGATCTGCCCAGCTCGGTCAGATCGTACTCCACCTTTGGAGGTATAGTTGCGTAGGCCGTGCGGCTGACAAGACCGTTTGCTTCCAGGGATCTTAAGGTCAATGTGAGCATGCGATGCGAGATGCCGCCGATATTGCGCATCAAAGCGTTGAAGCGCATCGGTTCCTTGGCAAGGGAAGCCACGATCATCACTGTCCATTTGTTACCAACGATGTCCAGTATCTTGGCGAGCGATTGGCAGTCGGCCTTCGCGGAATGATCTGTCACTGTCTTTCTGTCTCAGAATTGCGTGCCCGAGGTGCTTGCCTTGAGCCGCTCTTGGTATCCGCCAGGAACATAAATGTGCGTTCTTGAGAGATTCAGCAAGAACGATATTATCGTAACGAACATTTTTATCGTTACGGGAATCCTAAAATGAAAACGAGCGATGTGAGGCCCGTGCTGGTTACCGGAGGAACCGGCGGGCAAGGGGGCAGCGTGGTTAAGAAGTGCATAGAAAGGGGTATTGCCGTCCGGGCCTTGGTTCGTGATCCTGGTAGTGCATCAGCCCAGGCGCTGGAGGCAGCAGGGGCAGATGTTGTCCGGGGAGATTTCTCAGATGAGGCATCACTGGATGAGGCCATGATCGGTGTGCGCGGCGTTTTTTCAATGCAGCAGGATGGAGCGCCGCCATCGCAGTTTGAGAACCTTATTGGGTCCGCGGTAAGCCAGGGGGTCGAACAGTATATTCATTCAACCGTATCCGGCGTGCGTGAAAGAGAAGCGGACGCTCTCGAAGACGAGTACGACATCAAGCATAACTATTGGCGAGCAAAGATAGCACAAGAGCGCGCCCTTCGCGCGGCTACTTTCCGCTATCGAACCTACCTGCGCCCCTCCTTGATCATTGACAATTTTTCATTGCGGGCAAGTTTCCTTTATCCTCGGCTAGCAAAATCCGGCGATCTACTGGTTGCCATGCCGCCCGAGACGCGGGTTTCATTTGTGTCGTACGACACGGTCGGCCGGGTTGCGGCGGAGGCATTCGCTGACCCAGAGCGCTTCGACCAAGCAGAGATTGAGCTCGCCGACGCATTTGTGTCTTACCGGGACATCGCAAATATCCTCGAAGAGGCATCGGGAAAGACCGTGACGTTAACGTCAGTAAACGCGGATGAGGCGATTGCGATGGGGCTTCCAGCAAGGGTAGTGGATTCTCATACTTGGCTGGCGAATGTAGGCTATCCCGCCCGCCCTGAAATGCTTGCCCGATACAATATCGACCCGCTCCCAATCCGGGATTGGGTGAGCCGTGAGGTCGCTCATATCGTGATCGGCAACACACGATAGTGCGATCTTTCATTCACTCAAGAACGGGTCATATGTTTTTGCGAGTTATGGTTTAGGCACTATCTCCTCGGAAATTTCCTGTCTGAGCTTCGGTCCATTTGCGAGTCGACGCCCCAGAGCCGCGACGAAGGCGTCGTACCGCTCGCCGGCTTTGGCACGAGCTGCCTGGGCGGCGGGTTCGGGCAACGCCGGTGTCGTGGTCAGCCAGAAGCGAACGAAGATGGCCAACGTCTCGACGGAGATGCCAACGTCACGCTCCACGCGGGTCATGCGCCGGTCGATCTGGTCGAGGCGCTTAGTGATCGCAGCCTCCTGGCGTTCCGCGGCGTCGGGCGACAGGAAGGATGCGATGCCAGCCTCGGCAACCAATGACAGCGAGTGGCCACGTCGGGCCGCGTGCGCTGCGAGGGCTTTCATGACGTCGGGCTCGAGATAAACGGAGAGCCGTTGCTTCTTCGAAGATTTCGTCATGGCGGCCCTCCTAAAGCTCGATGCCGTCGCCGGGGTCGAGGGAAGCCTGGCGCGCGACCAGCCGCATGTTCTGGTTCATGCGGCTGAGGCGGGCGACCTCATCATCAGCATCGTCCGCCGGGTCGATCTCAAACTCGTTCTCGATCGGCGCCACCTTGGTGATCGGCTGCACTCGGCTCAGTTCGGGTTGGCGGCGACGCTCCGAATCGGTCGTGTCCTCATCGTCCGGATTAGCTCCAGTCGCGGAGATCTGGATCTCCGGTGAGGGCGGCAATGCCAGTTTGCTCCAATCGTCGGTCGAGACCCTGTCCGGCTTGGTTATCGTGGGCGGCGGCAGCACTCGTTCCTGAAAACGGCGGTCCTCGTAATAGCGCGCCTTCTTGGCACGGATCGGCGGGGTGCCCGCGACCATGACGATTTCGTCGGAGGGCGGAAGCTGCATGATTTCGCCGGGCGTGAGCAACTGTCTGGCAGTCTCCGACCGCGACACCATCATGTGGCCGAGCCAGGGCGAAAGCCGGTGGCCGGCGTAGTTCTTCATCGCCCGCATCTCGGTCGCGGTGCCGAGCGCATCCGACACGCGCTTGGCCGTCCGCTCATCGTTGGTCGCAAAGCTGACGCGGACATGGCAGTTGTCCAGGATCGAATTATTGGGCCCGTAGGCCTTCTCGATCTGATTGAGCGACTGGGCGATCAGGAAGCTCTTGAGCCCGTAGCCGGCCATGAACGCGAGCGCGCTTTCGAAGAAGTCGAGCCGGCCGAGCGCCGGAAACTCGTCGAGCATGAGGAGCAGCCGATGCCGGCCGCCCTTCGCCTGCAGGTCCTCGGTGAGACGCCGGCCGATCTGATTAAGGATCAGGCGGATCAGCGGCTTGGTGCGGTTGATGTCCGACGGCGGCACCACGAGGTAAAGCGTGGACGGCCGCTTGCCGCCAACGATATCGGCGATCCGCCAGTCGCAGCGCCGCGTCACCTCGGCAACGACGGGATCGCGGTAAAGACCAAGGAATGACATCGCGGTCGAGAGCACGCCGCTGCGCTCGTTTTCCGACTTGTTGAGCAACTCGCGGGCGGCGCTGGCGATAACGGGATGCGGGCCCGCTTCGCCGAGATGCGCGGTCTTCATCATTGCCGCCAGCGTCGACTCGATCGGGCGTTTCGGGTCGGACAGGAAGGCGGCGACGCCGGCGAGGGTCTTGTCGGCCTCGGCATAGAGGACATGGAGGATCGCGCCAACCAGCAGCGCGTGACTGGTTTTTTCCCAGTGATTGCGCTTTTCGAGCGAACCTTCCGGATCGACCAGGATGTCGGCGATGTTCTGAACGTCCCGGACCTCCCATTCTCCACGGCGCACCTCGAGCAGCGGATTATAGCCGGCCGATTTTGCATTGGTCGGATCGAACAGCAGCACACGCCCGTGCCGCGATCGAAATCCCGCTGTCAGCGTCCAGTTCTCGCCCTTGATGTCGTGGACAATCGCCGAGCCCGGCCAAGTGAGCAGCGAGGGCACGACGAGCCCCACGCCCTTGCCCGAGCGGGTCGGGGCGAAGCACAGCACATGCTCTGGACCGTCATGGCGCAGATAGTCGTGATCGAGCTTGCCAAGCACGACGCCATCGGGACCGAGTAGGCCGGCGGCCTTCACTTCGTCATCTCGCGCCCATCGTGCCGAACCATAGGTCACGACGTTCTTGGCCTCACGCGCCCGCCAGACGGACATGCCGATCGCCACCGCGATCGAGATGAAGCCGCCCGACGCCGCGATATAGGCGCCTTCGACGAAAATCGGCGGCGCATAGGCATCGTAGAGGTACCACCACCAGAAGAAGGCCGGCGGATAATAGAACGGCCAGCCGGCAAGCTCGAACCATGGCGCGCCGAGCTGGGGCTGGAAGCCGAGGCGATAGGCTGTCCACTCTGTCGCCGCCCAGGTCGTGAACAGAACGATCATGAAGACGGTGAGGATCTGGCCCCAGAGGATTTTGGTCGCCGACATGACAGGGTCCTTTCTTGAATACTGGCTACAGGCCGAGTCCGCGTTTGCGGCCGAAGCTCCAGTCGACGCCGCCGTCGCCACGGGCGACGCCGGAGACTTGTTGGCCGAGGTGCTTTTCGAGGGACGGCGACCAGGGCACGAGCTGGAAACCGAGGCCGTCGTCGATCATGGCGAAGCGGCCCGACGCGAGCGCGATGCGCTGCCGATAAGCGCCGGCGACATATTCCCCGGACCCCGCCTTGGCGAACGGGCGTCCGGTCTCGGCCGCTAGCTTCGCGCCAAGCGCGTCGAGCTCGCGCCGGCGCAGTGTGTCGATGAGGTTGCGCGAGAAGATGACGCTGCGGCCGTGGCGTTCGGCTAGGCGCTGCTCGATCAGATGTTCGGCGCGGCGGTCCATCGCGTCCCGCACCTCGACGCCGAAGCCGCCACCGCCAAGCGCCACCGGCTCGCGGGCGATCGCCTGCCGGTCGAGCCAGGTCGCGCCGGTCGCGGTGATCTGGGCAGAGATGTCGAGATCCGAGCGGACGGCAAGCGCGACGCGCCGCTGCCCTCGCGCATCGTCGAACCTGCGCAATTCGACGATCGAACCCGGCGCGCTGTCGCCGGCGGCCTCGAGGTCGGGCAGCTTGATGTGGTGGGTGCGGCCGTCGACGCCGTCGACCACGGCATAGGCCGTGCCCTTGAGCTCATCGTCGAGGCCTCGCGTCACCAGACGGCCGACGACGGGGTCGTTCAGGCTTTCGCCGGCGAGGACATAGCTGGCCGCGCCGCGCTCGATGCCGCGTTCCGTCAGCGCGCGGTGCATCCGCTTGATGATATCGCCACGCTCGCCAAGCTCGCGCAGCGTCGCCTCGGCCTTCTCCGAAATCGTCCATTGACCCGGACCGATTTCGTCGGCGAGGCCGAGCCCTTCGAGTTTGCGAAGCCGCCCAACCTTCAGAGCGTGGAATTCATCGGGCTGTCGGTCGGGATGCGGGGCGAGGTCTACGATGCCCGTCCTGTAGGCGTCGCGCGAGAGCTGGCGGTCGAGATTGGTCCAGCGCTCGGACTCGACCTGGCGCTCGATGGTGCGGCGGATTTCCTGATCGGTGCGCGGTCCCAGTTCCTGGGTGATGAGATCGCGCGCTCGGTCGCGCATGCCCTCCTTGATGTAGTCGCGCGAGATGACGAGGTTCTCGCCGTCGTCGCGCACGCCGCGCACGATCAGATGGACATGGGGATGCTCGGTGTTCCAGTGATCGACGGCGACCCAGTCGAGGCGGGTTCCCAGATCCTTCTCCATCTGGCCGACCAACTCGCGGGTGGATCCTTTGAGGTCGGACATCTCCACCGCGTCGTCGGGCGAGACGATGAAGCGGAAATGGTGGCGGTCGTCGTCGCACCGCTCCGCGAACGCCTTGGGATCGGCGTCATCCCCGCCGGGGCCAAACAGCCGGGCCTTCTCTCCGTCCCGGGTCACGCCTTCGCGGCGCAGATAATTGAGGTGGGTGCCGAGGGGCGCGTTGCGTCCGCCCTGGCGCACGACCCGCGCTTTGACGACGGCGCCCCGCGAGCGGGCGGTCAGCAGTCGATTGGCCTGCACCGCCGCGCGCTGGCCGCGGCCGAAGCGCGAGCGGTTGCCGGGCCCGATCCTTCCTTGCCGCGATACCGCGCCGCCGGCCTTCTGCGCGGCGGCGAGTGCCTGCGCGATGAAGGGTCTGGCCTGCTGGGCGCGCGTCGAACGAATGCGGCCTGGCCGGATGCGGAAATCGTCCTCGGCGCTCATGGGCGTGGCCCCGCACATCGCGCAAAGCCGAGGAAATTATTGGGAAAGCGCCGCGCGCGCAGGCTGCGACGAGAAGGCGCACATCGCGTAAACGCGCCATAACCCCTTGAAAAACCACAACCGCACAAGGCCGCACATCGCGGCTCTTTATCCTGCCATCGTTCGGTTGTGTTGCCTGCTCTTCCACCCTCTGACGCCAAATCCACGCCAGAGCCCGACAGTGCCGCAGGGAGTGCGAAGCCGATCATCGCGGCCCCGCACTATCGGTTCGCGCCACGAATAGGCCGTCCGATCGCGGTGCAGGCAGGACCATATCGCGCGCGGACTCCTGCGCAGAGGGTGCAGCCGGACCGCCGTCCCGCTGCCGTTGAGCTGCACCAGCGCTGCTATCGACCTGCGCGATGAAGAGCGGCGCTCGCGTCCAGGCGAGCGGATCGGCGGTCGCCACCGTGACGGGATCAGCAACATCGCCGCCGCCGATGTTCGGTGCGATAGCGGCGACATAGGCGCGCGTTTCGGCCGGCAGTGGGCGCCCGGTCGTGCGATATTCTTCGTAGCGGCCGGGACCGGCATTGTAGGCCGCCAGAAAGCCCGGCGAGCCGTAGCGATCATGCATCTCGCGCAGATACGCCGCGCCCGCCATGATGTTGTCGCGCGGGTCGTAGGGATCGTTGCCGAGACCATGACGAGTACGCAGAGCCGCCCATGTGGTCGGCATGATCTGCATCAGGCCCATCGCGCCGGCCGAAGAGATCGCGCGTACATCGGCAGCGCTTTCAACGCGCATGACCGCCCGAATCCAGTGCTCGGGAACGCCGAAACGTTGCGCGGCCTCGGTGATGAAGGCGGAATAGGGATCGACGCCAGAGGGCCGCTCGGCCGACACAGTCTGCGCATTCGCGTCGGCGCAAAGCGGCGCGGCGACAAGCAGGCCGGAAAGGATGAGGAAGGCTGTGCGCCGGACGGTCCTGAACCGTCCGACGACAGCGCGATGGCGGCGGGCCGGCATCCCTCAGTCCCGCTCGCTGCGCCGGGGCGGGCGGTTCCAGTGCAGACCCCAGGCGGACTTGTCGTCGGCCGACTGGAACAGATTGGCGCGGATCGGCTGGCTGAACGTCGGATCGTCGAGCTGCAGCGAGACGTAGTCGCCGGCCTTCTCGCCGGTGCGCTTCCAGCCAGCGCCGATCTCGGCGCCAGGTTCGTTGTTCATGCCGTCGAAGACGTGCACGCGGAAATCCGGCGCATTCTCGGCGTCGGACGACTCGGCCGGAATAATGATGATGTCCTGGCGCAGCAGGAGCGTCTGCAAATGGCCGATGAAGCCGTTATCGTCGCTTGTGAATTGACCGATCAGGGACATGATTCCTCCTTGGAATCGCGGTGATATTGGGAATGGGCACGCCGTCACCGCGTCGGCGCGCGCCAGACGAAGCGGCCATCGCCGTCCTCGTCGGTGTAGAGGGGGATGGCCCGGCCGATCACGGCGGAGGCGGGAAGCGGGCCGAAGTAGCGGCCGTCGAGGCTGTCGCGAACTTCCCAGTTCATCAGGAACAGCTCACCCTCCGCGACGACGCGGCAGCCCTGCCAAACGGGCAGCGGATTGCCGCGACGATCGCGATCGAGCGCATCACCCATCGGCACGGCGTCCACCGTGATCGCGAGGCCGGTCCTGCAAACCCGCTGGCCAGGAAGCGCCACGACGCGCTTCATCAGCGGCACGCCGCGCGGCAGATAGCCGCCCTCGGCGAGGAAGCTCGCGAGCGGCTCGGGCGCGCGTACGGCGACCAGATCGGCGACGTCCGGAGACGGGTCTGGCGCGACGGCGTAGAGGCCGATCGGCGTGCTGGCCGACGCATTCCAGATCAGCTTCGGCGCGAAGGATACGAGCGACAGGATGCCGAGCAACGACACCGCGGCCGTCGTGGTGATGGCGTAGCCGAGCCGGGTCATGCGCCGATCCTCCGTGTCAGGAGGAAGGCGCGATGGCGCTGCATCGTGTAGGCGCGCGGCGTCTCGCCGGCGGCCAGGCGGTTGTGAACGTGCCGCCAGTGATCGGGCGCGACCTCGACGGGATCGATGCCGATCGCCTCGATCGCGTCGATGAGCTGGAGCATGCGCTCCACCTTCGGCCAGCCGTCAACGCGCAGCAGGATGTCGCCGCCAGGCATCACGGTCGAGATCGTCTGGCAGGGTTCGCCAGGACCGACCGCGCGCAGGATGTCGAGGCGGGAAAGCACGGTGCCGTGCTCGTTCCCGGCCCAGCGCACCAGCGCGAAAGCCGCACCGGGAGGAAAGAAGAGGATGCGGCGGCGACGGTCGAGGACCTGTTCGCGCACCTCGCGACCGAAGCGGATCCAGTGCTCGATCTGCTTCTCGATCCAGACGAGTTCGACCTGGGTGAGGTCTTCCGGCGGCGCGTGAAGGGCGCGGTCGGCGCGCGCGGATACGGCGGCAAGGCCGGTCATGGGGCGTCTCCTTGGGATGGTGGGAATTCGCGCTCGAACAGCGCGCGGAGCATGTCGGCGACGGTCTGGCCGCGCTGGAAGGCCGCGATCTTGATCCGCCCGCGCATGTCGGCGGTGACGTCGATCGTCAGCCTGGCGGTGAAGTCGGCGGCGGCGTCCGCACGCGCGGACGGACGGTCTGGCGCTTTGACCCAGCTTTCCGGATCGGCCGGGCGGGATGCGAAGCTGCGTTTCGGGGGCCGCTCGCTCATGCCCCGATTTCCGTCACTTCGGCGGCGAGCGCGGCGATCTCCCGCGCGGCGGGCGATGTCTCGTCCTGCTCGGCCGCGAGCCGCCCGGTCTGCACGACATCAGCGAAAGCGATGCGTTGACCGATGGTGGTGCGCAGCGGCGGCGGATCGTGCTCCGCGAGCGTTTCGGCGGTTTCGCGGGCGAGGATCGTGCGGGCCGCACAGCGGTTCAGCACGAACCGCGCCTTGAGGCCCGGGCGGTAGATCCGCGCTTCGCCGAGCAACGTCAGCATCTCGGCCGACGCCCAGCCGTCGAGCGGCGACGGCTGCACCGGGATCAGAACAAGATCGGCAGCCAGCAGCGCCGAACGCATCAGACCGGCGACACGCGGCGGTCCGTCGATGACGACATGATCGACGTCGCGCGCCAGCTCCGGCGCTTCGCGGTGGAGTGTGTCGCGCGCTAGGCCGACAACGCCGAACAGCCGCTCCAATCCCTCCCGGCTGCGTTGCTGCGACCAGTCGAGAGCCGAGCCTTGGGGATCGGCGTCGATCAGGGTGACCCGCTTGCCGCTGCGGGCCCATTCGCCGGCGAGGTGCAGCGCCAGCGTCGTCTTGCCGACGCCGCCCTTCTGGTTGAGGAGCGCGACGATCATGACGGTCTCCCCGCGATCGGGGACTCGTCCACACCGCGCGAAAAAGCGGGTTCCGTTAGAAAGATTCCGAAGGAATCTAGGTTAGATAAGTTACGGGGCGCGCAAGCTGCTGATTCAGCGCGAGGAATTGCCGATTCCGGTCCCCGATAGCACGAGAGGCCGGTCCCCGATGGCACGATAGTGCCGGTCCCTGATAGCACGAGACTATTCACAGCTTATCCCCAGGGCGAGTTGTCGAGCGGCGACGGCGGCGCGGGATGCCGAGCGCGTTGGGATCGGTGGGTGCGAAGGACAGGATTTCTGGACCGCCGAGGCATTGCTCGATGGTCAGCCGGTAGCCCGGCAGAGGCTGGCGGCGGACGATGTCGCGCAGGTCGTAGGCGAAGTGCTTGAGCGGCGAGAGGCTGCCGGACTTGGCGTGGAGGTGCGGGAAATCGAAACTCCAGCCAAACTCCTGCTTGCCGCCGTGCTTGCGCACCAGGCGGTAAAGCCAGCGCTCCAGACCGCCCGTGAGACCGAAATAGTTTCGGTCAATTGTGAGCACGAGCGCGTCGTCCAGCACGGCGCCATAGAACCAGTCTGGGAGGATCAGCTCGAGGCCGAGCGGACGGCCGCGGTGATCGGCGCGCTCCTTCCACTCGTTGATCCAGGAGAAGCGGTGCATCCGCCTCTCAGTCGGTTGGCGGATGGATGTCGCGACCGTGGTCGACTGGAGCCGGTCGAGCGCGGCCTTCAGGCGGTCGTAGTCGCGCAGCGACACACCGCGGCCGATGAAGTTCAGAATCTCATAGGGTGTGGTCGCCATCAGGCGCGAGGGACGTAAACCGACATCGCGCGCTTCGACGATCTGCGAGGCGGCCCAGATCAGGACGTCAGCGTCCCAGATCGTGGCCATGCCATGTTCGGGGACGGCTTCGACGCGGATCTTTACCGAACCCGCCTTGAAGTCGATTGGCGCCAGGCGCTTCGACTTGGCGAGCGAGAAGAATGGATAGGCCATGAGATCCTGCGCATCGCGGGGCGCAAGATCGCCGGGCATCGCCCGGAACAGATCGAGCTGCGCGCGCTCCTCGCGATGGTGGGGGTGGAACGACATTGCCGGTCGTCTCAGCGCGGAAAGCGGCCGCCGGCGGCGGCAGGCGAGGCGGTCTGGCGTTTTGCCGGCAGCACGGTGCCGCCGCGCGGGTCAGAGGTCGAGGTAACGAGACCGCGATCCGCCCAGGCCTGGAGGTCATCGACGGAATAGACGACACGGCCGCCGAGTTTGCGGTAGGTCGGACCCGTGCCGTAGGTGCGGTGCTTTTCGAGGGTGCGTTCGGAAAGGCCGAGGAAGCGCGCTGCCTCCTGCGTTCGCAGGTAGCGTGGCGGGATATTGGCGGCTTTTTCGGCCATGATCGAACCTCCGTGGTCTCGCGGGAGGCCGCTGCGAACGAGCGGCGGGTTGCGAGCACGGTGGCGCGAAGACGGCGCCTCGGACGATGTCGAAGTAAGACTCTAAAATCGACACGCGAGCGGGTATTAGCGATCCCGGCGTGGGCGGCGCAGCAATGTCCGGTAGCCGCCGCGAACGAACTTCATGCCGTCGCGGGCGAGGCGGATGGTGATCTCCCGGATCGGGTCGCCGACCCAGGACGCTGCGTCGATCTTGTGCTGGGGGAAGAGATGCTCGGCGACGACGCGGTAGATGGCGCCGCTCTCACGCGCATCGACAGCGCGTAGCATCTGCCGGGCGCGCTGACGTCTCTGCAGCGTCATGCGTGGATCGGGCGGCACACGCTTGCCGAACACTGCATGCCAGAGGCGTTCGACGGCGGTCAGCCGGTCGGGCGTCAGTTCATCGAACATGACGAACGCGCCGAGGGGACGGGCATCATCGACGTTGAACAGGGCCACGTCGTGGGACTCGCCCCGGAGCGCGAGCCGGATCAGACCAGGATCATGCTCGATGATGGGGTGGGCGCGGAGATCCTCAGCGCGGAGGAGGAGATCTCCCGCCGGGCTCGGTCCGGCGGTGAACGGGAGCGTCGCCGGATCGGTTTGCGGGGTCCAGAAGATCGGCTGGATGAGTGCGGAATTGCGAGGGTCCGCGACGAAATCGCAACCCCCATTGTTCGGCAAACTCCCGAGCGACATCTTCAGTCAGTCGCCCGACGGCCACTAGTTCCTGATATGATTGTCTGTAATCGGGATTACGACGCAAGAACTCCCAGGCAAGATCGCCGGGCGTCAACTTGTCGATATAGTCGTAGGCGGCTTCAGACTGCCAACTTTCGTCCTCGGACATTCTCCACCCCTCTGCGTAACGTTTTACAACGCGAGTTATGCAGCGGATACGATTCCCGGTTGAATGGAGCGCGGGAAGAACGAAGTGGCCGCAACGTGATGCGGTTTGTGCATCACCTCAGTGCAGTCGGCCCTGGAGCAGCTGGCAGAAGCCGGTGGTGGTCATCCATTTCGCGCGGTCGAGATGGCTGGTGTAGATGCGCAGTGCGCGCTCTGGTTCCGCTTTGGCATCAAGGCCGAAGAGGACTTCGACGACTTCGCGCCAGTCGGCGCTTGCCGCGTCGGCATCGAGCAGCCGGGCATAGAGCTTCAGATGCGCCTCGTCATAGGCGGTCAATGCCGCCCCGGCCGGCGGCTGATCAAGAAAATCGTCTTTGGTCACAACATCCCCCGAGCGCGAGATGTATCCAAACTGGAGGAGATTGTTAACCGTGATTTGATCGGAATGATGACGCAAGGCCTTGACGCGGGAGGATGTGGCCACGCCGCGACCCGTCGAACGTCAGGCTTCCTTCTTTGCATCAACGAGCAGCACTCCCTTGCCCTGATCGGAGTTCAGGAAGACGATGCCAGCGCGTTCGAAAGCCCTTCTCACCTCGTCGCGCGTACTCTCAAAGACCTCGAGCCCACTGAGGGATTCGAGGCGCTTGAGCGCGGTCAATGAGACCCGGGCCTTGTCAGCGAGCGTCTCCTGTGTCCAACCCAGCAACGCGCGTGCGGCCCGAAACTGTCGGGCGGTGATCATGCATGATCACCTCCCACACGGACCTACGCGTACGCCAAAACTACGGCTATAATAGTCGTTCTTGTGACGATCTTCCAGCCAGAATTGCCTCTGTAGGCTCTCTCTGCCTGACAACGGCTCCAACTGATTCGGTCGCCGTAAGCCGAAGGCCCCGGCCTGTTCGGCCGGGGCCTTGCGCGAACCTCAGTCGCCGCGTCGTCCATTGGGACGGGACCAGATCAGCGAGAAGGTCTCTTCCTCGTCGTCGAAGAGGTTGGCGTAGATGGGGGCGTTGAAGCTCGGATCGTCCAACTTGAGGCCCAGATAGTCGCGGCCTTCGTTGGAGCGCTTGGACCAAGCGGCGCCGATCTCCGCGCGGCCGACCAGAACCCGGTGGCTGGGGGCGTTCTCGCCGGTGGCGCGCTGGTCGGGGACGATGCGCACGTTCTTGGCCTGGACGCTGAGGGTGACGATTTCGCCGGTGAACTCGTTCGAGCCGGTCTTCTTGAAGGTGCCGATGGTCGCCATTGTAAGTCTCCGATTTCCGTTCCCGAGCCCGCACCATTGCGGCCTCGATGGCGATCGGTTGGCCGGAGGCGATCGACGGCGCACCCCGGAGGGGCCTGACAGCCAAGGAGGACTTTCTTGTCTCGCGAGGAATGACGGCGCAGCTGGCAGGGGAAGAAAGTTTGACGCGGCTGTTGCGTCATAGGCGATCGAGGCGTTAGCCGGCCTTCGGCTAGATCAGGCCATTGAAGAGGCCGTTTGGAGCGGTCTAGGCACGGTCAGAAAACGGAGAAGATGGCGGCCGTCCCGCACCGGCAGACCGGCGTCGCATCAACGCTCGCCGGCTTCGTCTCCTCCCGGCAGGGCAACGTTGCTGCATCCTGACCCTTCACCACTACTGGGGAGATCGCCGCCCCGGATCTTCGTTGTGCCGCCGAGATTTGGTCCTGCCACGGCAGCCCGCTAACGAGGGCTGCTTCCCGGGCCTTAGCGTCAATCCGCGCCCCACGCTTCGATCCCAACGGTCTCAGACGACGTGGGCGGCCGTCGCCCACCGCTGATCTGGCCGTCGCAACGGCATGACACAGGTCAGGTTCGCGCCAGGTCCCGGCCGGACGGGTCCGTGGCCGCCGCCATTCCCGCGATCCGCACGAAGGCGGTGATGCCGATCGCGACCGCGCCGATGACGGAGAAGATGATCTGCCAGGTGTCGGACGGCATGGTGTGTTTCACGATGCCATGCGTCGCGTGGTAGCCGGCGAGCGCCGCGGGCGCGACGAAGGCGAGTGCGATCGCGAGGCGTATCCAGAGCGGACGGATGATGGCGAGCAGGAACTGCCCAAGCCCCAGCGTTAGCGCGGCGCCGACGAGGCCGACGATGATCGCGCCGAGCCATCCTGCGCCGGTCTGATAGGCCCATGTCCCGGCGCTGACGCCCGCGAAGAACGGCAACGCAAACACAGCCAGGGTGAACAACAGCCAGCATAGCCCGCCGATCGCGGCGATGCTGGCGAGGATACCGATGAAGATCATGGTGGTGTTCTCCGCGAGATAAAGGTCTGACGGTTGCGCCTCCACCACCACCACGGCGCGTTGCTAGTATAGCCGAAGAGGAGGCCGGACGGGAGCGGAAATCCCGAGGGATTTCCGCTTGCGGCCGTGACGCCTTGCCCGCGATCAGCGGGCGAAGGGATCGACCTCGTGAACGATGGCGGCGGATTCGCCGTCATATTCGCCGGCGGGCATGACGCCCAAGGTGCCGTCGCCGGCCTGGAAGATGACGATCGAGACCATGAGGGTGGTGGCGAGGCTGAAGGCGAATGCGTGAGCTTGCTTGAGGGACATCTGACCGGCTCCTGTCTTGGAGGCGGGAGACCATCTCCCGCGCGACAGGCGCCCGATGTGTCCGGCCGATGGCCGCAATCACCGCAAAGGCGGAGCTGGAGCGGCGGCATGCTCGCATAGCCGACCCTTCACGGGTTGATGGCGTCAGGCCAGCGGCTGGACCAAGGATCAGCGCATTGGAAGCGGGGGATGGTGTCTCGTTTTGACCGGGTGCTAGGACTGTCCCTCAACAGTTGCACTGCGTTGGATTCGAGCCTCGTGCTGGTCGTCCGCGTCGGAAGGCAGGAGGACACGAGCGAGCGATGGCAGCAGCCGGATTTTACATACCCGACGGTAACGAGGCGCTCCGGGACGATATCCCTGCCGTGGTCGAACTGATCGAACGAACAGCCCGCTGGGTCCATCCGGAGACGTTCCGCCGCCTGCCGGTATGGGCGCCGCATACGGCTCGCGGTCGTCCGCTCTACGACTCTGCCTGGGCGCGCCGGTACACGAATACCAAAAAGGCAACGAAGATCACCGCTGAGAAATTCGAGGGCAATGTCGCCGCACTCAACGCGCTTGTGGCCGCGCTCGGCGTCGCGGCTCCAAAACCGAAGAATTGGACTGTCTGCCACATATGGGGATACGACGATCCGTCGTTCGCGCAGCAAAGCAGCGTGGTACAAGACCCGCGCTACTTCTCCTGCGTCGCGAATATGGTGTGGCTGCCGACGCCGCTGAAAGGCTTCACGGACACGCTGCCAGAGATCAAGGCCATGTTGCGGGTCTGCGCCTTCCATCTCTATGGCTGGGCTTGCGAGCACCCATCGGTTGCCGAGCAATTCGAGAAGGTCAAGAATGGCTGGATCCCCGAAGGCTATCCAAAGACGTGGCCACGTCCGGAGCAGCGAGAGATTCTGCCGCCTGGGACAGCACCGTTCAGCGAACAAATCGAGCGCGAGATTGCGAAGCGCAAGAGCAAGATGAAGGCCGACCTCGCGAATGCTGCGTTCTTGCACTATCCCAAAGAGGAGGTGCTTTCCGTCCTGAGGTTCTGGGGCATCGACCTGGACTGACGGCGCTCACGCGCCGCCTCCCTTCGGGCGGAAATCGTACAGTGGAATGCCAAGCTTCCTCGCCTTGTCGGCCAAATTGTCCTGGATGCCGGTGCCCGGGAAGACAATGACCCCGATCGGCAGCACGTCGAGCATTTGATCGTTGCGCTTGAACGGTGCGGCCTTGGCGTGTTTCGTCCAGTCGGGGGCGAAGCCGACCTGCGGCACCTTGCGGGTGTCGGCCCATTTGGCCGCGATCTTCTCGGCGCCCTTGGGCGACTTCCCGTGCAGCAGCACCATGTCGGGGTGCTTGGCGTGGACCTGATCGAGCTTGGCCCAGATCAGGTGGTGATCGTTGAAGTCCAGTCCGCCGGTGAAGGCGATCTTTGGGCCTGCGGGCAGCAGCACCTGATTGTCGGCCCGCTTCTTGGCGGCGAGGAAGTCCCGGCTGTCGATCATCGCCGAGGTCAGGTTGCGATGATTGACCATCGATCCGCTGCGCGGTCGCCAGTTCGATCCGGTGTGGCGCTCATAGTGTTCGGCGGCCTGGTCGCGCATCAGCTCGAAAGCGTTGCGGCGTTCGATCATGGTCTGGCCCTCGGCCGTCAGGCGTTCCAGCTCGACGGCCTTCACCTCGCTGCCGTCCTGTTCGCGCTGGCCGCGACGCTGCGCCTGTTCATTGTCGTCCAGCTCGCGCTCGATCCGATCGGTGGCCCGGTGGAAGACGTTGACTGTCGACCAGAGGAGATCGTCGAGGTCGGGCTCGAGGCGGGTGTCTTCCAGGGTGGCGATCAGGGCGTCGAAGATATCGGCGATGGCGCCGGCGACGTGGTCGCCCTCCGGAAGCGGTCGGGGATCAGGTTCATCCGTGAAGGGACGGTAGCCGTAAAGCTGGAGTTCGCTCAGGACATGGTCCGTGGATGAAGAGGCGTGGTGAGGTTCGTGGTCGTCGTGCTCGCTCATCGGGATGCTCCGTCGGTTCGACCGCGACCCTCGCGGCCTTCATGGCGACGAAAGCCGGCGGGCGGTCCGGACCTGCACCCGCAGCGAAGCGGAGGGCCGGAGCGCAGCGGAGGATGGCGGAGGCGGGCTATTTTGTTTCGCGATGGAAAGGCCCGCAGGGCCGCCGGAAAATAGTCCGCCGCAGACATTGCGGGTCCGGGCCGTTTGCTGGCCGATCGCCCTCTCGAAGGCCGAGGCGCGGTTCTCTCCGACATGGGATCATCCGAGCGATGCCGACGACGGCGCTCCCGCCGCCCGCATGCTCCTGTCGGCCTATGCCGCAAGCGCCATGAAGCGTGCGACGTCCTGTGCCGCGACCTGCACCCGAGCCGCTGCCCGGAGGCTGTCGAGTCCAGTCAAGCGGAGATCCTCGTTGAAGTCGCTCAAGGCTGGCGACACCACGACCGCCTCGATCCCGGCCGCGTTCGCGCGTTCGATCAACGTCGCCACTGCACCGTCGCCTGCCGGATCGTTGTCGCGGGCGATGTAGAGTCGACGCAGCGTGTCGGGGAACAGGATGGCCGAGAGATGTGCTGCCGAGAGGGCCGCCGCCATCGGCATGGTGGGCAGCGCCATCCTCAGCGACAGCATCGTCTCGATACCTTCACCTGCCGCCATCACCTCGCCCGCCACGCCGAAGCGAACGGCATGACCCAGGAGATCGCCCATCGCCCGTCTCGGCGTGTCGATCGGGGCCTTGTCCGATCCGTCAGGGGCGAGCCATGTGCGATGCGCGCCGGTTTGACGCCCATCGAGATCGGTGACCGATGCGATCATCGCCGGCCAGGTCTCGGTCGGGGAATACTCGTCGGGCCGGTAATAGCAGCGGGGATGGAAGCGCAGGCTTCCGGTTCCGTGCAAATCCGTAATGCCGCGTGTGCGTAGATACGTCTTTACGAGCGTGCCTGAAATCGGCTGCGCCATGGCAAAGAGCCGCCGTGCCGCTTCCGGTGATCCTGATGGCGCCGGTGATTTACTCTCGCCAGCATGCGGACGATCCGGTTCGGGATGCGGCATCGATAGGAAGGTGCGCGCCTCGTGGGCGACGTCCTTGAAGTCGACCAGGCCGCAGCTCTCGCGGATGACATCGAGCAGGTCGCCATGCTCGCCGGTGGCGGCGTCGGTCCATTTGCCGGCGGCGCCCTTGCCGGTTTCGCCGCCCTTCAGCCGCACGAACATCGAGCGGCCCGGCGTGTTGCGCACGTCGCCGACCAGCCAATAGCGACCCTCGCGGTGACCAGCGGAGAGGTAATGGCGGCACACCGCCTCGGCCTGCCGGCCAAGACGGATCGCTAACTCTGAAGCGTCGTGCCGTGCCATCACGCCGGCTCCCGCCCGCCGATGCGTTCGACGGGATAGCGCTCGAGCACCTTGGCCAGGATCGCGGCGCCGGTCGCATCGGTCGGCACGAACATCCGCAGCTTCCACGAGATGATCTCTTGAAACAGGCCATAGGCCCGCAGGCGATCGCGCATGGCGTCTGTGAAGCCCGACAGCTCGATGCGGTTGGCGCCCATGATCCGGACGCGATGAAGCTGAAGACCCTCGGCAAGGTCGAGGATGGTCTTGCCATCCATCAGCGCCATGAAGGCGTCGTCCGGTGTCAGGGTCGATGTGCCGGTGGCGAGCGCGCCAGCGACCCATGCGGGAGAGACCCGACGGCCGACGATGCGCTCGCCGTCGTCAGTCTGAAGCCGATAGACCCGCGTCGACTCGTTCGGCAGCCGCTTCCAGATCGGCAACAACAGCCCGCTGACGATGTGGATGGTGCTGTCGGCAAACTCCTGCACCTCGGCCAGCTCGGCGCTCCATGCCGCGGTGAAGCCGGTTCGGTCCGCGTCGATCCAATGGGTCTCGTCCATCATCCTGATGGGAAGATTGTGCGCCTCCATCGGCCGGATCAGCCGGACGCGCCGTTCGATCTCGCCATCGTCCAGCATGATGCTGGTGGTCGGGATCTGCACGGCGGCGCGGCCCGAGCGCTCGTTGATCAGCAGTCTGGCGCGCGGGTCGTCGAGATGATCGAGCGCGTCGGCCAGCGTCACCGGCCGGTTGCGCTGGCGCTGGATGATTGTCAGCAGCTGGGCTTCGGCGCCGGTTCCGGGATGGACATGGATGGTCCGGCGATCGGTGACGATGAAGCTCTCGGCCTGCAGGGTCTCCAGCCCGACGTCGTAGCTGCCGGAGGCGATGGCGCCTTCGACCTTGGCGTTCAGCAGCCGCTCGAACGCCGTGAACAGGACGCCCTGGAGTTCGATGGTTAGCGCCAGCAGCCGGTTGAGGAAGGTGGTGATCGGCGGCAGCTCGTCCTTGATGCCGGTGGAATCGGTTAGCGACAGGCCGGTGGCGTCCTCGAACATCTGGAGCGAGCAGCCGTCGACCTTGCCCCGCACCAACAGCAGATAGAGCTGCCTTAGTGCGTCGCGGGCATAGTGGCTTTCGAGGTTGTCCTCGGGCCGGAACAGCCCCTGGCCGCCAGTCTGGCGCTGGCCGCGCGTGATCGCGCCCAGGGTGTCGAGGCGGCGGGCGATGGTCGACAGGAACCGCTTTTCCGCCTTCACGTCGGTCGAGATCGGCCGGAACAGCGGCGGCTGGGCTTGGTTGGTCCGGTTGGTGCGACCCAGGCCTTGAATGGCGGCGTCGGCCTTCCACCCCGGCTCCAGCAGATAGTGGACGCGCAGCCGCTGGTTCCGCGCCGACAGATCGGCGTGATAGCTACGCCCGGTGCCGCCGGCGTCCGAGAAGATCAGGATACGCTTCTGATCGTCCATGAAGGCCTGCGTCTCGGCGAGATTGGCCGATCCGGCGCGGTTCTCGACAGCAAGGCGATCGATACCGCCAAGGCTGGTCTTGCGGACGATGCGGCGCGAGCGTCCGGTCACCTCCGCCACGACATCGGCGCCGAAGCGCTGGACGATCTGGTCGAGCGCGCCAGCGACCGGCGGCAGCGAGGCGAGCCTTTCGATCAAACGATCACGACGGGCGACGGCGTCACGGCTCTCGACGGGTTGACCGTCGCGAAACACGGGCCGCGACGACAGATTACCCTCGCTGTCGGTGAAGGGCTCGTAGAGCTGCACCGGGAAGGAATGGGCGAGATAATCCAGAACATATTCCCTGGGCGTGATGTCCACCCGGACGTCGTTCCATTCCTCGGTCGGGATCTCCGCGAGGCGACGCTCCATCAGGGCTTCGCCGGTCGACACGATCTGGATCACGGCGGCGTGTCCGTCCGCCAGATCCTGCTCGATTGACCGGATCAAGGTCGGCGTCTTCATCGACGTCAACAGATGACCGAAGAAGCGCTGCTTGGCGGATTCGAAGGCTGAGCGAGCGGCGGACTTGGCCTGCCGGTTCAGCGTCCCGCTGTCGCCGGTGATGTTGGCGGCCTGCATCGCCGCGTCGAGATTGTTATGGATGACGGCGAACGCCCCGGCATAGGCGTCATAGATGCGCGTCTGCTCGAGCGTAAGCTGATGCTCGAGCAGCTCGTATTCGACACCGTCATAGGAGAGCGACCGCGCCGTGTAGAGCCCGAGCGAGCGCAGGTCGCGGGCCAGAACTTCCATCGCCGCCACGCCGCCGTCCTCGATCGCTTCGACGAATTCGGCGCGGGTCGAGAACGGAAAGTCCTCGCCGCCCCAGAGGCCGAGGCGCTGGGCATAGGCGAGATTGTGGACCGTGGTTGCGCCGGTCGCCGAGACATAGACGATGCGCGCATTCGGCAAGGCGTGCTGGAGGCGCAGGCCCGCGCGACCCTGCTGTGAGGCGGCGACGTCGGCGAGATCCACGTTGACGAGTGCGGGGTTGAGCTTGGGGGGGGGCGCGGAGTGGCTGGCTCTTTTTCGCCTGAGAACGAGACGACGTCCTGGGGGGTGTGGA